>NZ_JBVIQR010000116.1:0-6232 GCF_055576875.1 Streptomyces sp. NPDC033229 | reverse complement strand
CCCGACGACGCACCTCCAACTGCCTGGCCAGGAACCGCAGGGACTGGCTGGACAGATCGATCGCCGACGGGTGGACAAGCACACGAAGCTCCTGGTGCACACGGTTGATCTTGGTCGACAACCCGTCTACCAGGAGCTTCGTCGTTCCGTCCAGCCGGCACCCCAGACACCCCGCACCCCACCACCAAGATGGAAAAGGCTCAAGGACGCCCGGTTACGGGACTTCACCGACAGCCACGACTGGATCACCGTCTTCCACCTGCCGCCCTGTGCACCCGACCCTCAACCCCGCCGAAGGCGTCTGGTCCCTCCCTCCTGCGGCGCTCCAGCCAGGCCAACACCGCCTTCATCGGCCCAGACCACCCGATAGGAACCCTGCGTCACGGCCTCCGCAAGATCCAGTACCGCAGCGACATCATCGACGGATGCCTCGCTGAGACCAGCCTCACAACACCACCGCTACAAAGTCAGTAACGGCCCTCGCGGCTTGACGGACGGCATTAGGAATCGATAATACAGGACAGAAAATATTTAAACCCGTAGAGTGGATCATCATCGAATTGTACGTAGACGTTGCGTCGATGGGGGAGTCCGAAGTATTCACCCCTCACCGCTGCGATGATGGGAGAGAATGGTGTCATGTGGACAAGCTTCGGCGCCGGGCTGGATAACTCCGAGTGGGTTGTCTGGCGCTTGAATGTAGATGATCCTCGCCAGGTTGCTGGGCCCTACCTGGCGCAGCGCACCGAACACGCAATGACGGAAATGGCCGCCTCGCTCGGATGCGTGTACGACTCCTGTGCCGACTTCGATTCTTACGATGGGACCCGGGAGGGCACGTACTACGCTTGGTGGATCCGTGTTCCCCGTGCTGAGCACGCACGCTGCGATGCACAGGGCATTCCCGTCGTGGTGAGCGAGCTTTGGCGATTCCTCCAGTCACGACTACCCGAGCAACTCACGGCTTGGGAAATTGGCGTGGACCAGGAGCTCACAGCACGGGAAGCTGCCGCCTCCGCGTTGAAGAGCGCTTACTTTGACCTGATTGAGCCCGTCGAGACGGCCCTGCTAAGTATGCGCCGGGATGGTGCCCAGTACCTCGATCCCCTCGCCAAGTTCTGGGCTGGCGATGAAAGGACAGTCGTCGGTACATACGCCCTGTGGTTGTGCGCAGACCCCGACCCCGGCTCCGCTTTCGCACCTCCGCCGTGGCTCGTTCTTGACGTTGGTCTGTGGGCAGGTGAGCAGTTCTTGCCCCAACAGCCCCCAGAAGACGTATCCAGGTTCGGATTCGCTCCGGACACCCCGCTGCTCCTGCTACCCCGCCCAGCCAATCCGACCTGGACAGCCAGCCTCAAGACCTTCTTGTTTCCCAGTCACACCGCAGCTCGCCCCACCAAAGTAGGCACAATCGGAGCACGACACCAGTGGACCTCCTCCTGTCCGCACGTGCTCGCCAGCCGGGTCGGATGCGATCTGCGTGCCCTGCTTCCACAGCTTGCATAGCGCTGCGAGCCGCCCTCATGAGCCAGCCGGCTCACGAAGCGTATGCTTACTGGGAGGCCAGCCGGAGTACGCCGGAAACGTGCCGTAGGGCCTCGGTGCCAGTGAGCTGAGGCTGGGGCCCGCCAGCGGGATAACCCGTTCGGATGATCGTTTTATGGGTCGCGGTGGGCCGTCTGGCTGGCTTCTTTCCTGGTCACATGCACGCCATGCCGATCGCCCGCAGCGGATGGGCGTGCTCCGTGCAGGTGACGGGGCCGGGATCATGCGGCGCATGGCTTCGGTGGAACGTACCGCGTACCTGCGGTTCAAGCGCACGATGGCGTCCCGTGAGTTGCACGAGGCGTTCACCCCGGGGCCGTCCGAGGTGGCGTGGGCGTGGGGGAAAGCCCGTTCGCCGGAGCATGTGCTGGCGCTGGTGGTGCTGCTGAAGAGTTTCCAGAAGCTGGGCTACTTCCCGGACCTGGCCGAGGTGCCGGAGCCAGTGGTTGAGCATGTGCGCGGCCTGCTGGGGCTGGGCGAGGGTGTGGAGCCGCGGCACGACTCGGTGCGTACGGCCGCGCGCCAGCGGGACTTCGTCCGCGAGCGGCTGGGCGTGGCCTACGACATGGAACGGGCCCGCGAGCTCGCGGCAAAGGCGATCTGTGAGGCGGTGCAGACGAAGGACAATCCGGCTGACCTGATCAATGTAGCGCTGGGGCGGCTGGTCAAGGCGCGGCTGGAGCTGCCGGGGTACACGACGCTGGACGAGATGGCTGCGTCGATCCGCACCGAGGTGAATGAGGAGTTTTTCGCCCGGATCGTGGCGCGCGTGGACGAGAGCGGACGGGGGCGGTTGCTGGGGTTGCTGCGGGTCGTGGCGGGTTCGCGCAGCCGGTTCGATGAGCTGAAGCGGCCGGCGAAGGCGCCGTCGGTCTCCCATCTGCGCGAGCACCTGACGCATCTGGACAAGCTGGAACTGCTGGGGCCGACGGCGACGTGGCTTCAGGGTGTGCCGCCGGGGAAGCTGGAGCACTTCGCGGGGCAGGCGAGGGTGCTGGACGCCGCCGAGGTGTCCAAGATCGGTGTGGTGAAGCGGCTCGCGCTGCTGGCCTGTCTGCTGCACATGGCGAAGGTGCGGGCGCGCGATGAGCTGGTGACGATGCTGTGCAAGCGCATGTCATCGGTCACGAAGAAGGCCAAGGAGGACCTGGAGAAGATCCAAGCGCAGCACCGGGCCCAGTCCGAGCGGCTGATCGCTGTGCTGGGTGAGGTGCTGGAGGTGGCCAAGGCCGCGGTCGGCTTCGATGGCGAGTCGGTCACCCTCCCGGTGGGCCCGCGCAAGTGGAACGCGGTGCATGCCGAGTGTGGGAAGGCAGTGCTGGAGGAGGCCGGCGGGCTGGCGAAGCTCTCGGAGGAGCACGAGCTGGTCTCCGCCCACCATGGTGAGAACTATTTCCCGCTGCTGTGGCGGCATCTCAAGAGCCACCGCAAGGTGCTCCTGGACCTGACCGGGGTGCTGTCGATGGTCGCTACCTCCACCGAGGGCATGGTCTTGGAGGCGGTGGAGTTCTGCCAGGCGATGCGGCACCGCACCCGCCAGTGGGTGCCGACGACGTACACGGTCACCAAGGAGGACGGCACCAAGGAGACGAAGACGGTCTTGGCGGAGTTCGCCTCGCAGATGTGGCAGCGCATCCTGTTCGACAAGAAGCAGCCGGGGAAGATCAACCGGCGGCATTTCGAGGTGTGCACGCTGTTCTACCTGGTCCAGGAGCTGCGGAGCGGGGACGTGGCGGTCCTCGGATCGGAGTCGTACGCCAACCTGTACGACCAGCTGCTGCCGTGGGAGGAGTGCGAGCCGCTGGTGGCCGAGTACTGCGAGCAAGCCGGGCTGCCCGCCACCGCGTCGGCGTTCACCGCGGCGCTGAAGCAGAAGCTGACGGCGGTGGCGGCGAAGGTGGACGCCGGCTACCCGGACAACGCGGACCTGACCATCGACCAGGCGTCGGGAAAGATCGTACTCACGCCACGCAAGGGCGAGGACCGGCGGAAGTCCGCGCAGGGCCTGGAGGCGGAGATCCTGCGCCGGCTGCCGGAGTGGAGCCTGGTGGACGTACTGGCCCGCACGGCGTACTGGATTTCGTGGTGGCGGCACTTGGACGAACGCCGGGCCCGCGCAGGTGGCGCGGCACATGCGCCAGCAGGTCTCGGTGCACGAGATCTCCCTGGCGGGCAACCAGCACATCACCGCCGAGAAGCTGAACGCCGCGTCCGCGGACGTGATCGACATGTTCATCCAGCTCGACGTGGCGCACGTGTGGGGCGACGTTGGCAAGGCCGGCATCGACGGTTCCCAGTACGACACCTGGGAGAACAACCTCCTTGCGGAGTCCCACATCCGCTATGGAGGTTTCGGCGGGCTCTCGCTCAGGCACGTCTCCGATACCTATATCGCCCTGTTCAGCCACTTCATCCCTTGCGGGATGTGGGAGGCCGTCTACCTGTTTGAGGGCCTGCTGAAGAACCAATCCGAGGTGACCGTCGACGTCGTCCACGGCGATACGCAAGGCCAGTCGCTGCCTGTCTTCGGGCTCGCGCACATGCTGGGCGTGGAGCTGCTGCCGCGCATCCGGAACTGGAAGGACCTGACCTTCTACCGGGTGAGCCCGGCGGTGAAGTACCGGCACATCGACCCGCTGTTCGGTGACGTGGAGAGAGACGTCATCAACTGGCGGCTGATCGAGAACCACTGGCAGGACCTCATGCGTGTCGTCCTGTCCATCCGCGAGGGCCGACTGTCGTCGGCCTCGCTGCTGCGGCGCCTGGGCAACGAGTCCCGCCGCAACCGCATCTACCAGGCATACCGCGAGCTCGGGCGGGTGATGAGGACGATCGTGCTCCTGCAGTTCCTATCGGAGCCCGAGCTGCGCGAGTCGATCCAGTCGATGACTAACAAGGTCGAAGCATTCCACAAGTTCAGCAACTGGCTGATGTTCGCCTCCGACGTGATCCAGGACAATGACCCGGAGCACCAGGAGAAAATCATCAAATTCAACGAGCTCTTGGCGAACTGCCTGATCTTCCATACGGCCGTGGACATTACGAAGGTGGTCAACGACCTCATCGACGAGAGATGGGAGATCGACCCGGTAGACCTGGCCACCGTCAGCCCGTACATCACGTGCAAGACCCCCCGCTTCGGCACATGGCACCTGGATATGGAGCCGCCCGACCGGCAGGCGGTCGGGCGGCTACGGCTGGCTGCATAGCCGGAACACCGGGTCGCCTGGGGGCGGGGGCCGTCATGTCAGGGCTGTTCGGAGCGACCCGTCTGGCTATTGCTGACCATGGCGATCTCGGGCCCTTGTGGTGTGGGTTGCCATCGGCCTCCTGCCAGGGGGAGGAGTGCGATGTTGGGGGTGGAGCCTTGGGTCCAGTCGAAGGGCCCGGCGATGGTGTTGATGGGACGAGTGGTGATGGCCTGGGTGATGGCTGTGCGGTCGGTGGGGTCGGCTGCGGTGGCCAGGGCGTGGTGGGCGACTTCGAGGAGGGCGTGGGCCAGGCCCAGGGGCTGGAGCCAGGGTTTGCCGGTGTAGTGCTGGTAGGCGAGGGCCAGGCTGGCGCAGATTGTGTCGTCGAGGCTGGAACGGTGGGGGTGTCCCGGGGTCCAGTAGACGAGGGTCGCTACACGGGCCTCGGCCAGCTCCCGGTGGATGTCCAGGGAGTGGGTGGTGCAGGTGTGTGGGTAGGTCAGCCAGCGTGAGCAGGTGATGAGCCGGGGCCGGAGGCCGGCTTGGCGGGCGCCTGCTGATGGAAGCGGGCCAGGTCGGTTGCGGTGGCGGCGCTGGTGATGATGTCGGCGCCGTGCCGACGGAGCGACTACTCCTGCCGCACACCCGCCCCTCTCCTCCCCTGGGCACCACTCGGACGACCCAACGACGCGCCTGAGCTGAGGAAACGGGTTACCTGACGATACGAAAGCTACCTGTCGGTTACTTTGCGGCCGGTGTCCGAGGTAGGAGTCCGGGGCCGATGGAGCACGGCGCCCTGAGCCTGTTGTTCCGGCTGGGCTGCGAGTACCTGCGTTCGGCGAAGGTGATCCGGCCGGGTGTCGTCTCTGGAGAAGGTTGCTACCGCCCGCCGGGCCGCCGAGCAGGAGACCCACGCCCGTGTGGCCTATCTGCTGGACCCCGAGGGGGTGCAGGGCTTGGACGGGCTGTTGGTCTTCGATGCGAAGCTGCGGTCCTCGTGGCTCGGTCGCGGTGACCACCCTCGCGCTGACAGCGGATGCTGCTCGAGTGGGGAGGGGTATGCCGGTGGGGTGTTGGCTGTGGTGGGGCCGGGTGGGTGTCCCCTTCGCGCGTGCCGAGGGAGTGGTGTGCAGGCGCAAGGGGACACCCGGTCTCTGTTTCCTGCGGTTAGCTGACGGTGACTTTGGCGGTGTTGGGGATGTTGGGGTCGCCGTTGTCGTCGGGGGTCTGTTCGGTGTGGGTGCCGCCGGTGCCGCTCTGGTTCGGCGGTTTGGCGACGATTTTGTAGGTGAAGGCATCGGTGACACCGGTGGGTGCGGTGGTGCCGGCCTTGACGTTGACGGTGAGTTCGAAGGGCTGGGGCTGGTTCGGGTCGAGGCGCTCAGCCGGCCAGTTGCAGATGATCTGGGTGCCCTTGGTGTCACAGCCGGAGGTGGCGTGGGGGGTGTTGCTGGTGGGCGGGGTGAAGGTGAAGCCGGGTTTGGCGGTCAGGGTGA
>NZ_JBVIQR010000115.1:0-6385 GCF_055576875.1 Streptomyces sp. NPDC033229 | reverse complement strand
CGAAGTCAGTTGACCAGGGACCGGCGGGGATATGACCACGGAAGATCAACGATCATGCCCCCGTCAAAGCAACGCGTTGTTTCCGGACAGCTTCGTGGGGGCAGCTCCACCGAGTCCGCACGCCACCGCCGCCACGCCGACCGCACGGACCGCAGCCCCCGCGCCGACCCCACCGTCCGCACCGCCGCCACCGACCTCACCGACCGCACCAGCTCACGCGCATCCATGCTGATCACCCTGCCACCGTCAGCACCGGGCGCGCGGTCCGTTCAACTCCCGTTCACCCGCACCGATCACCCACCGGAAAGCCGTGCCGACACCGACGTGGCCGTGAGATGGGCCGCCGACCCTGGTGCCGGAGTCGATCACGTGGCATCGTCCTGGTCAGCCGCGTCACGCGCATACCCCGCCTGTGTGCGCGGCGACGCCCACGACGCGTACAGCCCGGGAGCCGACCATGACCACCGCACCGCAGCCCGCCACCCAGCCGGAGCCCCTGTGGCGCCCCGGCGAGGACCGTGTCGCCCGCGCGCAGGTCACCCGTTTCCATGCCTGGGCCGCGGAGCGGCACGGCGCCCCCGCCCCCGTCCCCGGCGACCCCGCCGCGAGCTACGCCGCCCTGCACCGCTGGTCGGTGGACGAGCTGGAGCGCTTCTGGCAGGCCGTCGCGCAATGGTGCGACGTCCGCTTCGCGAGCCCCTACGAGCGGGTGCTCGCCGACCGGGGCATGCCGGGCGCGACCTGGTTCCCCGGCGCCACCCTCAACTACGCCGAGCACGCCCTGCGCGCGGCCGAGGACCCCGACCGAGCCCACCAGCCGGCCCTCCTGCACGTGGACGAGACCCACGAGCCGACCCCCGTCACCTGGGCGGAACTCCGCCGCCAGGTCGGCTCCCTCGCGGCTGAGCTGCGCCGCCTCGGCGTCCGCCCCGGCGACCGGGTCAGCGGCTACCTGCCCAACATCCCGCACGCCGTCGTCGCCCTGCTCGCCACCGCCGCCGTCGGAGGCGTGTGGACCTCCTGCGCCCCCGACTTCGGCGCCCGCAGCGTCCTGGACCGCTTCCAGCAGGTCGAGCCCGTCGTCCTGTTCACGGTCGACGGCTACCACTACGGCGGCAAGCGCCACGAGCGCGCCGACGTGGTCGCCGAGCTGCGCGCCGAGCTCCCCACCGTGCGCGCGGTCGTCCACATCCCGCTGCTCGACACGGCGGCCCCCGAGGGCACCCTCGACTGGGACACCCTCGTCTCGGCGGACGTGGAGCCCGTCTTCGAGCAGGTCCCCTTCGACCACCCGCTGTGGGTCCTCTACTCCTCCGGCACCACCGGCCTGCCCAAGGCCATCGTCCAGTCCCAGGGCGGCATCCTCCTCGAACACCTCAAGCAGCTCGCCCTGCACTGCGACCTCGGCCCGCAGGACCGCTTCTTCTGGTACACCTCCACCGGCTGGATGATGTGGAACTTCCTCGTCTCCGGCCTCCTGGTGGGCTCCACCGTCGTCCTCTACGACGGCAGCCCCGGCCACCCCGACACCGGCGCCCAGTGGCGCATCGCCGAGCGCACCGGCGCCACCCTGTTCGGCACCTCCGCCGCCTACGTCATGGCCTGTCGCAAGGCCGAGGTCCACCCCGGCCGCGACTTCGACCTCTCCCGCGTCAAGTGCGTCGCCACCACCGGCTCACCCCTGCCGCCCGACGGCTTCCGCTGGATCCACGACGAGGTCGCCGAGGACATGTGGATCGCCTCCGTCAGCGGCGGCACCGACGTCTGCAGCTGCTTCGCCGGAGCCGTCCCCACCCTCCCCGTGCACATCGGCGAACTCCAGGCCCCCTGCCTCGGCACGGACCTCCAGGCCTGGGACGCCCACGGCAAGCCCGTCGTCGACGAGGTGGGCGAGCTGATCGTCGCGGCTCCCATGCCGTCCATGCCCATCCGCTTCTGGAACGACCCCGACGACACGCGCTACCGCGAGAGCTACTTCGAAATGTTCCCCGGCGCCTGGCGGCACGGCGACTGGATCACCCTCACCTCGCGCGGCAGCGTCATCATCCACGGCCGCTCCGACTCCACCCTCAACCGCCAGGGCGTACGGATGGGCTCCGCCGACATCTACGAGGCCGTCGAACGACTCCCCGAGATCCGCGAATCCCTCGTCATCGGCGCCGAACAGCCCGACGGCGGCTACTGGATGCCGCTCTTCGTCCACCTCGCCCCCGGCGCCACCCTGGACGACGAACTGCTCACCCGCATCAAGCGGACGATCCGCGAACAGCTCTCTCCGCGCCACGTCCCTGACGAGGTCATCGAGGTCCCGGGCATCCCGCACACCCTCACCGGCAAGCGCATCGAGGTGCCCGTCAAGCGACTCCTCCAGGGCACCCCGCTGGAGAAGGCCGTCAACCCCGGCTCCGTCGACAACATCGACCTTCTGCACTTCTACGAGGACCTGGCCCGCACCCGCGCCACCGGCTGACGGGCGGGGCCTCGGGCCGCCGGCCACCCCGACCGGCGGCCCGCACACCCGCGTCGAGCTCGATTGTCAGTGCCCCCGCTTACTGTGAGTGAGTATTGATCACGCGCGCTGAGGGGGAGTTCATGGCGCACAGCAACGACGGCAGGAAGCGACCGACCGCGCGAAGGCGACCGGGCGCCCGGCGTCGGCTCCGGTGCGAAGTGCCCAGCACCGTGGCCGTGCTGGCCGACGAGCGGGACTTCGCCGCCATGCGGCGGTACGCGTCGTTCACGTTCGACGACCACGCGACGTATCTGCGACAGATGGAGGGGCTGCTGCGGACCCTCGCCGCCGAGGGCACGTACACCAGCGTCGCCCTCTTCGACCCGGTCGACTACGAGGAGTTCTGCGCGGACTCCCACCTCGACCCCGACACCCCGGCCAGCCGCACCCGCTACACGGCCGAAGTCGCCGCGGCCGGCAGCAAAGTGACCTACGAGGGCCAGCCCATCGGCAGGCTGCTGCCCCAACTCGTCGACGAGGCCGAGCAGCAGGCGACCTGGGAGTACGCCACGGCGCTGCTGGCCCGCGGCGGCGACTGCGCGACCTGCGGCGAGGACACCGGAAAGACGGCCTTCACCCGGGCATCGCAGCTCCTGCGCCGACTCGTCGAAGCCGTGGGCCCCGGCACCCACCACCTGGTGTGCAGCGTCCCCGCCGAAGGGGACGTCCCGCTCGTCGCCGTGCTCCACACGGAGAGCGACGCGGACGGCATGCTGCGGCTGGGGGAGGCCGCGGCGCTGATCTTCTGCACTGTGCTGGCCGCCGGGATCGCCACCGAACGTCCCGGCGGCGTCGTCCTGCGCACCACCACGCCCGGCCGGCCCGACACGGTGCGCGGCTGGGGACTGCGCGACGGCCGGCTGAGGCCCCTCAGCGAGGCCGAGGTCTTCGACGCCTACTGCACCGACGCCGACACCGGCGAGCCCGTACCGCCCGAGCCCGGCGTGGCCTACCGCGCCGGCCTCCCCCTCGACGATCCCGAGGAACCCAAGAAACCTGAGGGACCTGAGGGACCTGACAGAGGGGCCTGACGCACGAGGGGTGTCCCGCCGGTCCGGCGGGACACCCCTCGCATCACTCGTGCGCCGACGGTCGCCGACGGCACCGGCTCACTCGCCGGACAGCACCGCCTGCGCGGCCACGCGGGCCTCCTCGGCACTGTCGGTGGCACGGGCCGCGGCGGCGGCACGCTCGCACTGCGCGAGCGTGTGCTTGGCCAGCGTCGCGCGCACGTACGGAATCGACGCGGCGCCCATGGACAGGCTCGTCACGCCCAGACCGGTCAGCACACAGGCGAGCAGCGGGTCGGCCGCGGCCTCCCCGCACACACCACAGCTCTTGCCCTCGGCCTTGGCGGCCTCCGCCGAGGCGGCGACCAGGTCGAGCAGCGCCGGCTGCCACGGGTCCTGCAGACGCGACACCGCACCGACCTGACGGTCGGCGGCGAATGTGTACTGCGCGAGGTCGTTCGTCCCCAGCGACAGGAACTCGACCTCCTGCAGGATCGAACGCGCCCGCAGCGCGGCGGACGGGATCTCCACCATCGCGCCGAACTTGGCGTTCAGCCCCGCCTCGCGGCACGCGTCGGCGAACGCCTTCGCGTCGGTCCGGTCCGCCACCATCGGGGCCATGACCTCGAGATAGACCGGCAGCCCCTGGGCGGCCTTGGCCAGCGCGGTGAGCTGCGTGCGCAGCACGTCCGGGTGGTCGAGCAGGGTCCGCAGCCCCCGTACGCCCAGCGCGGGGTTCGGCTCGTCGGCGGGCGTCAGGAAGTCCAGCGGCTTGTCCGCGCCCGCGTCCAGCACGCGCACGACCACGCGGCCCTCGGGGAACGCCTCCAGCACCTTGCGGTACGCCTCGACCTGCTTGGCCTCGGACGGCGCCTTCTTGCTGTCGTCGAGGAAGAGGAACTCGGTACGGAAGAGACCGACGCCCTCCGCACCCGCCTCGACCGCGGCCGGCACGTCGGCCGGCCCGCCGACGTTGGCGAGCAGCGGCACCTTGTGACCGTCGGACGTCGCGCCCGGACCGGACGAGGCGGACAGTGCCGCCTTCCGCTCCTCCGCGGCCTTGGTCAGCTCGTCGCGCTTCTCCGGGCTGGGGTCGACGAAGACGTCGCCCGTGCTGCCGTCCACGGCCACCACCGTGCCTTCGGCAAGCTCACCGGCCCCGGGCAGCGCCACGACCGCGGGCACCCCGAGCGCCCGCGCCAGGATGGCGCTGTGGCTGGTCGGCCCGCCCTCCTCGGTCACGAAGCCGAGCACCAGCGTCGGGTCGAGCAGTGCCGTGTCGGCGGGAGCGAGGTCCCGGGCGATCAGCACGTACGGCTCGTCGCTGTCCGGCACACCCGGCATCGGCACGCCCAGCAGGCGCGCGACGATGCGGTTGCGCACGTCGTCGAGGTCGGCCACCCGGCCGGCCAGGTACTCACCGGCGTTGGCGAGCAGCGCCCGGTAGGCGGCGAAGGCGTCGTACACCGCGCGCTCGGCGGTGCTGCCGACCGTGATGCGCCGGTCCACGTCGGCCATCAGCTCGGGGTCCTGAGCCATCATGGCCTGGGCCTCGAGCACGTGCTGGGCCTCGCCACCGGCCAGGTTGCCGCGCGCGATGAGGTCGGCGGCGACGGCCTCGACGGCCTGGCGGGCGCGCCCCTGCTCCCGCGGTGCCTCGTCCGTCGGGATCTGCTTGGCCGGCGGTTCCAGAACCGCCGTGCCCATGTGCCGCACCTCGCCGATCGCCACACCGTGGCTCACGCCGACGCCTCGCAGCGTTGTCTCCATTTCACCCGTCTCCGGTTGATGCGGCGGATCCGCCCGCCGCGGTGAATGTCGTACGTGCCGTCAGGGACGGCGGAGGGTCGCTGCGATCACTGCCAGGAGAACAGAGCGTCGCCGGCCTTGAGGTCGCCGTCCTCACGGACGTCGCCCAGGGCGTCGGCGGTGGCCTCGAGCGCGACGATCGGGCAGACCGGCGACTTGCCGGCGGCCTCGACCGCGACGGGGTTCCAGCGGATGATGTCCTGGCCGCGCGTCACGGTGTCGCCCTTGTTGACGAGCAGCTCGAAGCCCTCGCCGTTGAGCTGCACGGTGTCGATGCCGAGGTGCGTCAGCACGCCGTGCCCCTCCGTGTCCACGACGACGAACGCGTGGGGGTGCAGCGAGACGATGACTCCGTCGACCGGCGAAACCGCCGTCGAGGGCTCACGCACGGGGTCGATGGCGGTACCGGGACCCACCATCGCGCCGGAGAAGACGGGGTCGGGCACAGCCGCGAGTCCGATGGCGCGTCCGGCGATCGGGGACGTCACGGTGGTCATGGGAAGCCTCCCAGGGGTGGTGATTCATCACGCGCCGCCACTACCTGTCCTGGGCGGCGCGCTGATCAGAAGCGTAAGTCATAGGAACTGAGGATTCCGCACGCGTGAGCCCACCTGGCGGAGGTCGCGCGAGGGCACGCGCGCGCGTGCGGAGTAGAGCTGTGACGGAGGGAGAAGGCGAGTCGGCGGAGCGTCGGGGGAGAAGGCGTCCCGGGTGTGCAGGAGGGGCTCCGAGTTGGCGCTCGACGACGCCCCGGAATCGATTTGCCTCGCCCTGGTGGGACCTGTACTGTCGTACTCCTGCCCACCACCGAGGCCCGCAGTCAACTGCCGGCAAGGCGGGGGCGGCACCTATCGGATTATGATCCTTCCCGGATCCGCTTCTGTGTGCCCGTATGTCTTTATGGCTGCGGAAGACGAGCGGTAAGGGAGCGGAAAAACTCCTGATAGAGTGGTGGAACACGAAGGGAAGCGCCCGGAGGAAAGCCCGAGAGGGTGAGTACAAAGGAAGCGTCCGTTCCTTGAGAACTCAACAGCGTGCCAAAAGTCAACGCCAG
>NZ_JBVIQR010000114.1:0-6429 GCF_055576875.1 Streptomyces sp. NPDC033229 | reverse complement strand
GGAATCTGCTTCGATAACGCTATGGCCGAATCATTCTTCGCGGCCCTCAAGAACGAACGAGTGTCGCGGGTCACTTACCAGACCCGCGAAGCCGCGCGACAGGACATCACCCGCTATATCGAATTCTGGTACAATCGCAAACGGCTACACTCGGCCATCGACTATCGCCCTCCGCAAGAAGTCCACGCCGAGCACATGCAGTCGCGGACCGCCGCCTGAACGCGACAGTCAAGACCCTGTCCGAAGAACGCGAGGCCCCTCAAGTGTCCTTGCCGCGGCGAATGTGGTCCTCGATGATCGCGTGCCTGCGGTGGCGGACCTCCAGATGCTGGATGGAGCCGCCGCTGGAGTACGGGGTGTCGGTGAGGAATACCTGGTGGCGCATGCCTTCGTCCTGGTCGAAGAGGGAGAGCTGGGCGCCGGGGTGCGGGCGTTCACGCGGTCTGTCCAGTAAACGGCCCTGTCGCACATTCGGTGGTGACGGAGTGTGCTGGTAGCCGAGGAGGATGCGGTGGCGGAGCAGGGTGAAGCCTGCTCGTCCGTGCATCTGGCGTGCGATCCGTTTGGTCTTGGTGTTGACACCCTCGGTGGGGCCGTTGCTGTACGGCGCCGTGAGCGCGGCGGTCACGGTGTCAAGGTCTCGCTCCAGGCCGCGGGTGAAGGCGTGCAGGTGGGGCAGGTCAGCGGCCCGGACCTGGGTGATCCAGCACGTGAGTGCGTCGGCGTTGCCGGCGTGTGGCGCAAGGAGTGGGGCAAAGTCTCGGATACGGGTTTCCGGTTGGGTCATCTCGGGGCAGGCGGCGGTGAGCTTGGCCAGGAGCTCGTGCTGTTCGGCCTTGAGGTTGTCGGGCCTGGTCAGCAGCATCCGGGCGAGCCGGCGCGGGGAGATGTGGCTGCGGTCGGCGTCCGCACGGCCTTGGTTGATGTACTTGTGCAGGAGGTTGAGGCAGCCCGTGAATCCGAGGGCCTTGATCTCTTCGAAGAGGTGCAGGACGGGGACGCCTGGGTCCTCGGCCCGGCGTTTGCGCAGGTGCTCGCGGTAGGGATCGACGAGGCTGGCCCTGTATTTGGGGACGTGGAGCATGCGCTCGGGCCGGTCGGCGCGGGCATAGCGTTTGACGGTGTTCAGGGCGAGTGGGAGACGGCGGGCGCATTCGAGCAGGCCGACGCCCTGGTCGAGTAGGCCGTGGATCTGGTGCCAGCGTTCCAGGGTGGTCTGGGAGCGGAGCCCGTCGTAGATAGGCGCGTCCAGCACCGTGGCCCAGCAGGCGCTGTGCGCCTTGACCTCGCCCAGGGCGGCTTCGCACAGGTTCTTCCACAGATGCCAGCGGTCCCCGACCTGGACCGCGTCAGGCAGCGCGCGGCGGATGGCCTCGGCGTGGGTAGCCGAGCCGTCCCGGCATACGACCTCGATGCCCGGACGCTCGCGCAGCCACGCCTCCAGGGTGTCGGCCGTGCGGTCGGGCAGCACGTCGATCCGCTCGTGGGTCTCAGCGTCGATCACCACGGTGGCATAGCGGTGGCGCCGGCGCAGAGCGACATCATCAACACCAATCGCGCGGGGCACCCGACCGACGGGCAACGGGATCCGCAGCAGCGCGCGCAGAGCCGTGTGACGTGACAGGCTCACCGCGAGTACCGCCAGCAGGCGTGACCCAGCTCGGCCCGCTAACTCCGTGACCACGGCCTTGGCCTGCCTGGTCAGACGGGTCGTGCGCCGCTGGTATCGGTCCAGCACGCCGGGCACCTGCTCGCGGAAGGTGTGTCGGCAGCCGTGCGTGGGAAACACCAGACGCCGCACCCGCACACGGACCACCACCCGCCGCCCGTCGACCGGCACATCGGCCACCGTCCGCCAGTGATACCCGTGCACGCGTCCCGACGAGACCCCGCACACCGGGCAGACCGCGGTGTCCTTCGGAGTTCGTGCCCGCACCACGATCCGCTCACCCTCGTCGACCACATCCTCGATGACCAGCGGGGACAGCCCCGAAAACACCATCTGCACAAGCTCGTTGACATCCTTCACACAGATATCAACGACCCCTCGCAACTCTCCGTCACCACCGAATGGGCGACAGGGCCGTTGACCGTACAGACCCGCAAGCGCAGCGGCGGAGCGGTGCCACTCAATTCTTTGAAGGTAAGCGAAAAAACGTAATGTCTGTGGGAACTCCGTCAATTTGAGCGGTCTCTACTGCAGTCCCTAAAATATCACCGCTCCGCCGCACGTACCCTGCTGAGTAGTGGACTAATGTGGCTCTCTGTGAAAAGATGCCTTTCCGCGATCGCGGTGAGTACGTACTCAAGCCGTTCGGGGCTGATGAGCCAGTTGGGTATGGCGGGCTGGCGGACCCACCGGAGACCGTACGGTGCCAGCGCTTCATCACGAGGTGGAAGGACAACCCAGGAGCCGGTGCCCAGGACAACGGCACCCGGCAGAATTCGGCCGTCGAGTTGGTGAGCGCCGACGAAGAAATACAAGCGCTCGCCGCTCTGGTCCAGCAGCGTGGGTCCGGTACTGAGGTCATGGGCATCGAATACCGCGCACACCTGCTCCCCCAGGGCGAGTGGGACGCGCACCGCGTCCCATGTCCCGCCTGCGGCAATCGCGCTGGTGCTGCTGACGACGAGGGAGGCGGTCACAGCCGACCTCCTCTGCGAGCAGCGGCCTTCAGTACGTCGGCGTCGTAGGCGAAAACATCGCGCCGAAGATCATCCACGCCCGGTTTGTTTATCGTTTGTGCCTCGGGCATCACAGCAGTCCTCCTGACGCACCTGAATCGATCTCTCTGCCGACACGCTGGCGGGATCGGCGGTATGGCTTGTGACCGGGAATATCGGCGTTCACTGGATCCAGTCGCTGTAGCAAGGCTGGCACATCGCTACAGCGCTCCGTCTTTGCAGCGAGCGGAGATCATGGGAAGAAGATGGGTTGTTCCCCGGCGGCGCAGCTGGGCTTGGAGCGACGGCTGTCGAAGCCTCACCGGTGCCGCACCCGCACCGCCTTCGTTCGCTGACTCCCGCCCTAAGGCATAGAGAAAATGGAGTAAACGGTGACGTACCGGCGCCGTGTTGCGTGCTAGGAAATTTCTTGGCTTCTCATTCCGTAGCCGCCGTCGATGGGCAGGATGGCGCCGGTCACGGCTGCGGCTACCTCCTGTGGGGTCACCGTGCGGCTTAGGGCTGTTCGGACTAGGAACGCCGCGCGCTGCTCCTGTCGCAGGTCGGCTGTCATCGCGGTGTCCACCAGGCCTGGCGCCACGACATTGACGGTGATTGCGTACTGGGTGGTCTCCCGTGCTAGTCCGGTCAGACCGGCTTTTGCGGCGGCGTAGTTGGCCTGGCGGAGGCAGCTGGTGAGGGCGACGGTGGAGGTGATGAATACCATCCGCCCGTATCGGGCCCGGACCATTGCGGGCAGTGCGCGGCGTGCGGTGTGGAAGGCGCCTGCCAGGTTGGTTTCAGTACGTCGATCATGTCCGCATCGTCCATCGCCATCAGCAGCCGGTCCCTGCGGATTCCCGCGCTCGCTACCATGACTTCGGCTGTCCGTGCTCCGTCTCCGCCCAGCGGAACGCCTCGTCTACCTGGGTGGGATCGGTGATGTCGCAGGGGGAGAGGTAGGAAGGGCAGGGAGGCTTGCCACGGTGGGCTACCGCGACCGCCTGTCCCCCTGCTGCAAGTGCCTGGGCGACCGCTGGACCGATGCCCCGGGCGCCGCCGGTCACCAGTGCGGGGCCCTTGCCTGGGTTTTCGTACACCACTCCTCTTACGGCAGTCTCACCACCTGGGCAGCCCAGGTGATGCCACCGCCGAAGCCGAGGAAGAGCGCCAGGTCGCCGGAACGCACTCGGCCGGAGGAGAGCAGTTTCTCCACCGCGAGCGGGATGGACGCGGCGGAGCTGTTGCCGTCAGTGGCGATCGCGCGGCTGACGATGACGTGCGGTGGCAACCGCAGAACGTCCCTCGAAGCGCCGGGTCAGCCGGTCGTTGGCCTGATGAGGCACGAAGGCCGCGATGTCGTCTCAAGTAAGCCCCGCCTTGTTCAGAGCCTCTTCGGTGATCGGGGGCACCAGTGAGGCAAACTTCATCCCGCCCCTGCATCCGGACGTACGGGTCGCCGGGCGCCAGCGTGAGTACGAACAGTAATTCGGCAGAGCCGACGTTGCCCCATGCCACCAGGCTGAATCCTGGCCGGTCGCTCGCGCTGACGACCAGGGCACCCCCACCGTCCGCAAAGATGATCGAGGTATTGGGGCCATCTGGATCGCATAGGCGCTCCGACCCGACGACGACCACCTGGCGGGCATTGCCGCTCGCGATGTGGCCAACGGCTGCCGCTAGCCCCATGCTGAATCCGGCACAAGCTGCGTTGACGGCGTACTCCCCTGCCCGGGTGGCGTCGATCTGGTGTGCCACCGCGGGGGCAAGAGCCGTGGTCTGACGAGTGTTGGTCATCGAGGCAAGCACTACGGCGTCGGTGTCGGCCGGGTCACGGGCGGCATGAGCCACAGCCTTGCACGCCGCGACAACCGCCATGGTCACCAACGACTCATGTGCCTCCGCACAGCCCCGCCGCTCAATCCCCGTGCGGCTGCTGATCCACTCCGGCTCAAGTCCGAACATGGCCGCCAGCTCGGCGTTCTCCACAACCCGGGTCAGCCAGTGGACGCCGACCCCTGTCACCATGGCATGGGAGAGGGCCACAAGCGAGCCTAGCGCGGTCATGGCCATCCCCTCGCGGTGGCCGCAGCCAACTGCACCAGGACCACGGATTTCGCGCAGCGCCGAGCGCATGACGCGAGTGATATCCGTACCCGTACCAACACATGCGTCGATCGACTGAGCTAGATCGTCGAAGGCGGACGCAGCCATGATGCTTCTCCTTGGGGGCATTGTGTGTACTCTCGCCGGATGTGCCCCACGAGCCTGCTGAGGACTGGTTCGTCGCCCGCCTCGTGAAAGGTGGCCTCCTGACCATCTGAGCCACGCCACCTGTCCAGCACCCATTCCACGGACCGCTGCCACAGCACCGGCCGGATGAGATGCTCGACCAGACGACGGCCGATGAGAGGCATCTCATGCGGACGGCCCGTCACGTTGGAAACAACCGGTACGCGAGGCCGCGCGAACTCCACCGTGCCGACTGCAGCAGCGAACTCCTGGGCGGCATGAGCCAGCAAGGGGCAGTGGAAAGCACCGGCGATGCGCAGCCGGACAGCCAGCCGCGCACCGGCCGCCAGCACCGCTCTACGGGCGGCCTCAATATGGTCGGCGAAGCCGGCCAGCACGCTCTGCGTTTCGCTGTTGAGGTTCGCGAGCCACACATCATCGAGCCCGCGCTCCGCCAGCACCTCTACGATCCGGTCGAGATCGAGGCCCATCACGGCGAGCATCGCTCCCGGTTGGTCGGCGGTAGCGCGGGCTCGGTCCATGACCAGCCGCAGACCAGTCGCGAAGTCGTACACGCCCGCCGCCTCAAGCGCGTTGAACTCACCCAGGCTGTGGCCGAGGTACACATCGGCGGGTCGACCCGCCATGTCCCTCAGCCATTTCCGGTGGTGTAGCGCACCGACCAGGTAGACGGCGGGCTGCGCGTACAGTGTTCCGGAGAGCAGGTCATTCGGATCATCGACGCATAACTGCTGTACCGAAAGGCCCATGACCTCATCAGCTTCAGCAACCACATCAGGGAACATAGGGAACAAAGCCGAGCCCATTCCCCGGCGTTGAACGCCCTGGCCTGGAAACAGTACGGCAACTGGGGTGTGCGGGCCTCGCTGTGATGGCATGTGGGGGGCACCTCGCTTGCGATCAGGTGCGTCTGCCCTGGCGGCAGGCTGTCGTGACAGTCCAGCATGGGACTAGCGAGAGAGGGAATAGCGCATGGCAGACTCCCGGAAGAACGCGTTGAACGACCGCAACCGGCCGGTCAAGCGGCGGGCAGGCAGTCATGGACGGAGTCAGATGATCCGCTCGCCTCAGTCTCGACGACAGGTAACCCCTATTGGCACCCTGCTCTGACGGGTAGGGCTTCGCGAAAATTCCTTGCTCAGAGCCATTCGTTGATGGCTGCGACGAGGACGGTGACTTCGTATGGGACCGCGAGTTTGTCGTATCTCATGGGTGCGCCACGAGGCGCCATGGAATCGAGTGAGGTGAGAGAACTTCACCGCCGGGTTGGCGTAGCAACCCGGCTGAAGCTGGGAGCAGTTCGGCTAGGGGATGGCGAGTTGAGCGGTAGTCCTGAGCTTGTTCAGCGGTGAGTCTCGAGGGTGAATGGCTGCTTTGGCGATTGACGTCATCTTTAGCGGGTGGCAGCGGGCTTTGCGGAGGATCCGTCAGCAGGGCTGATGCGTTCTCAGGTTTCGGGATCGAGTAGTTGGAGTGCGTGGTCGGGTCGTGACCGGTAGTGGTCGGTTGCGG
>NZ_JBVIQR010000113.1:0-6534 GCF_055576875.1 Streptomyces sp. NPDC033229 | reverse complement strand
CCCTCCGCAAGAAGTCCACGCCGAGCACATGCAGTCGCGGACCGCCGCCTGAACGCGACAGTCAAGACCCTGTCCGAAGAACGCGAGGCCCCTCACCCATGCTTCGGTCGACGTAGACCGACATGACCAGACTCAAGGGCGTCAGGCCCACGATCAGAGGCAGATACCAGGGGGGTGCTCCCCGCTCCAGGCCGCCGGCGATCAGGAAGGGAAAGGCGATGATGGAGAAGCTCGTCGAGATCACGTTCAAAGCAGTGATCGCCCACGGGGGTATACCGGAGGGCTTGCGTTTCCTCCCTCGGTGGCCGTCCCTAGGTGCCGTCATCTGTCAATTACCCCAGATTCGAAGCGAATTGCCAATAGATCGCACACGCGAATAATCCGACTCATTCGTTTGTCGGGTGGCAGCTTGTTCGAGACCGGTACAGAACAGAGGAGAAGCGCGGGAACCCACAGATAGCCCGCACGGAAAAGCAATCGGAGCCGTGGGGTCGCCCCACCGGCGGCACTACACCCAGCGATGCCGCAGTCCGAGAGCTGTCAGATCTCGCCTGGACCGCACATGCTCACGTGAAGACTCGGCCGAGGAACAGGAACAGGTGGAGAACGGCGAAGACAATGGGAACCTGTCGTTCACTCAGCCCCAACTCGGCATACCGTTTGCGCCAGGAAGGAGCGACATCGGGCTTAAGACTCGCCCACTCGTCACTGAAGATCTTGGCAGGAAGCTGCTCCTCCAGCTTGTTGATCACGGTGAACTTCGCTGCGTTGAGATCCCGGTAGCTCTTGAGCTGGAGCCGCCAAACGGCCGAGAGGGCAGCTCCGGCGAGGGCGACAGCCAGCGAGGCCCACCACACGCTGGCGAGGTGGGGACCCCCAAGGGCGACCACGCTGACGAAGGCAGTCTGCACGGTCAGGAAAAATGAGTTGGACACCCCACGGCGCGCGGACACGCGATCGGCCATCTCCACGGCCGTCTTGTAGAGCTCGAGCAAAGTCTTTGAGGGTTCGAGAGACTCGCTCACCGGAATCCACCCTTCCTGGACGTTGCAGGGTGACGTAAGGCAGGAGATGAGGAAGAACTCAGGCTCTCCGGGCACCGGGCGGCCAGATGACGTGCGTCTCGACCCCGCGCTTGCGCGCGTAGGCGACGATGTCAGCCGTGCCGCCAACGCCCCCGGCCTCATGTCCGTCCCAGACGGCGAGAAGCACATCGCTGTCCTCGACGACCCGCTGGCCAGCAGCTAGATAGGCATCCTCACCGGGATCCGCAAAGTCCAGCACGACCCGCTCCGCGGCGAGGCCGAGCAACAGCCGGTAGACAGCAACGGCATCAGCCGACTGGAACGCGGATTCGTAGCGGCCGCTGGGCACGATGGCACAAAGTTCCCCGCCGGCAGCAAGCACTGCGAACGCGAAGACCTGATCACTGCCCTCGGCGAGCGACGTCAGTCCGACAAGACCGTCGTCTGCGATCCGCGTCAGCTGGTCGGCTATAAGCCGCGCGACCTCACGACGGGTGGCACCACTCAGATTCTGATGGCCCGTACAGCCGACACGCGTCACCGCACCACCCTTCCAAGGCGCCCAGGGACATCTTCAGTGACCAGAGACGTCGATGTCGATGCCGATGCGCCCTGATGAAGAGCACACTGCGCGCTCCCGGTAGCGCGAGCGGGCGCGTACCTACGATGCGTGCGCTGGGAAAGCCTCGCCGGTGGCAGTGGGCGCGACCAGGCTCCTAGAAGTGTCCTGCACCACATGAGAACTGAGCCTCACTGAAGCGGTTACTGAAATCTCCAGCGAGACACTGAAGCGCCAGATGAGAACCGACACTCCGCGCCACGCCGAACTGGCCGCCACACTCCGCTCGCAAGGTTGCTTAACTATTTTACCTGTTGTAGGTTTCTGGTCATCGGGGCGCGGCAGATCGGCGGTCATCCGCCTGGCCCCCCGGTTCATGGATCTTTCACCCTGTTTGTGAGGCAATGTGCTGGACTCCAGCTTCTCCACACCCGACGCGGCCAACTGGCGCTGGCATGCTCCCGAGCCCCATCAACTCGCCGAGATGCGGCCGCAGATGGAGGAGTGGCAGCGGACGAACATCGGGCTGACGCATATGAAGCACTCACTGATGGATGGGAACTCCAGCCTCTTCCCCTACGTCAACGTTCCCGATCCGGCCGCCACGGCGGCCTTGGTTCTGTGCGGCCAGGAGGCGCAGCGCCTCGCGGAGGCCCGGCTGTACTACGCCGACGAGCACACCACCGCCGCGTCACTGGCCGCCGCAGCCACGCCTCCGACTGAGCCGGTGAGCGCGGAGCGTCTGCCGTCGCCGAGCGGACTGATGGTCTTCGCCGACCCCATCGGCTCGTACGCGGTGAACACCCGCACGGCGGCGCTTGGCCGGGGCGGGGCGCCGGTCCAACTGCACACGCCGATCGTGGCGGTCTCCTGGTCGCTGTGGAGCCCCCGCGTCGGGCGCGTGCCGGTGGAGTGGATCGCCAACACCGTGCACGGCCGGGAGCGCGTCCACCCGGCTGAGCACGGCATATGGCTCACGTTCTACACCGCGTGCGGGGCCGCTCTGCGCGGCGTGGATCCCGGAACGATGTTGCACAGCCCCGCGCTGGGCGGCACCGCCCGCGCCCGAGAGCTCGTCGCGGCGCTGGACTTCCCCGGGCGGCCGGAGCTGACGTGGGACAACGAGACCGTCCTCTTCCTCGGCCGCAGGTTCCCCGAGACGGGCTCTCCGCTCGGCACGACCGGCGGCTGGGCCCAGACCGTCTACACCGCCTGGCAGCTGATGTCCCAGACCGGCGAGCACGCGTGGACCGAGACCGAGGTCGTGCCCCGTGACCGGGCCGGGCGCAAGCGCGACCGGCGCGCGGGCATTACCGGGGACAGCGATGTGAACGTGGTGCGGCTGCGGGCCAGCCACCGGCCGTCGGCCGAGGACACCGAGCGCGACCGCCGCGACTGCGACGGCCGTAGGCCCCCGCGCACGGACTACCGCTGGGAGGTCCCGCCGTACCGCAGCCCCAACCGCTGCCTGAACACCCGTCTGCACGCCGTTGGTGGTTGCACGCACGCCGAGCGGATCATCCGCCAGCACGTCAACGGCCCCAAGGGCAAGCCCGTACGGCGCCCGCGCGGCCCGGTCTATGTCTGGGACAAGGCCGCCGCCTGACCGGTCCCGGCTCCCTCTGAGCACGACCAGCGGGGGCGCGGCCAGGGCAAACCCGGCCGGGCCGCGCCCCGCTTCCGAAACTCCTCGTACCACCGTCTGTCGACCGGCCTCGAGCAGGTCGCCGAGGCGACGCGGCACGGGCCGGCCGCCCACCCCGCGACGCCGGCGGCCGTTGAGGGCCAGCCGTTCCGAGTCAGTGCCGCGGCTCGTCGCACCGAGATGCGCAGGTCCTGCGTACCTCTCAACCCGGGGCCGGCATCCCGGCCCCGCCTACCGGATCAGGAATCCCCATGCCTTCTTCTGCTCAGGATCGCGCCCTGGCGGAGCTCATCCGCCAGGCCCTCGTCGATGACGGAGTGCTCGCCGCAGGGGCCTTCGGCGTCGTCATCTCCCAGCGCCGCCAGCCCATCGTCATCACCACCGACATCTCGGGCAGGCACACCGTCAGAGTCCGGCCCCCGATAGCCCCACAGAGGGTCGTCGACTTCGTCCGGAACAAGGCTGCGGAGCTGGAGCGCAACGCCATCAAGCTCGCCACGATGGCTCCCCGCCACCCTGTCAAGCAGCTGGTAGACGGCGAGGAATTCACCTGGCTCGGCCAGAGCATGCGCCTGCACCTGACGGAGCAGGAGGGCCCGGCGCGGCGCGTCCGGCACGACGACGGGTGGCAACTGGTGGTCAGCGCGGCCGACGTCCGCGCCCGCGGGGCCGATGTCCTCACCGACTGGTACTGCTAGGAGGGCCTTGCCTGGATGGAACGCAACGCGCCCTCCTGGTGGCGTCGGATAGCACCCGGCAGAAGGGCTCAGCCCGGCCTGGATGTCCGCGACCTCGGGAAGGTCCGGGCCGGCGTGTTCGACGAACTCGCTGACCAGGCATCGTTCCACTGGCCGCTCTTCCAGCTCCCGGCGGCGCTGTGCGAGTACGTCCTGGTGCACGAGCTGGCCCACGCCACCCGGCCGCCCGGCAAGCCGCACGGCCCGGAGTTCTGGGCTCGCGTCAAGCGCGTCATGCCCGACGGCCGACGGCGCCAGCGGCTCATGCGCCAGGCGTGGCTCGACATCTGGACCGGCGCCACCCGCTGACCCATGCCGCCCTGCACCCGCCGGTCCACGCCGGCCACATGTCCGCGGCCGCGCATCCCGTCTTCCCCTCTCTCTTCCTCAGGAGTCTTCTGTGTCCGATCACCGCCCGCTGGAGGGCTGTCTCCCCTCGTTCGGGCCGGCACCGTACGTATCCGCCGCGGGCTGGCTGGCTGCTCAAGGCCCACCAGGCCGTCCTGGAGGACCCGCAGGTCTTCGCCCGTCCCGACGCCCCCGTCACTCTGGGCGTGGGCTCGAGCATGGTGCCGGCGCTGCGCTTTTGGTCCCGCGCCTTCGGCCTGACCACCGACTCCCCGATCGGTGGGCCCCGTGCCGGTCTGCAACCGACCCGCCACGGGCACTGGCTTCTCGGCGAGGACGGTGCCGACCCGTACCTGGAGGACCCCGGCAGTCTGTGGCTGCTGCACTGGTGGCTCCTCCAGCCGCCCTGCCAGGTCCCCACATGGTTTCAGCTCTTTGCCCTGGCCGGGCTCTCGCGCATGACCCGGGACGAAGCCCGGGCCGGTGTGCAGCGCGACGCCGTGGACAGCGGCTGGACCGCCCCCTCCGACAGCGCGCTCACGCGCGACATCACCGCCATCGTCTCCATGTACGGGCCTACGCCCGTCCCGCAAGGGCACGAGCACGCGCCGGTCGAGGAGCAGCTCTCCAACCCCTTCCGCGCCTTGAACGTGTTGCGCGTCGAGGAGGCCCGCGGCCGCCACCACCGACCCGGCACGCAGGAACTGGTCATCAACCGCAACGCCGGCCGCATGGTGCCCGCCGCGGTCATCGGCTACGCCTGCCTGACCTTCGCCGACCGCGCGGCGCCTGGTGCGCGCAGCATCGCCCTGGGCCGGCTGCGGACCGACCCGGGCAGCCCCGGCCGTGTCCTCCTGCTGGATATCCGGACCGTGCAGCGCGCGCTGACCCAGATCGCCGAGTCCGACCCGGGCCTGGGCCTGGCCGTCGTGGACTCAGGCGACGAGCCGACTCTGATCTTCCGTACCCGCCCGAACGTTCTGGCGGACCAGGTGCTGGCGGCCCACTACCAGCTGGGGCGCGGGCCCGGATCGTACTGCTGACCCCCGGCCCCGGCCTGCGGCCCCGGCGCCGGGGCCCGCCCACCGCCGCCGCGCACCCTCCTGCGCGCCCCCGTTGTCGCTATCGCTTTTCGGAGATTTTCATGAGCACGACCAGGCCCGACGTCACCGGCTTGCCCTGCACGTCACTCCCACCGGGCCAGCAGCCGCGTCAGATCGCACTGTTTCCCGCTCCGGCGAGCGCCGGTGCACGACGGCATGCCGCGCCGCACCGGGCCGACCCAGCCAGTGCCCCGGACACCGTGGCCAGGGGAGAGGTTTCCGGCACCGTGACCCCGGAGGACGTGCAGGAGACCGACGCGGAGCGCTCACGTGCGGAGGTGGCCGCGTGGTTTCGGGCCCTTGATGCCGGGGTGGAGGCCGAGCTGGTCGCGGAGACCGGCATGGACCAGGCCAACCGCAGCAAACTGGAACGGGACCGCTCCCTCGCGCAGCGGGAGGTCCCCGCCCTGGGGATCGCCCGCTCGCATGTCGCGCTGCTGGAGGCGGCGCAGGCCTGGCGGCTGGTCCGCACGGACGACGGGGCGTATGCGGTCCGGCGCTCCCGGGATGCCGAGGGCGGCCGGAAGGTCAGCGGCGAGCGCGTGGCGCTCTTGCTCCAGGCCCGCTACTTCGCGGAGGTCACCGAGAGCAGTGGGCTGGTGCGGGTGCGGCTGACGATCCGCGGCGCGCAGGCCCTGTACCTGATCGGGCTTCACCCCGCCGGCGTGCACGGTGACGAGCGGGCCGCGTACCAGGCCAGGTGGGCGAGGGTTGCGGGCCGGTCGCGGATGAGCCGGGACGCGCGCAAGGCGGTGGCCCGGCGCCTTCCTCCGCTGCCGTCGCACGCGGCGACCCGGTATGGGGACCGGCCGCTGACGGTGATCGAGCAGGCGTGGCGGGCGGCCCGGGCCACCGACGTGGTGTCCGGCCCGGGCGGTGCGGATGCGTGGGAGAGCGAGGGTGGAGCCGTGTTCGGCGTTGCGGTGCCGGAGTCGCGGGCGTGGTGATGCTGTCGCTGGCTGAGCCAGAGGAGTTCGCGGAGACGGAGGTTCAGGGAGAGGAGACGCTGGCTGTCCCTGCCGCTCATGCGGCTCTACCTTCTTCCTGGGTCTGCCCCAGCCATTCGTAGGGTTGTGGCACCCAGGGGAGCTGGGTGTGGCTTTCATGCGGCTGCCGT
>NZ_JBVIQR010000112.1:0-6647 GCF_055576875.1 Streptomyces sp. NPDC033229 | reverse complement strand
AGCCGAGCTCGTCATCGACGCGCTCCAGGCCGCGGTCACGGCCCGCCGCGGCGACGCCACCGGAGTGATCTTCCACGCGGACCGCGGATCGCAGGACACCTCCGCCGCGTTCGCCCAGGTCTGCGACCGGCACGGCATCCGCAGAGCATGGGCAGGGTCGGCTCCAGCTACGACAACGCCCTGGCCGAGAGTTCCTGGCAGGGGCTGAAGAGAGAAACGATGCACAGGACAGTGTTCGTGACGATGCGACAGGCGAGGCTGGAGATCTTCCAGTGGCTCACCTACTACAACGCCCGACGCCGACACAGCGCGCTCGCCTACCTCTCACCGCTGGAGTTCGAACAGCAGCACCACAAGACAGCTAAACTCTCACTCGCAGCATGACACCCTGTGTCCACACTCCGGGGGTCACCTCAACCCTTCAGGGAAAGAAGCGCTGGCCAGGGGTGCGTGAAGCACGTCTCGCGGTGGGCGACCCGCTACAAACAACCGCCGACGGCATCCCAAGCTCAGGCAGACAAGCCCGATCGCCTTCGAACAGCGATCGGTTACGCTGCCCGCTATCGCATAGCAAACGGTGTCCGCCTATCCGGAGAAACGCCCTTCATGCCTGGGCGAGCAGGGGGTCGTAGGGGGTGGTTCGTCGGCGTCCAGACATGAAGGACAGGAACTCGCTGACGAACGCGCTGCGGTCGTATGCACCTCTGGTGTCGGTGGTGTCGCGGTGGAAGGCGGTCTGGAACAGGGCTCGGTATTCGTCCGCGTCGATGTGCTGGTCGCCGTCCTTATCGGTCACGTCGAACAGGACCTCGGCGACCCTGATCAGTGAGGGACCGGCTAGGGACGGAACCGCAGTGGCGTACTCGCGGGCGCTGACGCGGCCATCGCCGTCGGTGTCGAGGGCCGTCTGCAGTTCACGCCACCAGTCGGCGTAGGCGGTGTAGAGCCTTGTTTCCTCGGGTTCGTCCAGGTCGAGGCGGCTGGAGAGCTCGCGGGCCATGGCTGCGAGGTCCGGCCAGTCCAGAAAACCGTCACCGGTCTGGTCGAGGACCTCCGCGAAGAACTCCGCCGCGCTGCGCTGCGTCTCCGCGCCCCCGGCGGGTTCCGGCTCCGGGGGGAAAGGTGTGACAAGCCGGAGGAGGGCGCCGGCTCGCTTCATCTGCTCGTGCAGGGCGGTGATGGTTCGTGCGCGGGGGTCGTCGCTGTGCGGGGAGAGTGCCAGCAGGTCGGCGATGTTGGCCGCCTGGATCCAGCTGTCGGGCAGGAAACGGACCAGACCGACGGTGAGGTAGGCGCCCTGCATCAGGGTCTGAGCTCCCGCGAGCTCGGGCAGGCCGGCTCGTCGGCGGAACGGTTCCGGGAGCGAGGCCACGGTGATCGCTCCGATGACTGGGCCGGCGATGGCTCGGCCGGTGGCCCACAGCGCGGGAAATCCGTTCAGGACCGGTGGAGCGGGAAGGTGATCGAACAGCTTGTACAGGATGATCCGCATCGCCTCCGTATTCTCCAGCTCCCGCGCAACCACCCGGTCGAAATAGGGCCAGAAGTCGGCAAGGGCGTCCGGCAGGTGACCGGCTTCGTCTCCCATGGTGGCCAGGAACGTCCGGAACTCGGCGTACAGCCGCTCCATGGCCTTTTGTTCGAGGTGCTGTCCGCTGAGTTGGCACATGGTGACAGCGCTTTCGAACAAGGTCGCCACCACCCAGGCGCGCACCGCGGGGTCCATCGCGTCATAGGGCCGGTTGTCGGACCCGGTGCCGTTCAGCCGTGCGTGCAGGCGGTTGAGCCGTGCAGCCTCCCGCTTCCGCACTTGCTCGTCGGCGCTGAACATGCGCTGCATGCTGAGGAAGGTGTTCCGCAGCCGCCGCCAGGGATGGGCAAGGAACGTGGAGTTGTCTAGCAGAGCGGCGCCGATTTGCGGGTGCGCGGCTTCAAGCACGGTCGCCCGGACCATGGCCAACGCCCAGCGCGGGTCATTGAAGAACCCGTGGAATTCTGAGCCGGGACCGAACAGGGGCTCCCCGGACGCGCCGCCGTTGCTGCTGCCGTGAGTCGTGGAACCGGCACCGCCGGTTTCGGGACAGGGGTTGTCTGTGGTGATCACGATCGGGGTTGTCCGTTCTCGTCCGTCGGCACGCCGCCGAAGCGGCGCTCACGTTGCCTGTAGGTGTGCAGGCACTGGAGGAAGTCCGGTGCGCGGAAGTCGGGCCACAGCACCGGCGGGAAGAGCCATTCGGCGTAGGCGACCTGCCAGAGCATGAAGTTGGAGATGCGCTGTTCGCCGGAGGTGCGGATGGCCAGGTCCACATCTGGGGTGTCAGGGATGGGCAGGTGAGCGGCGAACATCTCCTCGGTCACGGCCGCGGCCAGCACACCGCTGCGGATCAGCGACCGCGCGGCCTCGACGATGTCCCTTCGCCCGCCATGATCGAACGCCACGGTCAGCGTCATGCCCCGGTTCGAAGCGGTCAATGTCATCAGGTCGGCGATGTCCTGGCTCAGTTCCGGCGGGATTCGGGGGTCCGTCATGCCCAGGAAGCGGCAGCGAATGCCCCGGGCGTGCAGCAGCGGGGCGTGCTTGCGCACTACCCGGCGCACCAAGTGCATGAGGAACTCGACCTCAGCGTCCGGGCGACGCCAGTTCTCGGTGGAAAACGCGAACAGACTCAGCCAGCCCACACCGGCTCGGCGTGCGGCTTCGATGATGTCGATCACCGTCGTCTCTGCGGCACGATGGCCGGACGTGCGCGGCAGCGACCGCTGCTGTGCCCATCGGCCGTTTCCGTCCATCACGCACGCGACATGACGCGGCACCCTGCGTGGCCCTGTTACACCCACGCCCTGCTGAGCAGCCGGTGGGGGCAGAACCTGTCGACTGTGGGCTGCCATCCGTCACACCCGCTCCTTCCTGGCAGACAAGCCATTGCGGGATCTTCCCGACGACTGCCACCGCACCACCAGCAGGCTGGCAAGCCTGTTGGAGGGGGTGAGTTCTTCGCGGCGCGTCACGCCAAGGTGCATTACACGTCCCTTGGGTACTGAGGCGGAGGCGCGTTGAATCCGGTGCATTAATATGTCCGAGACACGCCCCTGATCGTCAGCGTTCCTCGGATGAGGTCGCCGTTTCATGTGCAGCCTCCATAGCCGTGAACTACGCCCGTACTGGGGCCGCATGAGCCGTATTCACAGGTGTGCTGCCGGTCGGCGTGGGCATGCGGGGTGATGAGAATGAGGCCGGTGATGCTCAAGCTGACCGCCCCAGCAGCAACGGCGATGCGTTGCGGGATCCGCATATTTGTTGCTTCCTTCTGGTAGAGGTGCTGGCTGAAGAAGACGGCGACGCTGGCTACCCAGGGCTATCAGCGGACCGTAGTTAGTCAACCGGCAACAGGGGTTGCGTTAGATTTTCACTCCTTTGGGAGTACAGGTGTGTGACGTAAGGACGCTCACAGGGTCGCCGGTGTCCGTGGTGCGGAGCAGGCGGCGGCTTGTGCGATCTCAGTAAGGATCTTCAGCGTTGTTGCTCGAGGGTGAGGGTGGTCTGGGTCATTGATGTGAGGCGGTTGGGGCTGGTGCGGGCTTTGCGGAAGAGGCGCCGGGTCTTGAGGCGGGCGCAGGCTCTCTCGACGGGGACCCGTGGTCGTGCGTGTGCCCGGTTGGCGGCCTCCTGTTTGGGTGTGAGGTCGCGTCCGCAGTGCCGTTTGAAGGGTGTGGCGAAGGTTCCGCCGGCTCCTTCGTAGGCTTTGTCCGTGAGGACGGGGATCTTCAGTCGTTCACAGATGGTGATGATGTGGTGGGTGCGGGCGGCGGTGGTGTCCACGGTCCGCCCGGGCAGGGCGGGTGAGGACCAGAGCAGTTCGCCGGCGGGTCCGGTGACGGCCTGGATGTTCACGCCGTGTCGCCTGGCCTTGCCCGAGTAGTCGCCCTGGCTGTCCCCGGCGCGGTCGCACTCGGCGATCGTGCCGTCCACGAGTACGTACTCGGGCCGGGCCCGGCGAAGCGCGCGGGTGAGGGACGGGGCTCGTGCGGCGAGGAGCGTGGTCACGCGGCACCTGCGGCGCAGGAAGCACACGGCCATCGCAAGGCAAAGCGGCTCCGCCCGCGCCTGGTCTGGTGATGCGCGGCTTCACGGCGGATGTGCTGAACGCCAAGCGGTGCGGCGACATCACTGACGTCGCCGTCGGACCGGCGTGGCTGTATCCCGCCACGGTGATCGGCATCTGCTCGCGGCGCGTGACCGGCTGGTCTGTCGCGGACCACACGCGCACGTCCCCGGTCACCGACGCGATCAACCGTGTGGCACAAGGTAGTTGGAGCGACAAGGCGGCGGATGACTCGCCATTCCGGCGTGTGCGCGTCGTGGCCGTGCCACCGACGGACTTCCCATCCCAGTCCCTGGAGGGCCTGCGCTTCCTGGGCGCGCAGGGCCGGGCCCCGGTCAAAGCGATGTCGGTCCAGCGGCCACGACCTCGCGCGGGCTCGAGGCTGACAGCTGCCTTGAGCGCCCTGGTCGCGAGCCTTCCACCGCAGACTCAGCATGGCCCGCGCCAGCATCCGCGTCCGCCAGCCGGGCTGGTCGATCGCCGGTCACATGCGCACGTCCCTGGTCACCGACGCGGGGCGGGTCGGTCTTCCGCAGTGCCAATGGAGCCCAGTACATCTCGGAAGAGTCTGCCCCGGGTCTGGCCAGGATCTCGGCGTGATCAGTTCGCGCGGCGCGGTGGGCACCGCCGCGGACAACGCCGCCGCGGAATCCCTGAACACGACCCTCCGTCCGGTATGCGCGGCTTGGATGCTTGCCCGCCATCGGGCATCCGCGCGGCTGCCGACGCGCTGCCTGCCGCGCTGGCAGCCGTGTTTTTCGCGCTTGACAGTGGGATGCGCCGGGAGGCTTGAGGTTGTTCGTATTGCTGGTGGTTGGCTTGTGTGTTCGGGGTGTCGCTGTGTGGTGTGGGTGCGGGTGATTGGGCTGTGCTGTTGTGGGGTTGTGTGTCAGTGTGAGCTGACTCTGGGGGGTGTGGCTGTGGGGGTTGTTGGGTGCTGGCTGGCCTGAGGGGGTGGCAGTTGTGCGGTTTGTGCGTGTCTTTAGCTACCTGCCCGTTGTGGGGCCTGCGGGGACTGGGGTGTTGGAGCGTCATACGGGTGCGGCGAGGTCGGAGTTCTGTAGGCCCGGCGGCGGTTCTCTGGCGCCTGCTCGCCACAGCGCAGACTTCGATCACCTCCGTGACGGGCCCAACGCGGCGGACACCGCTGGCACGCCCCCCTCGTATGTACCGCCCAGCAATACCCTCCCGACCGCCGGACAAGCCGCCAGCACACTGCCGGGCTCGCCGCATCTGGCCCCGGCTCCTAGCCCTCGCTGCTTCCACCGGCACTTGCCTGACGCCGGCCTCGGCGAGCTGCACCGCCAGCTCACTTGCAAAACCCGCTGGTACGGATCCGCCCTCGTCATCCCCGGCCGAGGCGGAGCCACCAGCACGAAGTGCTCCAGATGCGGTGAGCGAAACCCAAGCTCACCACCCTTGGACAAACGCTTCCACTGCGCATACTGCGGCCACGACACCAGCCGCCGTGACAATGCCGTACGCAACAACCACGAAGCCGCGCGCAGGAAACTCACCGTGTCCGTCGCCCCTGGCACAGGGGAGACGCAAAACGCCTCCCGAGGCAAGGACAAGCCTGACGCTGGCAACAGCGAAGGCCCCCCGCCAACGACGGAAAACCCCACCGCCCCTCACCGGGCAGTGGGCGGAAGACCCACGAGGTCACCCCAGCCGGGCAACCGGCCGGCCATCCCCACACCACACAGAACCCGAACCAGAACAACCCCGCCACACACAGAACAGGCGCAGCCACACAGCACGCCAAACCCACAAGTCGGCCAGGGCACTAACCACACACAAGGATGGGCCCCATCCTTGCCCGGCCGGAGGGTGGAACCGGACGTACTACCCGCACACCAGGAATGGGCCTTACAAGGAGGGCCAGATCACTGGCCTGATCAAGTGCTACCCGCGCACACAGGGATGGGCCCGTCGAGTGAGCATGGAGACCGTCGGCACAAGCTATTGCCCGTACCGGTAAGAATGGGCCCAGCATTGGTTTGGTGACGACCGCAAGAACGTACTGGCCGCCAGGCTGCGGGCGTCGTTGAACCGTGTCCGGTCGTCCCCGATCTCGGCGAGCACCCGGGCGCCGAGCTGGACGCCGAGCCCGGGGAAGCCTGTGATCACTTCGGCGTCCGGATGCTGAGGGAAAGCCTCCTCGACCGCAGCGGCTAGGTCTGCATGGAACAGCTTACTGCACCTTATCCATCCCCAAGGGTCACTACGCCGTGAGGATTCAGTGCCGAAGGGCTACTCGCAACTTCGGGGACGGGGGCGACGGTGAAGCCATTCCAGAATGGAATGAGGGTCGAAAAGAATATTGGCTCATCCAGTTCTGGCCACAAGCCCACACTGCTGAATCTAATTCATCCTGAATTGCCGCAGGTCACCAGTACTCGGCGATCAAGGCAATGGGCTCTGCCTACTGGGTTTTAAAAGGTGATGCCGGAGGGGCTGACGGTCCTTGATCCCTGCGGTACGCCGTCCTCATGAGGTACGTACAAGGCGGCGGTCTGACTGCCGAACGGAGGGCATTCCGGG
>NZ_JBVIQR010000111.1:0-6896 GCF_055576875.1 Streptomyces sp. NPDC033229 | reverse complement strand
CGCCCGACCCCACAACCTCGCCCTCGCGGGATAGCCCGCGAGAGAACGAAAATCCACCCAACCTGCCCCAACAACCCCTTACGGGACATCATTTAGTACGGGCGTGGTTCACGGGTATGGAGACTGCACAGGAAACGGCGACCTGAGCCGAGGAACGCTGACGATCAGGACCGCATCATTGTAGACAATAACAACTACCGTAACCTCAGCCACAGAGCGCTCCATCATGGAAACATGCTACGCCGCCGACATAACATTTTGGATCATTGCAGTGTCCTGACCCGGGAGCCTGGCTCTGTCCACGTCGAAGTGCAGCGGTTCCTGATGAGTTCAGGCTCTGGTCCACTTCTTGGATGTTGTTGGTGATCTCTGCTCGCGTTGGTGAACTTGGCCAGGGTTCTGGTCAGTTCGCGTGGCATGTGCGGTTGTGGAATCGGGGGAACGAGCGGGCGTCGAGGACGTGGTCGCGATGTCCATGGGCAGGGAGCCGGGGCGGATGATTCCGCCGCTGACGGTGCGGATGGCGCAGGCGGGTAACCCGCGGGGAGCCGGCTGCGATGTGGGTGCGGGACCGTCTGGACGAGCTGTTCACGGACGCCGACTTCACAGACTGGACTCCGGGGACGGGCGGCGAGGGCTGTAACCCGCCCGGCTGGCGATGGTGTCGGTGCTGCAGTACGCCGAGAATCTCTCCGGCCGGCAGGCCGCCGAGGCTGTCCGCTGCCGTCTGGACTGGAAATACTGCCTCGGGCTTAACCTCGATCTTTCGTGACGGTCCACCGACGAAGTCGGTGGACCGTCACGAAAGATCGAGGCAAGATCCACGAGTATCTTGCCCGGGTCATGGACAGCCCGCGGCTTCCGCCAGGGGGCGAGTGCTGCGGATACGGCCTGGCCGAGGCCGGTCTTGCGGACCGTTTCGACCAGCAGGACCGAACCGGCCTGCGAGACCACGGCGCGGCCGTCATCCCGGACAAGGACATGGGGATAGGACCCGATAGGCTGCTTCACCTGGAAAGTGCCTCCGACAGGGGCGGGAACAAGGACCTCAGCAATCCTCATTCTCGCTGGTCAGGGGCACTTTCTGCTTGCCTGACCTGCCGGACAGCACGCATCATGAAAGCGCGAGGTTAAGCTCGACGATCCCGGTTTCGACTATTCGGTGCTCAGCGAGTTCCGGGACCGGATGGTCGAAGGCGATCATGCTGACCGGCTGCTGGCGGTGATGGTCGATTACCTCGTGGCAGCGGGACTGTCGACGATCACGTAATTCCCCAGCTGATGCGGCTTGAGCGTCACGTAATTCCCCACCCAGCGCGGTCACGTTATTCCCCATGGGGATGACGGAGGCGGAAATCGGGTGTTCTGGCCATCGAAAAGGCGGACGCTGCCCCTCGACCAGTGGTTCGAGAAGGTCGGGGGTCAGCACCGGATGGCAAGGAGAACATTCACCGTGGTCGACATCACCGAGATCTACGTCCACTGGTATGCGGGCCGTTCCAAGAGCGAGCTGGCCACGTCGCTGGGAGTGGACCGCAAGACGGTCAGGAAGTACCTGGTCCCGGCAGAGGCCGCTGGCATCACCCCGGGCGGGCCGCCGATGAGCCAGGCCGACTGGGCCAAGCTGATCAAAAGCTGGTTCCCCGAACTCGCCGAATCCAGGCTCCGGCAGATCACCTGGCCGGAGATCGACAAACACCGCGACTACATCAAGAAAATGCTGGGGATGGTGACCGTCACCACGATCCACCAGCGCCTTCGCGACGAGCACGGGCTTGAGGCGTCGGTCTCCAGTTTCCGCCGCTGGGTCCATGCCACCCTGCCGGAGGAGACCCGAAGATCGCAGGTCACGGTCCTGCGAGACGACGTCGAGCCCGGTTCGGAGGCCCAGATCGACTACGGCTTCCTGGGTCAGTGGATCAACCCCCGCAGCGGAAGACGGCACCGCATTTGGGCCTTCGTGATGGTGCTGCCATGCTCGCGCCACATGTTCGTCCGCCCTGTGCTCACCCTCGACCAGCACGCATGGACGGCCGCCCACGTCGAGGCCTTCCGGTTCTTCGACGGGGCACCGAAACGGCTGGTGCCGGACAACCTCCGCACCGGAGTCGACAAACCCGACCTCTACGACCCGAAAATCAACAAGGCCTATGGTGAACTCGCCGCCCATTACGGCGCATTGGTCGATCCAGCCCGCGCCGGACGGCCGAAGGACAAACCGCGGGTCGAGCGGCCAATGCCCTACGTCCGCGACTCGTACTGGCGCGGGCGGGAGTTCCTCTCCGTCGAGCACATGCAAGCCGAGGTAATCCAGTGGTGCATGAAAGTGGCTGGCCGACGGCAGTGCCGACCACTGGGAGGAGCCTCACCGCTCTCGGTCTTCGAAGCGGTCGAGGCCCAAACCCTGCTGCCTCTTCCCCGAACACCGTTCGTGCTGGCGAGATGGTCCTCCGCGGCCGTCGGGCCGGACATCCACGTCAAAGCGGGCCGCACCCTCTACTCGGTGCCCTGGAAACTGATCGGCAAGCGCGTCGACATCCGCTCCACCGCCGCCATGGTGCACATCTTCCACGACGGAGAACTCGTCAAGACCCACGCCCCGCCCTGGAACAGGGAAAGCGGACCGACAAAAACGATTATCCGCCGGAGAAGATCGCCTTCCATATGCGGACCCCGGTCTGGTGCCGCACCCAAGCCGCCGAGGTCGGCGAGGCATGCAGCGAGGTCATCGGCCAGCTGCTGGAGGTCAACGCGCTCTACCGGCTCCGCGCCGCCCAGGGGATTCTCGGTCTCCGCAAGAAGTACGGCGAGACCCGGCTGGAAGCGGCCTGCGCGAAAGCCCTCGCGGTCGGAGACCCGTCCTACCGCACCGTCAAGGGCATCCTGATCGCCGGCACCGAGACCGACCCGGAGCCCGAGACCAGCGGCGACGCGGGTGCCGCCGCGTTCCTCCACGGGCCCAAGCGGCTCTTCGCGACCGCAGCGACCCCTGTCACGGCGGGGGGCCACCACGACGACCAGGGCCACCGCGAAGGTGAAGGAGTCGCCTGATGACCATCATAGACACCGCCCTGCGGGACTCGCTCAAATCGCTCAAGCTCTCCGGCATGCTCGAGACACTCGACGCCCGCCTGTCCCAGGCCCACGGCGGCGAACTCGGCCACCTGGAGTTCCTGCAGATCCTCTGCCAGGACGAGATCACCCGCCGCGAGACCGTCGCCTTCCAACAACGCCTGCACCGGGCGAAGTTCGAGCAGCAAGCCACCCTGGAGGAGTTCGACTTCTCGGCCTCACCGAAACTGCCCGCCGTCCAGATCCGTGACCTCGCGGCCCTCAGATGGCTGCACGCCGGCGAGTCCGTCATCCTCTTCGGCCCCGTCGGCGTCGGCAAGACCCACGTCGCCCAGGCCCTCGGCCACCTCGCCATCAGACAGGGCGCCCACGCGCGGTTCGCCAAGACCAGCCGCATCCTCGCCGACCTCGCCGGCGGCCACACCGACCGCACCTGGGACAGACGCCTGCGAGAACTCGTACGCCCCGACGTGCTCACCCTCGACGACTTCGCGATGCGGCAGCTGACCGCCACCCAGGCTGACGACCGTGGCTGCTTGACAGATCATCCGCATCGGATATCTGGTCGGCGGCGATGAAGGCATTCCTTGGCGTCCGTCTTGCCCCGGCCGAGGTAGGCGGCTGATGCCTGGTGAACGGCGAGGCCGGTCAGATGGACCATCGGCTGGTCGTGACCGAGCAGCAGGCCGGAGAGCAGGGCAGCCCGACCGTGGTTGATGTCCACTGCCCACAGCGCGTCCTCGGAGAGTGCGAGTACGTCGCCGATCAGCTCCAGCAGCGCGGACCAGGGGTGATTCAAGGTCGGGGTGATCATGTGGCATCGCTGGTCACCGCAGGGTGGCGATCTTCTGGAGAGGCGTCACGCACGCAACGAAGCTCCGGTTTACGGGATGACCTCGCAAGTCGCCCTGAACAACCGGAGCTTCGATGTGCCGTCAGTCTGCCACCGTCTGCCTGACCAAGTCGCCGTTTTCCCGCCACGCTGCTGTCCCCTCGCGCTTTCGCGTCCGTGTCAGGCGGGTAGCGTAGCCCAACGGTTTCACTTCGTCTGCCTGAGGTTGGTGCCCCAGTCCCAGCGTTGTTCGGCATGTTTCGTGCAAGGCGCCAGCCTGAACCCGGGGCTGGCTTCAAGCCAGTCGTCTTGTCGCAGGCATTGTCCCACAGCACTGAGCTGACCCAGCGGGGTGAGGGTCCAGCGCTGGGTGGCGGCGCCGGTACAGGTGGTGATGATGGGATTGCCTCTTGGCGTGGCGGTGAGGCAGCGGCCGTCCAGTGCGGTGCGCAAGGTCGCGCCGTTCCAGCTCCACCGCTGGGCAGCAGTGCCATTACAGGCATAGGTCCATACTGTTCCATTGCCGTCGGGGCCGTACTGGACATCCAGACAGCGGTCAGCCTTGTCCCAGCTGGTCCCGCTGACGTCTGTGCTTCCCACCCAGGACACGAATGTGCCGGGCAGTGCCGGGCTCCGGGTGCGGAGGTGTTTCTTGCCCGCCCAGTCCTCCCAGGAGTCCGGCAGCGTGCTCGGGGGTGGCGGGCAGTCGGCTGGGCGACAACCCGAAGAATGACGGATATAGGCGGCCAGGATGGCTCGTTTGCGGGCGCGTAGCCCCGCGGGCTGGTTTGGCGGCCGCAGAGTCGACAGGTAACCCATGTAGGACACCAGATGAGGAACAGACTCTGCGGATAGTGCGGCGTTACGGGCGTAGCGCGCGGTGGTGAGGTGGTCGGAGTTGTCTACCGGCCTGTCGGGGGTCGCGGGGTAGCCCGAGGCATCTGCCGCAACGTCCAGGGTGCGCAGGATGTCCGGCTGGAAGGTGTCGGTCAGTACGGTGAGCGCTGCCAATAAATCCTGCTCGGTATAGCTGGCGCTCCCGTCCACCGCAGTGATCTCGCTCAGGCTCCCCCTGAAGAGCCTGAGCAGGCTCTGGTGTCCGAAGGCCTCGGACCCTTGCCCCCCTGGCGCCCCGTCAGGCAGCCGCATGAAGATCACTCGGACAGCCGACGGAATCGGGGTCTTGTCCAGGACAGAGCCGCGCAGGGTACGGCTGCCCACAGTCACATCGTTCTGATTCCAGCTGTCCGGCACCCCAGCCATAGTCGCATAGGCGTCACGGATACCGTCCTCACGGCTTTCGACGTAGTAATCGCTCAGGGGATGACCGGCGTCGCCAGCAGTAACAAGGACGGTCACCAAGCAACGGCCCGCATCATAGTCGGTCATGAGATCTGGATTGACGAACAACAGGTCGTCATCTTCGTGACCGACTACCGTCAATGTCGTCTGCTCACAAGGCTCCCCTGCTCTCTGCGCTACCGCTTCCGGGGCGCACGACAGAGCGAAGACCAGGCTCATCGTCATTACGGGCCATAACACTACCCTCGTCATCACATTCCAGGGCGAACTTGTTCGCATCACAGCGACCTCTCCTATCGCCCAGCCGCTGACGCAGACATCATCTCGCCCGAGAGTAACCAGCGGCCGGGGCCAGCTCCGTGGGTCCCAAACCCGTCTTAACGAGCATCGCGCCCCTCGCGATATCCCGTCACATTTTCGGATGACCTGTCATCCGAATGGGGGAATTGGTCTGCGGCTGTGCGAATGCGAAGCCCGCGGGGCACCGGATACGCTGAACGACCAATTGATCGGCCAACTGCTGAAACGGGCGGAGCCTGGCGGGCGGGGGAGGGCTGTGGCTACTGCAGGTTCGGCCGACTGCTGGGCTCGTCCACCGGTCGGCGGGGCGACCGGAAGAGAACGCGGGCGGAAGACCTGTACCGGAGTGGCTAAGCACCTCGCGCCGTAGAGTCTTGTGGAGCCGTTCGATCTGTTCTCCGCCGCTCCACCACCCACATTAGCCAAGCCGCTCACACCCTGCTGACCTGCGAGACGGATGATGAAAAAAGCTCAGCGCCTTAGCCACATCGCTTCCTGCGCCGCCTGCGGCGACAACTACCGTGCAGCCTTTACCAGTTCACTCACACAGCATCGACTCAGAACGCTTACCGTTTCGGATTGAGGTGAAACTGTTTGGTGGCCTGGGTCGTTGGGGGTGTGTGGTTGAGTCGGGTGGTGGGCGCGCTGGAGGCGGGGCAGGTGCGCGGGTACCGGCGGGCGGCAGAGATGTTCGGGGTGTCCCAGCGGTCGGTGGGTAGCTGGTGGCGCAAGTACAAAGCTGCGGGAGGGGAAGCCCCCGCGGCACCGGTGAAGTCCCGCACGGGGCCCGGCGAGCTGGTCAGCGCGGAGGACCGCGGGGTGCTGTTCCGGGCGATGGCCGACTACACCCCCAAGGACTTGCTGCTCGGCGGCCCGCTGTGGACCCGCCGCCTGGCCGCCGAGCGGGTCTGGATGGTCGTCGGGGTCCGCATGACCGAGCAGGGGGTGGGCAAGTGGCTGCGCCGGCGCGGCTTCTCCGCGCAGCGGCCCGACCGCCGCTCCTACCTCCAGGGCCAGGGACGAGTCGATGCCTGGCTCCAGGAGGAGTACCCCGTGATCGCTGGCCGTGCGAAGGGGTCTGTCGCACGATCGGGTGACATCTGAACTGGCTTGTCCTGTGGGGCGGGTGGGAAGGGTGTCGCTGTGCCCAAGCCCTGTCCGGAGGAGTTGCGCCTGGGCGTCGTGCGGGTCGCGGAGGGCCGCGGCCCGGGTGTGGCGGTCGAGCAGGTGGCCACCGACTTCGGCGTTCACCCGATGACGTTGTGGAAGTGGATGCGCCGGGCGGACATCGACGACGGCTCCAAGCCCGGGACCTCCTGCCAGGAGAGCGCGGAACTGCGGGACGCACGTCGGCGGGTCAAGCTGCTGGAGCAGGAGAAGGAGGTCCTGC
>NZ_JBVIQR010000110.1:0-6925 GCF_055576875.1 Streptomyces sp. NPDC033229 | reverse complement strand
GGCGAGGGCTGGCTCTACCTCGCCACCTGGCTCGATCTCGCGACCCGGGAAATCGTCGGCTACTCGATGGCCGACCACCACCGGGCCAGCCTGGCCGCCGACGCCCTGCACATGGCCGCCGGCCGGGGCCGCCCGAAACTCGGATGCATCACCCATTCCGACCGCGGAAGCGAGTACACGTCAGCTGAACTCCGCCGCGAGATAAGTCGATTGAGCCTTCGGCAGAGCATGGGACGAACCAGATCTTGCTACGATAACGCCGCGGCCAAAGCTTCTTCGCCGTCCTCAAAGAAGAGATTGGCACCCGCTCCTGGCCCGACCGGGCCACCGCCCGAGCAGAGATCTTCACTTTCATCGAGACTTTCTACAACCGTCGCCGCCTGCGCAAGCACCCCGCCTGGGGTTACCTCACTCCACTTGAGACACGGCAGCGGCACGAGCAAGACCACACCCTCGCAGCGTAAGAAACGAGTGTCCACAAACGCGGGGGAACTTCAGTTCTCGGTGAACGCGATGTCCGCGATCAGCACGAAGGGCCGGACATACCTTCGGCGCGGCTGTGATGCGTCGCTTCCCCGACAGGCTCGTCGGACACTTCGACCGCTCCACCTCAATGCCCTGACGGACCTCGCGGCCGACGAGCACTCCGCGCACCGCTCAAAGAACGCAAGAGCCTGGCCCGCCGCGCAGGCCGGGGAGGCTGAGCTGCGCTTCCTGCCGCCGTCCCCGCTCTGAGCCAAACCCTGACCAACTGATCAACGCCGACCTCAAGCACAGCCCGCCCAAGAGCCACCGGGGCCCGGAACCAGGCTGAGACCCGCCACTACTCCTGTAGACGCCAACGCCAGCCCCGCATCATCTGCGGCAATCCCCACGGCTCCCGCCTCCCCTCCCCCTACACGTTCAACGAGACCTATTCGATCAGAAGCTCATTGAGTTCTCTGCGAGGGTGTAGGAGGAGGTGGGAGCCGTGGGGATTGCCGCAGATGATGTATGGCTGGCGTTGGCGGCGGTGGGAGAACGAGCATGTCTCGCTGGCGGGTTGGGCCTGAGTGCGTGCTTTGCTGCTGGTTGGCCGACTGCGTTTGTGGTCGGCGTTGAATGGTGGGGTTCAGCTAGGGTGAGTACGGCGGCAGGAAGTTCCGCGATCAGGGCGCCGGTCTGGCCCGTGCCTACAACTGCCCGAAAATCCCAGATCACAAGGACAGTGCTCGAGTGCCGCCTGCCGGGAAGCCGCCTGCTCGGCCTCGGACAGCACCTGGTGCTGGCGCACACGTTCGCCCTGCGGGCAAGCAGCCAGACATTACGCCCGCCTGCCCGCTACTTCGCCCACCAGCCGCCGCCCTCCGTGCCGACTCAACAGGCTTCGGAGCAGCCGGGACGCTCCACCGATACGCTCCGGGGAGCGGATACTGCGGAAACGCCCACGTCAACGCGAGCGCAATGATTAGCCAGGGCAGGTGACAGGGCTACTGCGCAGGAGTGACGGGTCGTGAGGAGGTTTGGATAGTGGGCACCAGTGACGGAATGTGATCAGTAACCCCCGTATTCCACAGGAGGAACACGTTCATGTCTGTCACCAGCCTTCGCCCCCCGTCCTCCCTGGCACGCTGCACCAGCCTGGCTGTCCTCACCGTCGGCTTACTCATCGGTATGTCTCCCCTGGCTACGGCCGCAGGCACAGCCGACACCGCCCCCGGCACCGTCTCGGTCTCCGGACAAGGAATCCAGCAAGCCACAGCCGACAAAGTGACCCTCTCCACCACCGTGCATGCCGAAGAGCCCACCGCCAAAGAAGCCCTCGAAGCCCATGGTGCAGCGGTCAAAGCCCTCATCAGCGCCGCCAAAGCACAAGGGCTGACGCTCCAGGACATCATCACCGAAGACCTCTGGCTCCAGCCCGTCTACAGCGACGACGGAGACGACTCCCGGATCAGCGGATACGAGGCATCCCAGTCAATCTCCTTGAATGTCTGGAATATTGCCAAGGCAGCCCAGGTAATCGAAGCCGTCATGGAATCCGCCGACAATGCCGTCCGCCTCGACGGGTTGGAATTCGATCTTAAGAACCACGCTCCGCTACTTAAGCGCGCCCGCGCTGAAGCCTTCCAAGACGCCCGCTCCAAAGCCGAACAATACGCAGAGCTCGGCGGCTACACCCTCGGCGACATCGTCACCGTCAACGACTACACCGAAACTGGCTCACGCACTGGGAATCTCCCCACCGAAACCTACGCAGGGAAAGGTACCATCACCCTGACACCCCACAAAATCACCGACAAAGTCACCACTGACATCACTTACAAACTCAACTAACTCCACCCAACAACAAAAAAGCCAGCCTTGATGGCTCCATACCACCCCGATCGGCATAGGGTCATTACAAGCCCGCCGGGGCTCCGGGGTGGCTTGGACGACCAATTAATCGACCGCACGAAGGCCGGCGGGATCAGGCTGACCGACTGGGGCGGGCTGCTGCAGCAGCTGACGAAGAAGATCTTTGGGTCTTCCCTCGAAGGCGAGACCGGCCGCCTCAGGCACAAGAAGGGCGTCGACGGCACCACCCCGTAGCGGCACCCGCTCCAAAGCCTTGTTGACCCAGGTCTGGCAGCGTCGACGAGACGTCTCGCGACGCTTAGACCGTGTCCTATGTGGTGAGGCGGACGTTGTCTGTACATGGGGCGGGGTTCGTTGAGTTGGATTGTTCCGGATGGGCTGTTGGAGATCGCGGAGCCGTTGATCCCGCCGGAGCGGGTGCGGCCGCAGGGCGGCGGGACGGCAAACACGCCTGATGAGACTCTGTTCGCTGCGATCGTGTACGTATTGGTGAGCGGATGTGCCTGGCGGCGTTGCCGCCGTGCTTCGGGGTATCGAAGTCGACGGCGCACCGCGGGTTCCTCTGGTCGCGGGCCGGTGTGTGGGGTCGGCTGCACGAGGCCGTCCTGCGTCGGCTCGACGACGCCGGCCTGGTCGACGTGACCCGCGTCATCCTCGACTTCGCCCACATCCGGGCTAAGAAAAGGGGGGCGGACTCACAGGTCCGAGCCCCGTGGACCGGGGCAAGCCGGGTTCCAGGATGCACGTCCTGTCGGATGCGAACGGACTGCCCTTGGTCGTCGGGCTCCCGCCGCCAACACCCACGACAGCGTCGGGCTGAAACTGATGGCGGCTGGCCTCCAAAGGATTCCCAATGGAGTTGTCAAGGTCGGCTGATGACTGGCTGTGAGTGGCTCAGCCCAGCACGATGGGGTTTGGCGGTGCGGTGATCGGGGAGCCGTCGCGTATGAGTGCCCACAGGACGTTCAGGCGGCGGCGTGCGAGGGCGATGACGGCTTGCCTGTGGCTCTTCCCTTCGGCTCGTTTGCGCTCGTAGAGAAGACGCGCAGAAGGCGTCGGCAGTAGCGCCGTGGTCGGCGCATGTTCCCGCTGATGCGACCGGAACCCTTGGGGACAGGAGCCAGGCGGCGACACCGGCGAGGCGGTCGGAGGTGCCGAAAACGCTCATGCCGCCGCCGGTATGGGCGATGAACTCGGCGCCCAGGACAGCTCGACGCCAGGCAAGCTCAGGATGACCTCGGCGTGCGGATGGTCGTGCAACCGGCTTTCGATCAGGGTGTCGGCCTCGGCGATCTCCTCGTCGAGGGCCATTTCCGCCCTCGCCGATTTCTCCACCACCGCGGCGGCGACCTTCTCCCCAGCAACAGCGGTGTGCTGGGCCTCAGCGGCCTCAAGCGCAGTGGCCGCGACGACCTTGTGATTGCGGACCTTGCGGTTTCTTCAACCACGTCGCAGGTCGGTTGTTACCGATCCTGCGCAAGGCAGTCGGGGGGCTGATAGCTGGTGAGAGCGCCGCCTTCACCGGAGCCTACCGGCTGGCACGCCCCCCCTGGCCGACACCCGCCACTGTTGGCGACGCGTGAACCGTCTTTTGAGACGACGCCCGCACAAGCGGCTGTCAACATACAGCAGTTCCTCGGCAGTGCACGTCACCAGGGCAGCCTCTTTTTATCAGGGGCAAGTGGTGAGGCTGGAAGCTATGGTTCTCTCCGACGTCCGTGCACATCTCGGAGGAACGATGACAGCTCCGTTGCCCCGGCCGAAGCGGAAGCGGAAGGGCGAAGTCAGTGGCGGAATACTGAAAGCTGACCGCGAGAAAGCCGGCCTCGGGGGCAAGGGCCCGGATATCCATACGCTCCCGCCGGAAGACGGTGAGCTCCTGGAACTCGATCCCCGGGCCATTTCGCCAAATCCGATGAACAGAGTCATCCGGCGTGAGTTGCGGAACATGGAGGAGATGATCGCGGATGTAGGGGCTCGTGGGGTCCATACGCCGGGCGTCGTCATGCACACCAGGCTGTTCATGGAGTGCTATCCGCAGTGGGCGGGCCGCGTAGAGTTCCCCGGGAGGGAGTTCGTGCTCGGCCCGGGCCACCGTCGTCACGCCGCCGCTTTGGCCACGGGTCGGGTGATGCCTGTGATTCTGCGTGACGATCTCGCGCGTGGTCGGCGTGTCGAAGAAGAGCTGGCTTCCGAGAACAACAGCAGGGACGGGTTGTCCCCGATCGAGCAGGCTCTGTCGATCGACTTGCTGCGGCAGCGTGTCCATGCGGACGGTGGCCGGGCTCTCAACTTCGATGAGGTGGTGGCTCGGGCGGGCTATGCCGCGGGCACGGTGTCGAAGTATCTGGCGCTGCTGAGGTTGCCTGAGGAGATCCAGCAAGCGCTCCACACCGGCTGTCTGTCGCTGCGTTCCGGCTACTCCCTCTCCCTGGTCAGGGACATCAACGGGGCGAAGGACTCCCCCGGCGCCCACCAGCTGCAGCTTCAGGCGTTCAGGCTGATGCGGGAGCAGGGGGTTTCGGTGGAGGCTGCGCGGAACCGGCTGGCTCTGCAGAGCACTCCCCCCTCTGGTGTTGACCTTGCTGTCCCGCGGCGGCACGACGGGGGTGCCCTGGTTCCGTTGCCGGTTTCCCGCGGGAAACCGGCAACGGAACCAGCCGTACGTCTCAAGCCGGGCACGGTCCCGGAGCCGGCTGCCGCAGCAGCCGCTGTCCCGGAGGCTGGGGCGTCGCCGGACGTCGCGCTCAATGACCCGTGGAGGGAGGCTGCCGAGATGCGGGATGTGGCCTGCCGACGGCTGCTCGCGGCAGACAAGTTCGCCAAGGCGTCCGAGGCCAGCGCACGGCTCGTTACGGTGGCGCTCCATCCGAACGAGTGGAAGCAGGCTGCGGCGAAGGCGTATGAGTGGCTGGCTGGGCTCCAGAAGGGGCCCGCGGGCACGAAGCGGCCCGCTGAGTACTTCGCGTCCGTAGCGGCGACCGGTGACGCTAACCTGATGCACCGCGCTGCTTTCGCGATCGGTCTCGCCGCGGATGAACTGCGAGTCTCCCAGCCGCAACGTAGCTGGGACGAGCGCGATGTCGCGCACGTCATGTTCCTCGCCACCAGCCGGGGCGCGCACCAGCTCTCCGAGTGGGAGAAGCGGCAGGCACAGCAGGCAACCGGCTGGAATCACTGGCCTTGCGCCACAGCCTCCACGGAGAAGACATGACCAGCACAGCCACCACGTTCCCGACACAAGATGGTGTCACCAAGGACCGGAAGATTTTCATCTTCGCTCTCAAGGCGGGCGGAACAGCCAAGACGTCCACGACGACGGCTCTGGCCGCCCAGTTGGGGCTGCGTGGCTACCGGGTCCTGGTCGTGGACTTGGACCCGCAGTGCAACGCTACCCGTGTTCTGGGCCGCCGGCCCTTCCGGGGCGGGCAGATGAGCATTACCGACGTGATGGCGGACGACGCCGAGCTGAAGGACGTTATCGTCCAGGCGCGGTACCGCGTGGATCCGGAAGGTGACGGGGACAGCTCCTTCGAGTTCATCCCGAACGTGTACCTCGCGCCCGGCAATCTCGATCACCCGGATATCGACGATGCGGAGCGGATCCTCAATGCGGAGGACGGGAACGTCTTTTGGCTCAAGGATGGCCTGGACGACCTTGGTGAGGAGTACGACGCGGTTCTTGTCGATCCTCCGGCCACCTACGGGCGTCTGACCGTTACTGCCCTCGTGCTGCTGGACCACGCGACCGAGGGGGCGGTGATCCCGCCGGTGCTGTGCACGTACAAGGAGGCTGACGCGCTGGTCCGCCTGGAGAAGAAGCTCGGGGAGATCAGCGAGCGCCGCATATACCAGCGGCGCGGGATCAGGCCCCGAATGAAGTACGTGATGGCTTGCGCGGCTCCCACTGCCTCATTCGGGACCGAAGAGCACTGGGAGACGTTCAACGAACTCAAGGAAGAGTACGGGGAGGTTTTGCTGCCCCCCGTGCGCTGGTCAGGTGTGGCAACCAAGGTCTACCGGAACGAGTGTGCCGTTCCGATCCTCTCCCCCAACTCACGGCCAGCCCAGGACTACGCGAAGGTTGCTACCGCTCTGGGTTTTCCCGTGCGCTGAGCTTGTCCTACCTTCCAAGCGTGGGCCTGCGTCGGTCAGTCGTAGGATCGGCAGGGCCCGGGGGTTCTGGGTATGGCTGTGAGCTTGTCGCCGTCCGATGGCTCAAAGAACTTGGCCGCCTGGAGCCCCGCGACGACTCGACCGCTAATTGGGATACGCGACTCGATCGCTGTGTAGGACAACGTCGGCGAGGTCGTCTGCGGGACTGCTGTTGGACGACGAGCTGACGGAGGTAGCCGTGCCCGAGATCTGGGCCGGGGTGGACATCGGCAAGGAACATCACCACTGTGTGGTGATCGACGCGCAAGGAGAGCGCCTCCTGTCGCGGCGGGTCCTGAACGACGAGTCCGCGCTGCTGGAGCTGATCGGCGACGTACTTGAGGTGCCTCGAAGTTCTCGGACAGGTGTCCAATAGGATCGCCTGGAACAGGGAACGAGGAAGAAGTGGCGCCACCGAGGAAGTACTCGCAGG
>NZ_JBVIQR010000109.1:0-7090 GCF_055576875.1 Streptomyces sp. NPDC033229 | reverse complement strand
GACGCGGGTACGACCCGCTACGCTTCTTCACCTGGAGAGTGCTTCTTTTCTTGCAGCTGACAGGGCCCTCGACAAGTCCCATCGTTGCAGGTCAGTAGCACTCTCCACTTATTTGGTCAACACCCGGACGGCCCCACTCACGAAAGCGCGAGGCTAGGCGGGGAAAGAGAGCCTTACTTCCATGAATTGATGGTGAAGCCCGGATTTCTAGCTCCAGAGTGTGCCATGATAGCCAACCCTCCGTCGCCGGAAGCCGCGCCACAGTCGGCGCTACCATAAATAACGTAACCGGTGGTCGAATTGTTGTAGACAGATTTCGCTGCAATGGGGGCTGGGCCACACCGCCCGGGAGTCCCCCATGACCAATGATTTGCTTGGTCGCCCGTATAATCCGGTTGACTGTAGAAACAAACGTAACAATTATCGCAAGCCATCGCGCTCTGCGCCTCCGTCAATGCAATGCTACCCAAAATCGAAATCATCGCAGCGAAAACAGCAAGGCGCTTGGACCTGGAGAAGTGCATCGAGTGTTTTTTCGTCAATGATTCTCGGAGACTTCGCAGAGTCTTGATTGAGTCACATCACGACCTCACTCACCAGTTCTCGAATAATCGACCACCAGGAAAACAGGCCACTTTGGAGCATGTCTAGAGATGAATCCTAAAATAGCTCGTTTGGTCGATAGCAACGGCTCTACTGATGAGATGAGTTCGGTTCAGAGGCTTGGCGTATGGCTCAGCGGAAGATCAAACGGATCAGTGCAGTGGCGGGATCTACCGGAGCGGTTCGGGCCGTGGAAGACCGTGTGCAAACGTCATCGCCGCTGGTCGGCGGACGGGACCTGGACGATGCTGCTGTCCCGCGTCCAGGCCTCCGGGAGGCGTCGATCGACTCGACCACGGTGCGGGCCCACCAGCACGGGCCGGTGCGAGGAGGACACCGTCGCCGTTCGCGGCCCCTCAAAAGGGGGCCGACCGGGGGACGAACCGGTCCGATCCGGTACTTTGAAAACTGGTGGCCCGGCTGGTGGAGGTTTTCAGTTGGTGAATCCAACGCAACTTAAATCACCTGCTGGATGAGATCCATCGAAAGCCCAATAACACAACAAGAGGAACCTGATGCGATTAAACGATTCATCCACACTTCGAGCCCCGATCGCGAAGGCCAGGAAGCGTGTTGCCTACCTTTTGAGTATCGCCGTACTTATGTGCGCGCCTGTCTGTCTGGCGCAGCCTGCGCAGGCTGATGTAACGACGGATACGGAAATCCAGCTGTTCGAAAGGGTGAGCGGCGCTTCTCATTTACTCAACGTACAGACACATCGAGATTACCCCGGAATTGCAGTCTTCGTTGGAGCGAACCCTTTCGCACTAGATGATACCGTAACAGGTAACGCCTGGGAAAAGGCCATCAACAAGTCGGAACTCAACGACGAAGGAAGGCCTTTCATTTCCTATGCGAAAAAAGTCTGGGACACTCTCGCGGACATCCAGAAGAGCAGTCAGGGAAAGCGCCTTTTGGGCATCTTCAAAAAAGTGACTCCAGTGAATGACTTTCTCCTTACTCCCGTGAATAATGACCCTGACTTGAAGGAAGCCTACCGGTCTACTCTCATTACCGAACCGGGCTCCAATAGGCCATCGAGCATTAATGTAATCATCAATCCCGCCCGGGATAGCTCAGCAGTGGGGTATGACCTTGATGGCGGGTGTCGGAGTTTTGTCAACTTCAATGTTGGCCACCTGCTTGATATTGACAGCACGGAAGTTGCCGGAAAAACCTACGCAATGCACCCCTCTGCCAGTCTTTTTCATGAATTGCGCCATTCTGCAGCAATGCTGCTCGGGCTTAGCCTGGACAGCTTAAAATATTACACTAGCTACCAGTATAAGGTCAAGGAAGCCTCCGGGTATAAACCTTCCGAGATCACCATCCCGGCGGAGGAAATGGCAACTACCGGCTTCTGGCAGGACAGGGACCACTTCAGCGAAGTTAAAGCCGGTACTCTACCGGTACGTGCAGCCACAAAGGGCGCGATCTTCAGGCAAACGACGCCAGGAACACAGGATTTCGACGCCTTCCTCAAAGACTATAAAGGCGAATCGGACAGAGAGCTAGCGATCTACGTGGATTACTGGAAAAGCCAGGTCGATCCAAAAGATGTCGAGGTCGCCAAGCAAAACTCTATCCTCGGTGAGTTTAAACGGCTGCGCAATGAAGATTTTTGGAATCTCAATGAGAGGAAATATGTGGCGGAACAGGGATATCTGCAGCGGATGAAGTACGCCGCCCCCATTGATGGGGCGCGTCTAGTCGCATACATGCTTGACGAAAGCCCTAAAGTCCTGACCCTGCACGACCTTCGCTACCCGAGTATTGATCAAGTCAGGGATGAATACCCTCCTGTTACTGCAAGCAAGCACCTCAGGAAGATTATTCTTGAATGCCGAGGGGGTAGCTGGGATGTGGTGGGTGTCGATGTCTGCCCGCTAGATGCCCTGATCGAACAACCGGGTGGCGGGAAGAAGACCGGAGACGAGAAAAAGAAGGGAGCGGATGCCAAGACCTGATGTGCGTCGGCACTTCCGCAGTAAGGATGTGCAGAGTGACCACTAAGGATCTTCAGAGTGGCCACTGATCGGGTGATGGCGGTGGGCCCGTAACAGGCGAGGCCCTCGGGCTGTTGATCGAGATGTCTCACGTCTCAGCACCACAGCCTGGGGGCCTCGTTGGCTGTCTATCCTTGCGCACTCGGTCTGCCGCATGCGCTCGTGGAGCGGGTCACGATGCTGATCGTCACCCGCGAGGGTGACCGCCGCTGCAGACTACGGCCCTCCCAGCGCGCGATCGTGGCGCTGGTGTACCTGCGCGAGCACACCACCCCCGCCAAGCCCGCCGCGGGCTTAGCCTTGATCCACCGACGGGTGCCTTGTGGATAGTGTCTCGGAAAACAAGGAAGTGCCTTGTGACCTGTGATGATGGGAGTTCTTCAGGCTTCCAGCACGCACGATCGGCAAGGCACTTCCGAGATGAAAGTTTCCCATACTCCGGCGGCAGTCTCCGCTGCGTTCGATGACCCGAATCTGATCGCCCATGCGGGGCTGCTGCCGGTGATACGGCTGGCCGAGCGGTGTGGGCTTTCGCGGCTGGTGGCCCAGAAGGTGAAGCTGACCGGGGCAGCAAACGGCGCGGGTGCGGCAGCGGACGCCAAGGTCAGCAGCATTGTGGGCGGCATGGCGGCGGGTGCGGACAGCATCGACGACCTTCACGTGCTGCGGCACGGCGGAATGCCTGCCTTGTTCCGGGGGGTCCGTGCCCCGTCCACGCTGGGTACGTTCCTGCGCGCGTTCACCCACGGCCATGCGCTCCAACTCCATGCTGTGCACCGGGGGTTCCTGGCCGCACTGGCCGCACACACCCCGCTGCTGCCCGGCTCCGGTGAGATGGCGTTCATCGACGTGGACTTCACCCACAAACGGGTCTACGGCCGGGCCAAACAGGGGGCGGAATACGGCCGGTTCAAAGGTATCCGCACCCTGCACCCCCTGCTCGCCACCATCTGCACCCCGCAGTCCCGGCCGGTGATCGCCACCGCGCGGATGCGCCGCGGCAAGGCCGCCGACTCCCGCGGCGCCCCGAAATTCGTCAGCGAGGCCCTGGCCACCGCCGTCGAGGCCGGCTGCACCGGCACCCGCATCCTGCGGGCGGACTCACAGTTCTACAACGCCGGTGTGATCGCCGCCTGTCGCCGGGCCGGAGCCCACTTCTCCATCACCACCGGCATGAACCCCTCCATCCGGCGGGCCGTCCTCGCGATCCCCGACCAGGGATGGCAGGACATCAGTTACCCGACCGCCGTGCCCGACCCCGACACCGGCGAGCTCGTCCCGGACGCCGAGGTCGCCGAGATATCCGCCTACACCGCCTTCGCCGGCCGCAAGAAGAGTGAGCAGGTCACCGCCCGGCTGATCGTCCGCCGCGTCCGCGACCTCGCCAAACCGGCGGTCGCGGACGAGCAGGGCGAGCTGTTCCCCGTCTGGCGTTACCACCCGTTCTTCACCGACAATCCGGCCCCCACCCTCCAGGCCGAGCGGGAACACCGCCACCACGCCGTCGTCGAGCAGGTCATCGCCGACAGCAAAGCCGGAGCGCTGGCCCACCTGCCGTCCGGACACTTCCACGCCAACTCCGCCTGGCTGACCCTGTGGGCGATGGCCTACAACCTGCTGCGGGCCACCGGAGCACTGACCTCCGCCTTCCACGCCAGGGCCACCACCGCCACCCTCCGCGCCCACCTGGTCCAGGTCCCGGCCCGGACCGCCCGCTCCGCACGGCGCGTCACCCTGCACCTGCCGCACAACTGGCCCTGGCAGCACGCCCGGACACACCTCTTCGACACCGCCCACAGCCCAGCCGGCTGAGGTGAACAGCCCCTGCCCATCCCGCCCGCAAGGGCCCGACCGGAACCACACCGTGGAAGAGCTGGGCAGACCAGCAGATACAACCTGCCCACACCCAGCCACCGGCCCGAAGCCGACGCAGAAACCGACCAGAAGATCACTCTCAAACCACATCGGTGGATCAAGGCTAAGCATACCAGCGAGAGCACCGCCCACGCCTACGAACACAGTGTGACCACACTCCTCGCCGACCGGGCCCCGCCCCTCACCCCTGGGCCTGCGGCGGCCCCGCCCGGAACACGTGCCCGCCGGCCCTGCGCCGCATCGCCTGGATGCTCACCGGTGCCACGGTCGCCTTCAACGGGGCCGCTTCCTAGCCGGACCTGCTCGCCTCGGCCATGCACGGTGTCATCCTGGTCCTCTTCATTTCGATCACCGAGGCCATCCGCAACGCCGTCGCCCAGGCGATGGACCCCGAGTCCGACGAGCCTTTGGACTCCATCCCCTTCGCCCGATGGCTTCTGTCGCCACTGGCGACCTGGTCGATCTGGCGGGACATGCGCCTGTGGCGCATCCGCTCCTACCGCGCGGCCCTGGAGCGCTACCAGACTCGCAAGCTCTACGAGCAGGACCTGTGCTCCGAGCACGGGTGGCGCTGGCGCAGCAAGGCATCGGCGGACGAGCTCCGGCCCCTTCGCCAGGCACGCTTGGGCATCGCGGTAGCTGAGACGACGCTTTCTGCCGGGCACGTCCTTGCAGGCGACCGCGAGGAGCGGCCGGCGCTGCAGCCGGTGTCCTCCCGCATCGAGGCGTCGGCCTTGGCGCCGTTGCCGCCCGTGCCGGCGACCGCCGGGCGGCACCTCTCCCCGGTGGTCGACCAGCACTGGTCTGAGTCGGCGGCGAGCCGGATGCCCGCTGCGCAGGCCGGGCCCGAGCCGGCCGTCGACGTGGCGTCGGCCGATGATGTCGCCGAGCCAGCGGTGCCGCAGGACACGTTCGCCGCGCCCGCTGGTCCCGCTGATGTCCTGGAGCCGGCCCCCGAGGCGGTGGAAGAGCCCGGCCCCGGCGTGGGCGGCGAGCCGAAGGACGAGGCGGAACTGCACGACGAGGACGGCGAGCAGGCGGACGCGCAGGCCGGCGAGGGTGATGCGGAGGACGGCGCCGAGCAGCCCGGAGTCGACGTGGGCGTGGCGCCGCCGAACGAGACCAAGAGCCAGAAGGCGCAACGGATCTACCTCGCGCACCAGAAGGCCGGAGTGCACCTGGCGAAGCCCGACCTCGCCCGCTGGGCGGGCTACAAGCAGGAAGGTTCTGGCCGTACCCAGTACGCGAGGCTGGAGAAGGTGCACGGCCCGATCGTCGTGCGCGAAGCCGCGGACCAGCTTGACTTCGAGACGGCCTGCGGACCTGAGGGCGAAACCAACAGCCGGCACCTGGCCAAGCCGCGCGCTGACCGCGTCCGGGCAACCCGCCGCAGCCTGAGCTGAGGCACGGCCCCGCTCACCCCCGATAGGGAGTGACGGACCACCGCACCGCGGTTCTCCCCAGCCCCCTTGCTACACTTCGGCAGCACCGGTCTCGACACCGCCCTCCCCTGGAGACCAGCATGAGCACCGCGGCACTGCCCGTCGCCCCGCACTTCACCGAGGCGCGGGCCCCAGGTGGTGTCGGACCTCTCTACCCACATCCACACCGGCATACCGATCAGGCCCTTGCTGCCCGGCGGTGGGGCGCTGCCGACCTTTGGCGCCGCCAGCTTCATCTTGTTGAAGGCCTGCTGGGCCAACTCCGCGGCTGTCGGCATCCGGACCACCCCAGGGGGAGCAGCCTGCATCCAGATAGCGCCCTGACGGGTGTTGCCCCTGTCCCCGGCTTCGGTGCCTCCACCGCAGTTCCGCTCGTAGATAGCCCCGTCACCCGGCGAATGCCCTTCCCAGGCAGGATCGCCGGCCGGCGGCTGCGGATCGGCCAACTGGATATAGCAGCCCACCGCGCCCGGTGACTCCTGGTAGTAGTCACCCGCACCATCGATGTGACACCGAGGCGTCGAGGACGAGGGATGCTCGTCCGAGCAGTCCGTACGGCCTCCGCCGGCCCCCGAACTCGAACTGGAGCTACCACCGCTAGCACTACTGCTGCCGTTACCCCCGCCGCTGGAGCCCCCGCCCGAGGTTTCCACGCTCGCACAGATCCATAGCTGGCACGCGCCGACGTTTGTGTCGCCGCCATCCGCGACGGCCACGGGCGTGCTGAAGAATTGCAAAGCGCCCAAGGTAAGGATGAAAGCCGAGAGACACCTAACGAAGCGAGCCAGGATCAGCATTTGCGATCCGTCTGCTGGATATCTACCACCATCCAACGTTCACCGACCGTACGGATCGTGACGTTAGTAATGAACCGGGTCAGACGTTCCTTGGGCAACTCGACCGGCTTGCCGGACTTCTCATTGACCAGCTGCCACTTGGACACGTCGGTGCAGTCCGTGATCGCAGCCTTCTTCGGATTTTCCCGGAGGCTGATGGAGGTGACCTTGGGGTCGATCTGAACGTCGCCCCTGAGCACGTTGCCCTTTTGCTGCATGGATATCAGGTCGCCCTTACGAGCTGGTGCGTGATAGCGGGGTGAGTGTCGTGCCTGGCTGGTGGCATGATCCGGCTGTGGCGATCACGATCAATCGGGCGGTACTGGCA
>NZ_JBVIQR010000108.1:4663-7195 GCF_055576875.1 Streptomyces sp. NPDC033229 | reverse complement strand
TCCCGCGGGACGTCGATCTCCACCGGACCGACGTCCGTGACGACCGTCTTGGAGCGTTTGCCGTTCCGCGAGTTGCCACCGTTCTTGCCCGCCGGCTCGTGCCGGTCACAGCCGAGGTGATCGGTCATCTCGCCCTCGAGAGCGGACTCCAGCAGCCGCTTCGTCAGCTGCTGAAGCAGCCCGCCCTCACCGGTCAGCTGCAGGCCCTCGGCCTGGGCCCGGGCCACGAACTCGTTGAGGAATCGGTCATCCACGCCCGTCGACGCGGCCCCGGCCCCGGACGGTACGGCTATGTTCTCACTGGTCACAGGCGCAATCCTCCATGATCGGAGTTACACCGTTTCTTTTACAGTCCCTGGGGTGTTGAGGTGGGGGGTGAGGATGGCCTGGGCGGTATGCGTGATGCGGGTGGTGCTGCAGCGGAGTTTTCTGAGGAGCCGCCAGTTCTTCAGGGTGGCCATGGCTTGTTCGCCGAGGGCCCGGATCTTTGCGTGAGCGCGGTTGACGGCTCGCTGGCCGCGGGAGAGGTGCTTCCAGCGGCCGCGGCAGGGGACACGGACGGTGCCGCCGGCACCCTGGTAGCCCTTGTCCGCCCGGCAGGTGACGCCGGCTGCGGCCAGGGCTTCGACGATGCTGTGTGTCCGGGCGGCCCTGATGTCGTGGACGGCTCCTGGCAACGCGGGTGAGGCCCACAGGATCCGGCCGAAGGGATCGGCGATGACCTGCACGTTCATGCCGTGCCGCCGGTATTTCCCGGAATAGTACGGGCGGTCGGCGGCGATGCGGCCGATGGGGAGAAGTGTCCCGTCGAGAATCACGAAAGCCTTCCCCGCCGCGGTCTTCATCGCCTGCTGCAGTGACGGGGCGAGGGCGGCCAGGACATCGATGCCCTCGTGAATGCAGCGGCAGACGGTGGCGATGCCGATCGCGAAGCCCGCCGCGAACCGGGCGCAGGTGTCCCCGCAGCGCAGGTGAGCCAGGACCACAAGCGCCCGCCGGCCCGCGGACAACCGCCGCCACCGCCTCCCCAGCTCCCGACGACGCACCTCCAACTGCCTGGCCAGGAACCGCAGGGACTGGCTGGACAGATCGATCGCCGACGGGTGGACAAGCACACGAAGCTCTGGCCGGACACGGTTGATCTTGGTCGACAACCCGCCTACCAGGAGCTTCGTCGTTCCGCCCAGCCGCCACCCCACACACCCCGCACCCCACCACCAAGATGGAAAAGGCTCCATGTCGGATCGATAGTGGCTGCAGCAGAAGATGCGGAGAACTGCAAAATCAAGATTCACCGATCAGGCGTTCTATGGGTCGGCGTTCGCGGTATTTAACATCCGCCGGACTTTCGTTCGAGAAAGCGACTGCCCCGCGGGTCGGGGCTTTTGAGTAAAGGCGCGCACGACTCCTTCCGTTTCGGCGGATACGGCTGTATCGTAATTTCGAATCACCAATCTCCAGTGAGCAGAGCGGCTTCAGCGCCCCTCGGCTGTGCCAGCAGGCGGGCAAGTAACGTAATTCGCCGTGCGATCTAACTGGCGAAGCGCATTGGCTCAGGGCGTCCGCAGTGGAACGCTGCAGGCACATCATTGGCGGTGCCGCCGTGGTGAATTTATATTTCGCGGAGCAGAGTGGATCCTGCCTGCCATGTGAGCATCGCCGCGCCATTTCCCTATACAGGGGGCGGCGGGGCGTCAAGGGGCGGCAAAATTCATCCCCTTTCACTGTTTTCGCATTCGGCGGTCCGGAGGCTCCTGGTCGCGGTGCGCGTCTGTGTTCTCTCGGAAGGAGGAGGTATGTTCGCTCGAAGGAATGTCCAGAAAGGTGTGACGGAAAATACCCCGGAAGGGCAGGGTCCCGGGCATCGGTGGCGGCGCCGTATCGCCGGTCTCAGCGTGTACGGGTTCTTCGCGGCCCTGGGGGGGACGGCGATGCTAGCAGCTCCCGCCGCGTCATCGCAGCCTGCAGCTCCGTCGGCTGTCTCCATCGCCTGTCCCAGCGGCACCGGTTCCGTCGCCGTTACTGATGACCCGGGTGAACCGGGCAAACCGGTCAAGTACCAGGTGACGGGAACCTGCGCCATCCCGGGCACGGAGATCGGAATCGCCACCCTCACCGGCACCTTCACGATCGGCCGGAACAACTGCGTGAACGCGGCGACGAACGTCCAAGGAACCATTACCTTCGCGTCCGGGGCGAGCAGCCAATTCAACGTCACCGTCGCGTGGGTGGCCACCGCCGGTCAGGGTATCTCAGGCAAGGTCACTAGTGGTTCGATCACGGCCGGCGCCTACGCGGGCGCGCTGGTGACCGGTGTCGTCGCAGCCCCCGAGCAGGCCCGGATCAACTGCGTCAGCAACGGCACCTTCGACGGCGCCAGCGGCTCCGGAAGCGGGAACGCCAGCAGCATTTGACGGCTACCGCAGGGGCCGGGGGGGGGGGGGGGGGGGGGGGGGGGAGGAGGGGGGGAAAAAAGAAAAAGAAAAAAGTGGGAAAAAAAGAAAGTGTTCCAATTAAAGGAGAAGTAGGGTG
>NZ_JBVIQR010000108.1:0-4657 GCF_055576875.1 Streptomyces sp. NPDC033229 | reverse complement strand
TACGCCCCCCCCCCCCCCCCCCCCCCCCCCCCCCCCCCCCCCCCCCCCCCCCCCCCCTTTCCCCCCCCCCCCCCCCCCCCCCCCCCCCCCCCCCCCCCCCCGGGCCCTGCGAACGAACGCCTCATCAACTGTCGAGACACATAGCGTTGTCCCTCCCTCAACACCAGGGGTGCACTGTGCGACGAAAGCTACCAGCCACAACCGAACCGATATCACCGGGCAACCCAGTGGTAGCGCCCCACCCCTCATGGACACCCCGTTCCTCGGTGGATCCCCCCGCTGCCCCGCTGGGGTCGGCACCGCCCCGACATGTCGCCATCGTCATGGACGGCAACGGTCGCTGGGCCACCTCCCGCGGGCTGCCCCGCGCAGCGGGCCACACCGCCGGGGAACGGGCCTTGCTGGATGTGGTCGCCGGCGCCGCTGAGATCGGCATCCGCTACTTGACGGTATTCGCGTTCTCCACTGAGAACTGGAACCGCCCGCCGGCGGAACGCCGATTCCTCATGACGCTCTTTCGGCGCGGGCTGCGCACGCGCCGGGACGCACTGCACGCCCACGGAGTGCGGATCCGTTGGCTGGGGCAGCATTCAAAATTGCCGCCTCAGCTGGTCACCGAACTTGAGGCAACGGAGCGGCTGACCGCCGGTAATACCGGACTCACCCTCGCTCTGTGCCTGAACTACGGGAGCCGCTCGGAGCTGGTTGACGCGGCCCGCCGCATCGCCGAAGACGCCACCGCCGGGAGCCTCGACGCGGCTGCCCTCGACAGTCAGACGGTCGCCCGCTATCTCTACGCGCCCGACCTGCCGGATGTCGATCTGTTCATCCGCAGCGCCGGTGAGCAGCGGGTCAGCAACTTCCTTCTCTGGCAGTGCGCCTACGCCGAGTTCGTATTCGTCGATGCTCTCTGGCCGGACTTCAACCGTCGGCACCTGCGTCAGGCGGTCGCGGCGTATGCGAGCCGCAACCGCACGTTCGGAACTGTCAACGACCCGCAGCCGCTGCCGCGGGCAGCTCGAGGGTAGGAGGCAGCTGTGTACCTCGACCGAATGGCGTTGACCAGCGCCGGCATCCACGATCCGTTGTTGCGTGAGTCGTATGAATTCTGCCGCCGACTCCTCGTGGCGTTCGGGGACGGCAAGGACGTCTGGCTGGGCAGCCTGCTGTTGCCACCGGAAAGGAGGCCGCACTTGTGGGCTGTGTACGGATTCGCCCGCCACTTCGACGAGCTCGTTGACGGCGTCGGCTCGGCGGTGACTCAGCGGGCGTACAGTGAGTGGTGTGACGTCGTACTGACCGACGTTGATTCCGGGCACTCGTGCGAGCCGAGTGCGCGCGCGCTGATCCACACCCTGGACGCATGGGATATCGATCCTGCCTCCGCCAGATTCCTCGTCAGATCGCTCCTGGACGCCTACCTGATGGACCTGCGTGTCACCGAGTACGCCACCTGGGAAGACGTGCAGCATCATCTGCGCCTCTTGGCGGTCGACCCGTTTCTCATGTTTCTGGCCATCATGGGACCGTTGAGCCAGCCTGCGGGCGAAGAGGGGGCGGCGATTGCTCAGGCCCTGCAGTGGACCAACATGATCCGCGATGTCGCCGAGGACCAGCGGCTCGGGCGGACCTACCTGCCGATGGAGGACCTGGACCGATTCGGTGTCAGCCGCCAGGACCTGGCTCGTGGACGCATGACGCCTGCCATCAGAGACCTGGTGAAGTTCGAAGTGGACCGGGCTCATTCCCTGTACGAACGTGGCGCGGACCTGCCTGAGCTGGTGCACCCCCAGTGCCAGGGCTCCTTCAAAGCCTCACTGGTGTTCTACCGCTCCTACCTCACTGAGATCGAGCGGCGGGACTACGACGTCCTGACCGCCAAACCCCGAATCAGCCGCGCCCGCCAGGCTCAGTTGCTGCTGCGCGCAGGAGTTCCGCTATTGAGGTCACGGGTGCATCGGTCTGGAATCCCGACGGGCGTCGCGAGGCGACTCAGTGAGGCGGCAGGCCGACTGCCGACAGGGGACTGAGCACGTGTTCGCGGCTGTGGGCCGGTCCGCGGCCCGCCACAAGTGGGGTTATCTGCTGGTTCCGCTAGTCCTGGCCGGGCTGGCCCTGACCGCGGCCGTCGGCATCGGTGACCGGCTGAGCTACGGAGGCTTCATCGCCGCCGACGCCGAATCGAACCGGGCAGCAGTGACGGTCCGAGACCAGATCGGGCAGGGTGGTGCCGACACGTTGGTCATCTACCGCCACCCCCGCCACACGGCCGACGAGCCGGTGTTCCGCCGCGGGGTGGAGCAATCGCTGTCGGCCATGCCGGACGGAGCCGTCGTCTCCACCATGACGTACTGGTCGCGCAGGCTGCCCGTGCTGGTCTCGCGTGACCGGCACGCCACGGCCGTCGCGGTCCTGCTCACCGGAGCTGACGACGCGCAACGGGTGAACAGCTTCCACCGGCTGCGCGCGACCTTGCGAGCCGACGGTTTCCAGATCCAGTACGCCGGGCCAGTCGCACTGATCGACGAGGCCGCCAAACGGTCTCTGGCCGATGTGCGCCGCGCCGAACTCATCGCCTTTCCCGTAGTCTTTCTCCTTCTCCTGCTCATCTTCCGCAGCCTGGTGGCCGCACTGCTCCCGGTGGTCATCGGCGGGCTCAGTACCGGTATCGCCCTGGGATTCCTGAGCCTGCTGCCTGATGTGGTGGAGATCTCGTTCATTACGGTGAGCCTCGTGACAGCTCTGGGCCTGGCTCTGGGGGTGGACGCCGCGCTCTTCGTCGTCGGCCGATTCCGCGAGGAACTCCCCCGCAGAGGCAGTGTGCCGGACGCGGTCACGGCCACCTGCGCCACCGCCGGGCGCACAGTCTTCCTGTCCGGACTGACCATGAGCGGCATCGCGGTCGGATTCCTGTTCTTCCCCCTCGGTATGATGCGCTCGGTCGGCTTGGGCGCGACTGCCGTCATCGCTGTCAGCGCCATGCTCAGCATCACCGCACTGCCGGCCGCGCTGGCCATCCTGGGCCATCGGGTCAACGCCGGGCGACTGCCCTGGCTGCGCCGCCGGACGGGCTCGCCCGCCGGTGACGGCTGGGGCAAGCTGGCCCGGACGGTGATGGCCCGGCCCGGACACTACGTGGGCGGCGTGCTCATGCTCCTGTTGGTGCTTACCGCCCCGTTCTGGCACATCACTGTCAGCTTTCCCGACCAGCGGACGCTACCTGTCGACGCTTCGGCCCGGGTGGCGACCGACAGTCTGCGCAGCGATTTCATGCTCAGCGGGCTGGAAGCCATTCAGGTGGTGGTCACCGTGCCCGGACGGCTGGACACCCCCGCCGGGCAAGAGGCCCTGACGGCGTGGGCCGGAAAACTCGTCCGGTTGCCCGGCGCGAGCGCCGGGTTCATTGCTGCCAAGTCCCGGCACAGCGCGGTGGTGTACGTGGCTCACGTCGGCGATGCCGGCGACCCGGCCACGCGCGACCTGGTACGGCACATGCGCGCGATGCCCCCGCCGCCCGGAGGCGAGGTGCTGGTGGGCGGGCTGCCGGCGATGTCCGTCGACACCCTGGACCTGCTGTACGACCGGCTCCCCTGGGTGATGCTCTACATCACGGTGTTCACCTACCTGGTGCTGCTGGTGGCGCTGCGGTCGGTCGTTCTACCCGCCAAGGCATTGATGGTCAACGCCCTGTCCTTGGGAGCCGCCTTCGGCGCACTGGTGTGGATCTTCCAGGACGGGCACCTGCTGTGGCTGGTCGGGGGATCCCGCACCGGATACATCGACGTGGCACAACCCGTGATCATGCTGCTGCTGTTGATCGCCCTCTCGATGGACTACGAGTTCTTCCTGCTCTCGCGCATCCGCGAGCAGTACGACATCTCCCGCGACAACACCACCGCGGTCGCGCTCGGACTACAACGGTCCGCGCCGGTCATCACCGCAGCCGCCTTGGTCGTCCTGGTGGTCAGTGCAATCTTCGCCAGCAGCGGCGTCATGACAGTCAAACAGTTGTGCATCGGTATCTTCGTCGCCATCGCTGTGGACGCCACCTTAATCCGGGCGTTGCTCGTCCCGGCCGTCATGCGGCTGCTCGGCCAGGCCAACTGGTGGCTGCCCTCCGCGGGTGGCAGCACCCCGAGCGGCACAAAACCCTCCGCGGAACTGACCGCACACCGAATGTAGTTGCCTGCCATCGAACGCAACCGACATACCCCCGGCAGCCTCATGTCCTGTTGTCCTGCGACGGTCGATCTTCCTTTTTGTCACAGAACCTTTCTCATCCTGATCGCCAGGCGGTCTCGAGAGTGTGAACAGCGGCGGCGATCTGGCTGATGGTGTTGGTGCTGCAGCGGGCCTTGCGGAGGATGCTCCACTGAGCATTTTCAACTTGGCCACTGATCGGGTGATGGGACGGTGGCTGGGAAACGGACGGAGCCCCAGAGAGAGCAATCGCCCGAATCAAAACCTGGCGGGTCCTCCGCAAAGCCCGGACCAGCCCCAACCGGCTCACGCCAATCATCAAAGCCATCCTCACCCTCGAGAGGCAAAGCTGAAAAAGCTCACTGCTTGAGCCGGGCGAAGGCGCGGTCGCCGGGGGCGCGCTGACGGGCGTGGTCCTGGTTGGACTGTGCGTACTGTTCGGGCAGGTCTCGTCCGT
>NZ_JBVIQR010000107.1:0-7222 GCF_055576875.1 Streptomyces sp. NPDC033229 | reverse complement strand
GCCAGTACCGCCCGATTGATCGTGATCGCCACAGCCGGATCATGCCACCAGCCAGGCACGACACTCACCCCGCTATCACGCACCAGCTCGTAAGGATGGAAAAGGCTCAATGTGTTGCTTCCGGTCCTGCGGCTCGTTGATCTGGTATGGGCATGTCGAATGAGGTCAAGGAGCAACTGGCCGCGAAGTTCGAGGTATTGTTCCCGCACCTGGATGAGCGGCAGCGGCGTCTGCTGGCGGGAGTCGAGGCCCGGTTGCTGGGGCACGGCGGGATCCGGGCGGTCGCGTCGGCGGCGGGAGTGAGCGAAGGTACGGTTCGCAAAGGCGTGCACGAGCTGGAAGCCGGTGAAGCGCCGCTCGAACGGGTACGGCGCCCCGGCGGCGGGCGGAAGAGGGCCACCGAGGTGGATCCCGAGCTCCGCCCGGCCCTGCTCGCGCTGGTCGAACCGGAAATGCGGGGCGACCCGATGTCACCGTTGCGCTGGACGACGAAGTCCACCAGGAAGCTCGCCGAGGAGCTGACCCGGCAGGGGCACCGGATAGGCGCCGACACCGTCGGTGACCTGCTGCGCGAGGAGGGCTTCAGCCTGCAGGCGCCGGCCAAGGTCCTCGAGGGTGCCCAGCATCCGGACCGGGACGCCCAGTTCCGCCACATCAACGACCAGGCCAAGGACCACATGGCCACGGGTGACCCGGTGATCAGCGTGGACACCAAGAAGAAGGAACTGGTCGGCGACTACAAGAAGAGCGGCCGCGAGTGGCGGCCCGCAGGCCGGCCGGTAGAGGTCAAGACACATGACTTCCTCGACCGGCAGGGGCCGGGCAAGGCGATCCCCTACGGCATCTACGACGTCGTCGCCAACTCCGGCTGGGTCAGCGTCGGCACCGACCACGACACCGCCGCGTTCGCGGTGGCCTCCATCCGCCGCTGGTGGCAAGCCCGAGGCCGGCGCGAGTACCCGCAGGCCGGCAGGCTACTGATCACCGCCGACGCCGGAGGCTCCAACGGATACCGGACCCGGGCCTGGAAGACCGAGCTCGCCGGCCTCGCCGCGGAGGCCGGACTGGGCATCACCGTGTGCCACCTGCCGCCCGGCACATCGAAGTGGAACAAGATCGAGCACCGACTGTTCTCCCACATTACGATGAACTGGCGAGGCAGGCCGCTGACCAGCCACGAAGTCATCGTGGAAACCATCGCCGCGACCATCACCCTCACCGGACTGACCGTCGAGGCCGAACTCGACACCGGAACCTACGACACTGGCATCACCGTTACCGATGCCCAGATCGACGCCCTCGCTATGACCCGGCACCGCTTTCACGGCGACTGGAACTACACGCTCCACCCCGACCACGCCGACACCCCGAGCGCGACCAGAACAGTACCGGCTGCCCAGTCCGTAAAGACCCTGCCGCCGGAGACCGCATCACTGCGGAACCCTGAGCTGACCGGCATGCCCGAAGTGGAACTCGACCGCCTCATCGACGAACTGACGCCTGTCCTGGATGAGTTGCGTGAGCACGAACGGCTCAGGCACCGCGGTGGCGAACGGCGCAGGGCCCGAGGAGCGGGCGCCAAGGACAAGCTGACCACGGCCAGCCGCGTCCTGGCCACCGTGCTCTACCTGCGCAAGCTCGGCACACGAGACCTCCTGGCCGAGCTCTTCGGCATCAACGGCAGCACCCTCACCCGAGCCGTCCATCAGATCCATCCACTCCTGGCCAAGCACGGCTGCACAATCCCACCCTCAACAGCCCGGTTCCGCACGCGCAACGACGTGGCCGCATTCCTCGCAGAAGCCAACGACTCAACGAGGGCCAAACCAGCATGTTGATTCTCTGCAAGCCCTAACGAGTTGGTGTGTGATAGTGGGTGAGGTGTCGTGTCCGGGCCGGTGGGATGATCTGTCTGTGGCGATCATGGTCAATCGGGTAGTTCTGGCGCATCGGCTGTGTTCAAGGGGTTCTCCCGGCGTCATCTCGCGAGGTTGGCCGGGGAGTTGGCGGCGCCGTGGGGCAGGCTGGTGTCGAGGGCCGGGGCCATGCTGCGCGAGGCGGTGCCAGGAAGCGGGCTGAAGGTGCTGGCGCTCGCCACCGGCTGGTGGCCATGCTGATCCATCTGCGCCAGGACCTGCCGCACTCGGTGCCCGGGCTGCTGTTCGGCGTCGGCCGCTCCACCATTACCCGCGCCATCGCAGAGATACGTGCGTTGCTGGCCGAGCGGGGATGCGTGGTCCCCGACACCCCTGGCTTACGTCTTCGGACCCTGCCAGAGGTATCCGCCTACGCCCCGGCCGGAGGCGTCGAGCTGCGGCTGGATGCCACCGAGATCCGGGTTCGCCGGCCGCTGGCTGGACGCGTGTGGGCGTCGCGTCGAAAAACGCAGGAATTTCACTCCCGAGTACCGGGAAGAGGCCGTAAAGATGGTGATCGAGACGTCGCGTCCGATCGCCCAGGTAGCCCGGGAACTCGGACTCGTCGAAGACACGCTCGGGAATTGGGTCAAAGCCTACCGTCGTGAACATGCAGGATAGGAACCACCTCTCACGGTGGATGAGCGGGCACGGCTCCGCGAGTAGGAACGTGAACTGATAGAGCTCCGGCAGAAGGTCGCATTCCTGGAAAAAAGTCGCAGCGTACTTTGCCAAGGATCCTCGGTGAGCGACAGGTTCGAGTTCATCGATGCGGAGTGCGCTATATCGGTCACGAACACTCCGTCGCGAAGATGTGCGACTGGCTGGAAGTATACCGCTCCGGATTCTATGAATGGCGGACCCGGCCGCTTTCGGTAACCGACCAGGCGCCGGGAGTATCTGAAATTGCTGATCGCGAAGTTTTTCGAGGATTCTGACGGCATCTATGGCTACCGGCGTGTCCGCGCCGACCTCACCGCCTGGGGTCTGGCCTGCGGGCCCGAACTCGTGCGTGATCTCATGCGGGAGCTGGACCTGCGGGCGTGCCAGCCGCGACCGTGGCGCCATGGCCTCACCGAGAACGACGGGCGGGCCTGCCCGATCCCCGACCTCGTCAACCGCGACTTCACCGCCGGTGCACCCGGCCGGAAAATGGTCGGCGACATCACCTATATCCCAATATGGGAGGGCTGGGTATTCCTCGCCACTGTCATCGACTGCCACACAAAGGCCGTGACCGGCTGGGCGATGGACGATAAGTACAAGACCCCACTCATTGAGGCCGTTATAGAAATGGCGGCACGCAACCACCCACTCTCCGGGGATTCGATATTCCACTCGGACCGCGGCAGCAACTACACTTCAGAACAGTTCGCCCAGACGTTGAAGAGGCTTGGAATCCGGCAATCCGTCGGGCGGGCAGGAATCTGTTACGATAATATCCTCACGGAATCGTTCTTCGCGACCCTGAAAAATGAAAGAGTCCACCGTACTTCCTATCCCACGCGCGGGCACGCCTATCGCGATATCGCCCGCTACATAGAGCTCCGCTACAATACGAAACGCTGCCACTCGGGACTCGGGTACCGGACCCCACGAGAGGTCCATGACGAGTACCTGAATCAGTAGCTCGCCGCATAAATTAGCCAATAGGCAGCTGTCCGGAAAACGCGGGGCCCCTCACACCAACTCGTAAGGGCAGGGCTCCGCCGCGGTGTCGGCAGGCTCTTCATAACGTGGATGCCGGAGACCGGTGCCGCAGGTGAGGCCGGGTTGGGGCAGGACCTCTCGCTGGAGGAACACACGTGAGCGAGCTCGACCAGGTGAACGTCTTCGTGGGCCTGGATGTCGGCAAGGGTGAACACCACGCCACTTGTCGGAGATCTTCGCCTCGGGTGACCAGAGCCGCCGTGACCCCATCAGTGTCCGCGTGGTGGAGTACACGCTGGGCTGCCCGGGCGACGACACCGTCTACCGGCTGATCGCCACCATCTACGACCCCGACGCCGCCCCGGACGCCGACCTGGCCGGCCTTCACCACCAACGGTGGGAGACCGAGATCACCCTCGACGAGATCAAGACCCGCCAGGGCGGGCACCACCTGGTGCTGCCATCCCAGCATCCCGACGGCATCGAGCAGGGGACCTACGGCTTCCTTCTCGTCCACCACGCCCTGCCCGAAGTCATGCACCACGCTGCACTTCGCGCGCCAGGCCGGCGCCGACCCCGACCGGGTCTCTTTCATCAGGACCCTGCGTACCGCCCGCCGCCACGTCACCAGCCAAGCGGCACCTTCCCCCTCACGACTGACGTCAGCACTCACCGACACCACCCGTGAACTGCGTGAACGCCTCCTACCACCCCGAAGGCCACGCGCCAACCCCCGCGTCATCAAACGCAGATGACCAACTGGCACCTCAAACACACCCACCACAACACCCAACCCAGCCATCACACTCGCGACACCCATCAAACCAACCAGACGCCAGAAAACTCCCTAAACAGCAGTATTGGGTCTAAGTCACTTTCACGCGTGAAAGTCAGCGAAAGGGGTGTGTCCGGAAGATCGTGTAAGTCCGTGATCTGAGAGTGTGGCGGGGCCTGTCTGACCCCGGCCCTCCGGAAAGGCAAGATCGCGTGACTGAGACCCATATATCCGAGACGGCTGCTGGCGGAGCGGTTCCGGCTGAGCAGGTAGACGCTCTGGTCGAGCAGCTGATGGAGTCCTCGGATGCCACCGGTGCTCCGCTGGCCGGCGAGGGTGGGCTGCTGCAACAGCTGTCCAAGGCTCTGCTCGAGCGGGCCCTGCAGGCCGAGATGAGCGAACATCTCGGCTATGAGAAGGGCGATCCGGCCGGCCGCGGCTCCGGAAACTGCCGCAACGGCACCGCGACGAAGACCGTGCTCACGGACGTCGGTGCCCTCGAGGTCGACGTGCCGCGGGACCGCAACGGCGACTTCGAACCGCAGATCGTGCCGAAGAACGCCCGGCGGCTGTCCGGCGTCGACGAGCAGGTCCTGTCCCTCTACGCCCGCGGGATGAGTGTCCGTGACATCCGCTCGCACCTGGCGAAGATGTACGGCACGGAGGTGTCCCCGGACCTGATCTCCAAGGTGACCGATGCCGTCGCGGACGAGATCACCGCTTGGCAGTCGCGTCCGCTGGACGCGGTCTGGCCGGTGGTCTACATCGATGCGCTGTGGATCAAGGTGCGGGACGGCAAGGTCGGCCAACCGCCCCGTCTACCTCGCTGTCGGGGTCGATATGGACGGCTGCAAGCACGTGCTCGGCCTGTGGATCGGCAAGGAGGGCGAGGGGGCCCGCCAGTGGCTGACCATCCTCAGCGAGCTCAAGGCTCGCGGCCTCGAGGACGTCCTGGTCACCTGCTGCGACGGCTTTCCCGGCCTGCCGGACGCCATCAACGCGGTCTGGCCCCGCACCACCCTCCAGACGTGTGTGATCCACTTGGTCCGGGCGAGCCTGCGATACGCGTCGAAGGCCGATCACGGCAAACTCGTGCCGGCCCTGCGGAACATCTACACCGCGGTCTCCGAGCAGGCCGCCGAGCAGGCCTTGGATGACTTCGCCGGCTCCGAACTCGGGATCAAATACCCGGCCGTCGTCCGGACACGGCGCCAGAGCTGGCAGGACTTCGTCCCCTATCTCGCCTTCCCGCCCGAGATTCGGAAGGTGATCTACAGCACGAACATGATCGAGTCGATCAACGCACGGCTACGGAAAGTCACCCGCAACCGAGGGCACTTCTCCACCGAGCAGGCCGCAGTCAAGGTGCTCTACCTCGCGATCCGGGAACTGATCGAGCCGAAGACCCGCAGCCGGAGCCACGTCGCACCCCACTGGAAGGCCGTTGGCGATGTCGGCGAGACAGTCCCCGCCGAGCGCGACCGCCACCGCAAGATCCACGAGTATCTTGCCCGGGTCATGGACAGCCCGCGGCTTCCGCCAGGGGGCGAGTGCTGCGGATACGGCCTGGCCGAGGCCGGTCTTGCGGACCGTTTCGACCAGCAGGACCGAACCGGCCTGCGAGACCACGGCGCGGCCGTCATCCCGGACAAGGACATGGGGATAGGACCCGATAGGCTGCTTCACCTGGAAAGTGCCTCCGACAGGGGCGGGAACAAGGACCTCAGCAATCCTCATTCTCGCTGGTCAGGGGCACTTTCTGCTTGCCTGATCACCTGCCGGACAGCACGCATCATGAAAGCGCGAGGCTAGCGGCCTTTCCCCTCAGCGCGCTTGCGGTCGTAGTACGCCCGTGATGCGGGACATGATCGCAGGCTGGCCATGGAGGAGAGGTAAAAGGCCCGCAGGAGGCCACGGTGGTAGCGGCGGGGCCGGCGCATGTTGCCGCTGACGCGACCGGAGTCGCGCGGGACTGGGGACAGGCCGGCGAACGAGGCCAGCCGGTCGGCAGTCCCGAAGGCTTCCATGTCGCCGCCAGTGGCGGCGACGAACTCGGCGCCGAGCATGGCACCCATGCCAGGAAGGCTGCGGATCACGGCCGCGTGCGGGTGCTCGTGAAACCGGGCCTCGATGAGTGCGTCGAGTTCGGCGATCTCCTCTTCGAGGGCCATCACCCCCTTCGCGAGGCGGGCCACCATCGAGGCGGCCAGCTTCTCGCCGGGCAGCGCGGTGTGCTGGGCCTGAGCCACCTCGACTGCGGCCAGAGCGATCGAGGCAGCGCCTCTGACCTTCCGGTTCTTCAGCCAGGTCTCGATGCGCCTGGCACCGCTGCGACGGATGGCGGCCGGCGTTTGGTAGCCGGTCAGCAGCAGAACCGGCCCCTTGTTCGTCAGGCTCAGCGCCCGCTCCAAGGCCGGGAAAATCTCGAGGAGTTGTTCCCGGGGCCGGTTGATCTGGCGGGTGCGGTCGTTGACGAGGTCGGTGCGGCGCCTGACCAGATCTTGAGGTCGACGGCTATCTCATCGCTGGGCCGCAGCACGCCCAGGTCCTTGCGCATGCGGGCCTGGTCGGCGATGACGAAAGCGTCCTTCGCGTCCGTCTTGCCCTGGCCGCGGTAGGCGGCTGATGCCTGGTGAACGGCGAGGCCGGTGAGATAGACCATCGGCTGGTCGTGACCGAGCAGCAGGCCGATGAGCAGGGCGCCACCACCGTGGTTGATATCCACTGCCCACAGCGTGTCTTCGGACAGAGCGAGTTGAGGGGCCTCGCGTTCTTCGGACAGGGTTTTGACTGTCGCGTTCAGGCGGCGGTCCGCGACTGCATGTGCTCGGCGTGGACTTCTTGCGGAGGGCGATAGTCGATGGCCGAGTGTAGCCGTTTG
>NZ_JBVIQR010000106.1:0-7247 GCF_055576875.1 Streptomyces sp. NPDC033229 | reverse complement strand
CACGGTGTTCGAGTTCCTTCAGACGCGCTCGTTCATTGAGTGTCAGCGGTGCGTCGGCCGAGGGCTCGTTGCGCTGCTTATGCTTCTTCACCCAGCCGCGAAGGGTCTCCGTGTTGATTCCGAGCTCCCGGGCTGTTTCCGAGACCGTCTTGCTGGACCGGAGAGCGATCTGGACGGCTTCCTCACGGAACTCCGGGGTGTACTTGCTGGGTGGCGCCACTTGCTACTTCCTCATTTCCTTGACAGGACAACCCTATTGGGTTGCTGTCCGGAAACTTCGGGGCCCCTCACCGGGGACAACTGGCCCATCAGACCCACGTCGCACAGCTGGCGGTCAAGCACCTGCCGCACGGCGGCCTGCCCGACCTCCGGCAGAACCTGATGCTCACCTGCCCGCCAGCCACGTGAGCCGCATCAGCAGCCCGTTCCGGCCACTAGCCCGCCACTCCACCGGCTCAACGCCCCCCGAACACCGCCGCGACGTCCTCACGCTCCCACCCTGCAGCTAGCGCAGCCACCGCCCGCAACCGCAGAGCCCCCTGCTGCGCCGACGGCAACAACAACCGCGCATCCGCCACCAGCTCGCTCACATCCCAGAACGAAGCCAAACCCTATGAGTTTCTGATTAATAGGCCGTTGTCGCGCTGGTAGCTACGCATCACAGCCAGGACTGAGCTGACGTATGCGCGGGAAGGGTTGTAAGCCAGTACCGCCTTGTCGAGATCGCTCGGTTTATTCAAGTCTCGGCCATCCGAACAAAGGTAGTGCGCAGCACTCAGGGTAGAGTCGTACATGTTATTGGGGTCTTTTACCCCGTCGCCGTTTCCGTCCCGGCCAAAGTGCTTCCATGTGGCAGGAATGAATTGTGCAGGACCGACAGCCCGGTCGTACTCGGTGTCGCCGTCCCAGCGACCGCCATCAGTGTCCCGAATCACGGCGAATTTACCGCCTGCCAACTGAGGGCCGAGGATAGATCGGCTGATGGAGCCGTCGGGGTGCAAGCGCCGACCTCCGATGATGCCGTGGCTCGATTCCAGTTTCCCGATACCTGCGATGAGCTCCCAGGAAAGGTGACAGCTCGGCAAGATCGCGTTGACCCGTGCAGCAGCCCTGAAATAGGCCTCCAGGGCAATGACGGGAATTCCCGCAGCGCTGCCCTGGAGGCCATGTTTATCGTTGCCGCTCCTTGGTGTGTCTGAGACACTTGCTGGAGTGCGATGTTTGAGGTCTGGCAGGGAAATGACCGGGGAACCATATAGTGGCGCTTTGGGATCGATGGGGGCAAGTGTGCTATCGCTAGCTCTTGCGGTGTTGTGAGCCAGGAGTGTACCTACCGCAGCAGTCAGGCTGGTGAGGAACAGGGCTGTGCGCAGCCCATGCTGGCAGAGGCTGACGGCGTATGAATCGAATGTCCTCATGAAGAATTTCCTAACGGGCGGTCTGAGCGATGCGCAGGAGGCAGTTCCCGACTTCGGAGGAAACGGTAGTCACGTCCCGCCTTAACCGCCTTCCATTGAGGATTTTCTCCCCTCCTTTGCTTCTTTAATGACATCCTGCGTCAATATGATTCTTAGTTTGCGGAGCAGAAAATAGATTGCTGGAAGCGCCGAGAGCTCCGTGTTGGTGGATCGTTGAACTGCGTGGTCCTCGCCGCTTGCGTGGATCACCTCTCATCAGGCCTGGAGCCACCGAGCTTCCGAGCAGACCGAGGGCCCCGCAGGTCACGAACGGCTACTGAGTTTTTGGGCGTGGTGTCGTCAGTGTGAGCCCTGTTCCGGTGAGGCATCCGTCGATGATGCCGCTGCGGTATTGGATCTGGCGGAGGCCGTGTCGGAGCTGGCGCATGAGGTGGCTCGGGTCGGTGAAGGCTGTGTTGGCCTGGGTGGTCCGGCGGAGAATCGACCAGATCCCTTCGACGGGGTTGAGGTCGGGTGCGTAGGACGGCAGGTGGTAGGAGTTGAGCCAGTCCTGCGTGTCGATGAAGGCCTTCATTCGGCGGTCTTTGTGGACGTTCAAGTTGTCCCAGACCAGGATGATGGGTGCGCCGAGCTGCCGGTGGGCGGCGATGAGGAGGTCTCGGTACTCGGTCCAGGCGAAGCTCTTGCGGCCTCCGCTCTGGTGATCGGCATGTTGTTTGGGCCGGTAGACGAGGCGGGAGCGTTCGCCGGGTTTGTAGCAGCACAGGGCGGCGAGGGAGAAGCGGCGCTGGGAACGGCCGCGGACCCGGATGACCGGTGCCGCGCCGGCTCCAGGTGCGGTCGGGCAGGACATCGATCCGCTCATGGGTCTCGGCGTCGATGACCACGGTGGCATAGCGGTGCCGCCGGCGCAGAGCGAAGTCGTCGACGCCGATCACCCGGGGAATCCGTCCGGCAGGGGGATGCCCAGCAGGACACGGAGGGCTGTGTGACGGGACAGGCCCATCGCGAGTATCGCCAGCAGGCGTGTCCCCGCCCGGCCCGCTAACTCCTTCACCACCGCCTTGACCTGCCTGGTCAGACGGGTAGTCCGTCGCTGATACCGCTCCAGCACCCCGGGCACCTGCTCGCGGAAGGTCTGCCGGCACCCACGCGTGGGACACACCAGACGCCGCACCCGCACACGGACCACCACCCGCCGGCTGTCGACCGGCACATCCGCCACCGTCCGCCAGTGATAACCGTGAACGCGTCCCGACGATGCCCCGCACACCGGACAGACCGCGGTCTCCTTCGGAGTCCGTGCCCTCACCACGACCCGCCCGCCCTCATCGACCACACCCTCGATGACCAGCGGCGATATCCCCGAAAACAGCATCCGTGCAAGCTCGTTGACATCCATCACATCAACAACAACGACCTCCGCCACTCAGCGTTACCACCGAATGTGAGACAGAGCCGAAAACTTTACAGACCCGGCTTGCGCGTGGAGGCGCCTGGGTTTGAAGTAGCGGCCGCGGTGGGGGTCGTGTCTCGTTTGGTGACCCTCGATCATGGGCTTGAGCCCTTCGCTGTCGTGGGTGTTGCCAGCCGGGACGCCGACGAGGAGGGGCAGTCCGTTCGCGTCCGGCAGGGCGTGCATCCTGGAACCCGGCCTGCCCCGGTCCACGGGGCTCGGACCTGTGTGTTCGCCCCCTTTTTTTTTAGCCCGGACGTGGGCGGTGTCCAGGACGACGCGGGTGACGTCGATGAGGCCAGCGTCGTCGAGCCGGCGCAGCACGGCTTCGTGCAGCCGCCCCAGACGCCGGCTCTCGACCAGATCAGGAACCGGCGGTGGGCGGTCGACTTCGATATGCCGAAGCAAGGCGGCAGTTGACGCCAGGCGCAGCCGCTGACCCACACGTAGGTAATGGCGGCGAACAGCGTCTCATCAGGCGTGTCCTGCGTTCCCCCGTCCTGCGGCCGCACCTTCGACGGAGGGATTACTGAGGTTGAAGGCGGGTTGTCGTAGGTGCTGACGGTTGGCGATCGTTGCAGTATGTCGGTTTGTATGAGGTATCCGCAGGGTGGGGGTCTGACCGCGGAGAGGCAGGCGTTCCGTGAGCGGGTCCGGATGGAAGCCGTACGGATGTTCGTCGCCGGGAGGGGCAGCACCGAGATCGCGAAGGAGTTACGGGTCAGCGTCCGGTCGGTTCAGCGATGGCGGGAAGCCTGGCGGGAGGCCGGGCAGGGCGCTGTCCGTTCCCGTGGTCCGGCGTCCCGGCCGAAGCTGAACGATGTGCTGTTCGCCGTGCTCGAGGAGGAGTTGTCCAAAGGCCCGGTAGCTCACGGCTGGCCGGACCAGCGATGGACGCTGGCCAGGATCAAGACCCTGATCGGCCGCCGGTTCCACCGTCCATGACGTTGTCAGATATCTCCCATATGCTGCGGCGGCACGGCTGGAGCCACCAGGTTCCGGCCCGTCGGGCGTGACGAGGAAGTGGTGGCCGGCTGGGTGAAGGACGTGTGGCCACACGTGGAAGCACCGCGGCGGCGCTCGGTGCCTGGATCGTCTTCGAAGACGAAGCCGGATTCTCGATGACGCCGCCGACTTCACGCACCTGGGCCAGGCGCGGCAGCACCCCGGTCATCCGGGTCCGCGGACGCTCCCAGCGCCGTTTCTCCATCGCGGCCCTGTGCTGCTGCAAAGCGGGCGAACGCTCCCGCCTGATCTACCGGCCCAAACGGCATACCGACCATAAGAGCGGCGGCCGTAAGAGCTTCGCCTGGACCGAGTTCCGCGACCTCCTGATCGCCGCCCACCAGCAGCTCGGCAAACCCATCGTCCTCATCTGGGACAACCTCAACGTCCACAAAGACCGCCGGATGCGGGCCTTCATCGACGCCCAGAACTGGATCACTACCTGCCGCCCTGCGCACCCGGCCTCAACCCCGTGGAAGGCATCTGGTCGGTCTTCCGCCGGACCAGCCAGGCCAACACCGCCTTCACCGACCCCGACCACCTCATCCGCCGGCTACGACACGGCCTACGCCAGCTCCAATACCGCAGTGACGTCATCGACGGATGCCTCACAGCGACCGGACTCACATTGCCGACAACCCGCCTTCAACCTCAGTAGTAGTCGTATCCCTTGTCGGTGTGAAGCTTGGCCGGCCTGCGTCGCCGGGGCTCCCGGCGGGAGCGGATCGGCGGTATGCCCTTCACCAGGGGTATCAGGGCCTGGCTGTCGTGCAAGTTCGCCCCCGAGATCCCTACAGACTAGGGCAGACCGGTCCGCTCGGTGATCAAGTGGATCTTCGAGCCGTACTTGCCCCGGTCCACAGGATTCGGACCTGTCAGGTCCCCCTTTTCAAGGCCCGCATGTTCACCGAGTCGACCGCGCAGCGGCTCCAGTTCAGCTCACCGCGGGCGCCGAGCTCATCAAGGACCAGGCGGTGCAGTTTCGCCCAGCCCGGGGCGGTGGTCCACTCGGTAGATCTCCGGTGAGCCGTGGCTCCCGACGGCCCGAACGACGCCGGAAGCTGCTGCCACGTACAGCCCGAGGTGGCCACGAACACGATCGCGGCCAGTACTTCACGGTCCCCCGTGCCGCCGGCGACCACCCCCTTGGGACCGCACCGGCGCCTCCGGCACCACCCGCTGGAACAACTCCCACAGCTCATCCGGCACCAGCCGCTCAACAATCCCCGCCACAGCGGCAGACTCGAGAGCGTAGGAGCCACCTGACTGGCAGCGACAGCGCGTTGGTTGGAGAAAAGCGGTTCTGGCGGGTGAGCCATGGCTGTATTGAAGCAGCGAAAGCCTTAGCACAAGCCGCTCGCGTCCCACCGGAGGCCGTGCTCCTTGCCCGAAGCGGAGGCTTTCACGTGATCAGAAATATAATACTAAAGGCACGACTATACCTCCTGTGAATGGGTTGGCGACTTAGTCATATTTGCGGCCCCCTGTTAAGTTTCGCTATAATTAGCCACAATTGAAGCTATGGGTGATGCGAGGTTACGGAAGACTGGTCCGCCCAGTCTGGCGGAAGTGATGGGAAGCCTCTCCGAGGTATGGACTTCAGCGTCCTGGAACCCTATTGGTGCCGAGTATCATGCTGGCGTCTATACAGGTCATTACCAGATGGAACTGGCCCGCAATAACAGTGAAGGGGAAGTGCAGTCAGAGATTCATGGGTCTGCACTCTTTGAGATTATTGAGTGTCACGTGTTGAGTTCGGTCCTTTTAATGGCGCTCCGTCAGCACGAAGCGGCCTTCCTGCGGGTACCCACTATCGACTTCCGTGATGCCCGGCAGCTCATTCTTTTTACTTCCGTACATTTGCGTCGGATCAGACCAATCTTCGGCTCCCACGTGAAGGTGAAATTGACGCGCGGAAAAGTCACAGATGAGTGGGAGAAGAACCGGATGATCTCCATGGACGTAGCACTCGAAATTGCCGACGGCTGCCATCGGGCTGCAATTACGTGCTGCCTAGACCTGCATAATAATGGGAACGGTGCCTGAAACATGCTTGCCAGGACAGCACAGTGACCCGCAGGTTGGCTCAACGAGCCTTGAAGGCCTTGAGTAATTCCGTGGCAGCCGTGGGCCTTACTACTGCTGCGATTGGCATCCTCGTGGGGGGTTCTTCCAGAGGGAATGAGGGATCGCTTAATCGAACTGTAGGCGTGACCCTTTTTGGCGCTCACGTAACTTCGAGAGCCGTCCCAGATGCGCGTGCCCTTAAGCGGGGTCACGATTTACTGACTAGCTGGCAGCCAGTCACCTGGTTCGCTTCACGCCCCTGGGGCGAAAGGCGACTCCAAGGTCTGCACGAGCCACCACACCAGGCATTCTCACCTTCACTGCTTGGGCATGCCCATGAGTCAGATTTTGCCCCGCAGGTCATAGAACTTCTCAATGCCCAACGAGCGAAGCATGGATGCCCCCCGGTTCGCGCCAACGCTAAGCTGACGAAAGCCGCGCAAGGGCACTCCGACAAGATGGCCGACCTTGGATTGCTCGACCACGTCGACCCAGACGGAGCCGGTCCTGGAGACCGCATCTCGGCCGCGGGCTATGTCTGGAAATCCTACTCTGAGAACATAGCTCGTGGACAACAGAACCCTGCAGATGTGGTGGCGGCATGGATGAGCAGCCCGCGCCACAGGCTAAATATTCTAACCTGTAGCTATACAGAAGTCGGCGTTGGTATCCGGTTTGCAGATGACGGTCCTTGGTGGACGCAGGACTTTGCGTCCCGATGATGGCGAAGAGGTGATGGCTGGACGGAACAGCGAAGCTCCTATTGATCAGAAGCTCAGGGGTTTCTCGGCCATGACGTAGCGAGCGGCCCCTGGCTGATTTTCATCAGGCCCCCCTTGCAACGACGTCTCTCGATCGGTCTGTAGTGCGAGGGGATCGAAGCGTTAGTGGTAGTACGTCTTCTGTGAGTGCGCTCGGCCATACGGCTTACTCCGCTACAGTCCAGTCCCTTTGAGGGATAACTCTGCACGTCGGGGAGACCTCTGGCGCTCCTCTCTCCAAGCCCTACAGCCACTGGTGCTGGGGGCGTTGTGCGCGCAGCCCATCAGCCCCCGTTGTGGCCGCCTGGAGGGTGGGGCGGTACGGTGCACCCCCAGCCCGTCTGGACTGTCGACGACGTGCGAATCGTGGCTCTGGATCACTTTTCGTGCTGGGGCCACGCAGGGTCACCGGATCCGCGATCATGACTGGCCGTGAGTGACACGAGTTCAGCCAGACCGACGACATCGCGATCGACTCCATCGACACCACCCATGAGCCGGTGGTCAGCGGCCGTGTGCCGCGTGGAGGACCCGTTTGCG
>NZ_JBVIQR010000105.1:0-7500 GCF_055576875.1 Streptomyces sp. NPDC033229 | reverse complement strand
TCCTGCGAGTACTTCCTCGGTGGCGCCACTTCTTCCTCGTTCCCTGTTCCAGGCGATCCTATTGGACACCTGTCCGAGAACTTCGAGGCACCTCAACTGGCTTCGGCCGCTTCCCCTCCCACCACCTCCAGGTGAACGCGGCCTGGCTGGAGCTGTCCCTGGCCGCGATCGACCTGCTCGCCCGGACCCGCACCCTGCTGCTGGACGGCGACCTGGCCGCCGCTGAGCCCAAGAAGCTCCGCCACCGGCTCCTACACGCCGCCGCCCGCGGGCGGATCCGTAAGGTCGGCATGCATCACCATTCATCCGAATTTCATCTGAAAAAACGCACAAGCGTTCCTTCTGGAGGCTGCCATGAGCACCCCCGACGACGCGCCCCCGCCCGTGATGTCCCCTGTCGGCTGAGCCGCCGAGTCCCTGTACCGAGCCATGGCCGGCGCGGAGGGCTCCGAAGCGACAGGCTGGACCGGTGGCTTGGGCCTTCCGCCCGCCTCCCGCGAAGACCGCCCGAAAGTCCTCATCCTGGGAGCGGGCGTCGCCGGCTTGACAGCAGCCTACGAACTGTCCCAGCGCGGCTACCGCTGTACGGTCCTGGAGGCCTGGCGCCGGGTCGGCGGCCGCAACCGCACCGTCCGGCGGGGTGACGAGCTCTCTGAAGTCGACGCGCGCGGACATCGCGTCCGCACGCACGTGTGCGACTTCGACGAGGGGCTCTACCTCAACCTCGGCCCGGGCCGCATCCCGTACCACCACCGCCGGGTGCTGGAGTACTGCAAGGAACTCAAGGTGAGGGTGGAACCGTACGTTGGAGACGACAGCGAACGTCGTCCGGCTTGGAGGTGAGTCCGGCTACCGATGGCGGAACAACCGCGTCGCCAACGACGCCCGCGGCCATCTCGCCGCGCGCCTCGTGCAACTGGATCCGCGCCTCACACCGGAACTCCGCAAGCTACTGGTCGCCTTCGGCGACCTCGACCCGGACACCCTCACCTACGAGGGCTCCAAGCGGTCTGGGTATCTGAACAAGCTGGACATCCATCAATTCCCCCAGCCGACTCCGCCCATCCCGTTCCAGCGGTCGCCGCCATCGCCCACGTTCTGCGCCGGGACCACGCTCTCGACCTCGGATACCTCAGTCGGCAGATCACCTCGTACGCGAAGGACCCGGCCATCAGCACGGCGGGCGGCCAAGTAGTGGTTCTCGTCTCCGTGTTGATCGGTGCCGCCGCCGTCGGCCTGGTGGCTCAGGCGTTCGGCGCCTTCGTGGAACGCCTCGCACTGGCCGCGGACTGGCACACTTGGCCCAACCCGTTCCGGTACCTGACGGCGCGCTGGGTGACATCCCGGCAGCGCCGATGGGACACGGCGCACACCAACTATCGCACCCAGTACGAGGCGGCTCTGTCACCTGATCCGAGCCGGCGCCCGTCGCCCATCCTCCTGAGCATCGCCGCGCACCAGCGTACGAGGATCGCCGTCGACCGCCCCGAGCGCCCCACCTGGACCGGCGACCGCATCCACGCGGCCGCGATCCGTCTGGACCGCGATCACCACCTAGACCTGGCTACGGTCTGGCCGTACGTGGGGCTAATCCTCCCGGACAGCGGCCGCACCGAGATCACCCAGGCCCGGACCGCTCTCTCCCGAGCCGCCACCCTGGCTGCCTGGGCCGTTCTCTACACGCCGCTCGCCTTGTGGTGGTGGCCAGCGGCCGCTCTCGCCGCGGCGACCGGCCTCGTCGCCCGGCACCGTATCCGAACCACTACCTCCGCCTACGCCGACCTGCTTGAGGCCGCCACACGGCTTCAAGCCGTCACCCTGTCCCAGACCCTGGGCATCCCCCACACGGGCCCGCTGACAGACCACCTGGGTGACACCGTCACCTCCCACCTGACGCCCAAGCCACATGACGGTGGCAACAGGAGCAGTAGTTCGTGATCCACATTCGAGGTGCGTCGGGTGGGCCGCCGAGCAGCTGGCGAGGTATCGGATCTGCTGAGGAACTACGTTGCGTCCCCGATACCGGTCTGAAGCATCCGAAGGCGGGAGGGGCTGTCGATGCCCATCCCTCAACCAACTGCCCCCTGAGCCTTGCGCCCATAGACCCGAGCGCTACTCCTCAACTTCGAATAGCAGGCTTTGCCAGTACCCAGCAGCGGCGCGGCAGCCAGGACCCCCGGGGCGTCGATGGGTGAGCTACGCCGGGGCGCTAGGGGCACCGGGCTGAGCGACAGTGCCGGAAACGCGCAGGAGGTCGATCTCGGTAAGAGCGCGTTCGCGAGGGCAGGGTCCTCAGTGGAGCCAGGCGACCACCGTGTCCGTGCTGTCGGCCAGGGGGTTTCGTGTTGTCCGCGGACAACACGAAACCCCCTGGCCGACGGGTAGGCGGTGGGGGGCAACAGCGGCAGTGCCGGCACTGGTCGCGACGAACCGACCACGTCGCGAGTCAGGCCGCGAAGCGGCACACGGTGCCTGCGGCCGCTCCGGTAGGCGCGACACGCCAGGCATATCCGGAACCCCGACGTGTCATCTGACAGTGGTTCCGGGCCGCTGTGGAGAGGCGCTGGACGCCGAGGTGATCCAGGCCGCGCTCCCCCTACCCCCCGATCTCCAGTAGTGCGGCGGCGAACCGGATCGCCGAAGCCCTCGGCTCCCGGACAACGAGATCGGTGGGCACGGGCCATGTACGCAGCGGCGCCTCGATGCTGTCGGCCCACCGCTGATGCCCACCCACGATGAAGACGGTCAGGCAGAGGGTCGTCGGCCGGGGCGTCGATACCGGAGATGTACAGGCCGCGATGGGCGACGAAGCCGCTGTCCGCCGCGTCATCCGGCCCAGGGAGCCCGCAGCTGTTCGAACGTCTCGGTCTCGGTCATGTGCACCTCTCAGTCAGGCGGGCTAGTAGGTGGTAGATGCCTGTGACGACGAGGACTGGCCGGTGATCAGGTCGATCGCGACCCGGGTGTCCGTCGTGCCCTGGGCGCGCTGGAAGGCGGCGTCGTCGTGGCGGGGGCTATGGATGCCGTACGCACGGCTGGCTCAGCGGGTCAGGTTGGCCAGGAAGGACTCGGCTGTGGTGTGGAAGCGGGCCCGTCGCGGCATCTGGGCGTCAAAGTGCCAGCGGTGCCTGCACTTCGGGTGCTCCGTAACCTCGAGAACTTTCACGATGGTGCCGCGGTAGACCACCAGGAGGTCAGGCTCTGATTCCCCGGGTGGGGCACTAGCGCAGCAAAGAAGGGAGTGCGAGGACGCGTCCGCATCGCCAGTGCAGAGAGAGGGAACAGCACCTCTAATGCCTCTGACCTGCAAATATACCGATAGATATGTGCATGCATGTAGAGATAGATAACTCAAGGCAGGTACTCTTACATCGATCGATTATTGCATCGTTGAGCATGTTTATGAGCACACCGATGACTGAACCGTTTACTACATCTAGGCACATACTCTATTCAGTACCTATAAGTAGTGCTCTGTTGCTAGCTAACTAGCTAACGATCCCCCACCCGACCCGCGTGGTCGCCTGACAGACGAACGAATCACCTGGTGACCGGGCAGACCCGCCAGCGCGCTACCGGTCCAGGTGACTGACGGACATGCGTGCTGCCTCGCCACTCGTGCATGCATCTGCCTTACATACGAGCGAGTTCCTGAGGCATCAATCCACCTGCCTAGGCGCCTGCTTGCCCACATGCTCAGCTACCTGTCCACCTATTTTTCTTGCGGACTCTCGACCGCCCTTACTGACCCACCATCGTTCGGGCGGATCAACGCCATGTACGACTGCTCACGTCACTGACCGCTCAACTGACGAGCTCGTCAGCTTCTCGCCTAGCGGACGCTTCACCGACCCGACGCACTCGCCACATTGCACGCTCCGGTGCTGCTCTGCCCGGTCTTGAACGACCTGCCTCATGCACGCGCTGGCGAGTGGACTGACGGACGCCTTCCGTATGCCCCTACAGGCCTTCCTGACGACGTAGCCCGCGCGCAAGCGGACGAGTCCGATACCGCGCCGCCTTACCGACGGGCTACCCAGCGAGCCGACCCGCTGGTCTTCCATCGGACAGGCAGCGGAGCTTCCTCACTGGCCCCTCAGGTGCCGAGCAGCCAGGCTGCCGCCCTTACCCGTGCTCCTCATACCGGCTCACGTTGCCCCGCATCAGGGTGCCCATCCATCGCGCCACGTTGCTGGGGATCGCGTTATGCAGGCCACGAACTGACGCATCACGGGACGCTCCCTGCCTCATGCCATCGGGCGACGTCACGAGGCGCCTACCCGCCCGTTCTGCTGCTCCACTCTGGCACTGCCGGACCCCCCGTCACCGTCCGGCACCCTGGCCACCCTGACGACCCTCTCATCCAGGTCCTTCCGCGCGTCGGGCTACATCAGCGGTCGGCGGTCCTGTTATCGTCATGCGCGAAGATCCCGTGTCACTAGAGCGCAACGGGCCACGAGCGACACAGTGGACGCAGGAAAGGCCGCCGAATCCGGCATTTCCTTCGCTCTCGCAGGTAGCGCGAATCCTCAAGGCCCTGGTGACAAGGGGCTCCAGGCAGCAGGCATGACACTGACGATGTAGCAGGAGAGGCGGAACAGGGCGATGAAGGTCCTCGCGGTCGCGAATCAGAAGGGGGGCGTCGGCAAGACCAGCACGACCGTGAACCTGGGAGCAGGCCTCGCGCTCGCCGGCAACCGGGTCCTCGTGGTCGATCTCGACCCCCAGGCTCAGGCCGGGACGGCCCTCGGCGTGAACCTCTCCGGCGAGGACCAGCTGGCTCGTTCGCTGGGGTGGGCTCTGCAGGCCCGCATGCAGAACATGCGGATAGAGCTGCCCACCATCATGTTCGACTGCGGAGAGCTGCTGGAGGACTGGGACAGCGGGGGCTCCCTCCATCTCCTGGCGGGAGAGGAGTCGACCATGTCCGCGGCCCAGGACCTCATTCACAAGAAGGGGTACCAGGCCACGCCGGTTCTCCGCCGCATGCTGCTCGAAATCGAGGACCTCTTCGATTTCGTCGTCATCGACACTCCGCCAGCGGTCTCCTCGCTCGCGGCTACTGCCCTAGCGGCCGCGGACCACGTTCTGACGGTCTGCTACCCGGAGTACTCCACTCTCAAGGGAGCGGTGGCTATCCGGGGGACGGTCGGGTATGTGAAGGGCCGGACTGGTGGCGAGTGCGATCCGCAGTACCTGGGCGCGGTCCTCAACCGTTCGAGCGCTCCCTCGACGATGAAGGCCCAGGAGATCAACATCCGTAACGGCGTTATCGAAGCCGGTCTGTACCCGTTTGTGACGGATATCCGCAAGGATGACCGGATCTCTGGTTCCTATGCCTATGGGGAGCCGGCTGTTCTCCGCTTCGCGAACCACGCCCCGGGCAAGCAGTATGCCCGGCTGATGGGAGAGGTTCTCACGCGCATCGACCAGCCGGTCGAGAAGTGGGAAACCCCCGAGCTGATCGCCACGGGGGCCTCCGATGAGTAATTCGTCCTCCGGCGGCAAGGGCAAGAAGAAGTCCGCCTCAGCATTTCAGTCAGCGGCCAGAGGCAAGGGGCAGCCGGCGGCGCTGCTGCAGAACCTCCTCGCCGGTGCGGACGAGGTTGCCGAGCGTTCCTTTCTCGGCGGCGGAGGCACGCCCGCGCCCGAGCCCACTAAGCCCAGTGCCCCGGTGGCCGCTGAGCCTGCTGCCCCTGTCCCGCCCCAGAGCCGGGATGAGACAGAGATGCCGGAAGCCTCTCCGGCAGAGGCCCCGGCCCCGGCCCCGCAGGAAACCACCGGCGGCCTGCGAGTGGAACCGGCGCAGGGGGGTGTTTCGGAGGCCCAGCAGGGCAGTAATGCCCTCCCGATCGCTGCCGAGGCAGCCAGCCCGGGCACCGGTCTGTCGTCACAGGCGCCGTCGGAACCCACTTCCGCACCCGTGCCAGCACCCGCAACTGCCCTGGCTCCAGCACCCGTTGCTGAGCCGACCCCCGTCATCACCGAGGCCCCGCCTGAGACGCCGGCCCAAGACGAACCGGCGAGCCCGGCCTTGGCTCCCGCCACGTCTCCCCGGCGCCGCTCCAAGAGCCCGCGTGGCCCATGGGCACACAATGCGGTCCACGAAAGCTTCGCCCAGGCGAAGATCCGCTCGGAGGAGTGGGAGCAGCACGGTTTCCGTATCGAGCCCGAGATCCTGGCAGCGCTGAAGGCGCGCATTGCCCGGGACCGCCGCTCCTCGGGCAACGGCGGATTGGCATTCGGCCACTATCTGGATGCGGCGCTGCGGCATGCCCCGACGAGCGTCGACGAACAGATCGTGTGGGCCCAGCAGTTCCTCGACGACCGGATGGCGTATGTCGAGAAGGGCAAGCAGTCGACCTACCGTGTGGGCCGGCAGGCGCACGCCCTGATGTCCTCCCTGCATCAGGAGTTGCAGGAGGCGGACTACGGTCGGCGGGGGCTGTACGTGGTCTCCGCTGCGCTTGAGCGTCTGCTGCACGCACTCAATGCTGAGGGAGCGCTGCGCCGACCGGAACGCCGGAGCCCGGCCGGAGGAGCTCCCCAGGCCTGAGCTGCGACCCAGCCCTTGAATATACCGATGCCTGTAGCCGACGCTGTTGCGTCGGCTACAGGCATCTCTGCATGTATTCCTATCCCTTGCTGTGCATTCCCCTAACTGACGATGCATCTTGCTCTATGCCTAGTCGTCCACCGATCGAGTTCTCACCCTCCCTGCCTCTCTGCGACCGTGTCACTAGATCTGATTCGCCACCTCTGGCGCAGTCAGGAGACTGACAGCCGCTCAAACTCGGCACTACCGGGTGGCTCATCGGCCATGGCGACACACGGCAGGTCTAGTGACACAAGAAATTCCAAGGCCTTATGCGGTAGCGTGTGCAGCACGATCAACACACATGACTGCGGAGCAACCCGATGGCTGAGACCAGCATTCAGCTCAGCACCAGCGCCGTCGCAACAGCGGCCGGACTGAGCGAATCGTGGGCATGGAAAGCCCGCGACCAGGGCGTACTCCACGCCCCCCACTTCGAGGACGCCGTCGTCGCCCTGCGCGTCTACGCCTTCGTCTCCCAGATCGTGTGGCCCGGCAACCGACGCCCCCGCAGCGCGCGCCAGGACCTTGAGCTCTGGCAGTCCAGCGCCGTCGAAGCTGCCCGGGAAGCCGCATCCGACCCCAACACCACGTCAGAAACCGCGTTGTGGGTCCTTGAGGATTCCGTCCACCTGGTGACCAGCCCCGGCCAGCGCGCCGCCTTCGACCTCGACCACCTCAACGGGCGCGTCGCCTTCAGGATCCCTGTCGGCCTCTGGGTCGCCGAGCTGCCCGAGGCCATAGCGGCTCTGGGCACGCGCCGACGCCGGACCTCGCCGTCCTCCAAGCCTGCGGCCTGACCCCTGACGCGGGGGGGGGGGGGGGGGGGGGGGGGGGGGGGGGGGGGGGGGGGGGGGGGAGGGGGGGGGGGGGGGGGGGAGGGGGGGGGGGGGGGGGGCAGGGGA
>NZ_JBVIQR010000104.1:0-7613 GCF_055576875.1 Streptomyces sp. NPDC033229 | reverse complement strand
GGCGAAGGAGGCGAAGGCGCCAAGCACTGGCTCCGGGTCCTGACCGAGCTGAAGAACCGCGGTGTCGAGGACGTCCTCATGCTGGTCTGCGACGGCTTGAAGGGCCTGCCCGACGCGGTCGGTGAGGTCTGGCCCAAGACCGTCGTCCAGACATGTGTCGTTCACCTGCTGCGGGCGTCGTTCCGCTATGCCGGCCGCCAGGACTGGGACAAGATCGCGAAAGCGTTGAAGCCGGTCCATACCGCTCCGACTGAGGACGCGGCCACCAGCCGGTCCCTCGAGTTCTGCGAGGAATGGGGCACCAAATACCCTGCGATCGTGCGGTTGTGGGAGAACGCCTGGGCCGAGTTCGTCCCGTTCCTGCAGTTCGACGCGGAGATCCGCCGCATCGTCTGCACGACCAACGCCATCGAGTCCGTCAACGCCAGGATCCGCCGGGCGGTCAGGGCCCGCGGACACTTCCCCTCGGAAAACGCGGCTCTGAAGTGCGTCTACCTCGCGGTGATGTCCCTGGACCCGACCGGCGCCGGACGCAAACGCTGGACCACCCGCTGGAAGCGAGCCCTCCAGGCATTCGACACCGCCTTCGACGGACGCCTCACCAACAACCGAATCTGAACCTACAAACCAACCACGGTTACACCGTCTACTGGACAGACCCACCCGAGAAGAAAGGTATGGACCTTTCAGCGGTGTTGTCGTCGGGTCGGGGAGGTGTGTTGCTGTCCTGCAGCCGTCGATGAGGTGGCTGCGGTATTGGATCTGGCGGAGCCCGTGACGCAGTACTCGGACGAGGTGGTCAGGGTCAGTGAAGGCGGTGTTGGCCTGGCTGCCGCGTCGCAGCAGTGACCAGATGCCCTCGACAGGGTTGAGTTCTGGCGCGTAGGGCGGCAGGTGGAAGACGGTCACCCAGTCGTGGGTAGCGACGAAGTCCCGCAACCCGGCTGCACGATGAGTGTTGAGGTTGTCCCGGACGAGCACGATCGGGGCGTGGAGCTGTTGGTGGGCGGCCACGATCAGGTCCCGGAAATCGGTCCACGCAAAGCTGCGGCGCTCTTTCGTCCTGTGGTCCTTGTGGAACACGGGCCGGTGGATCAGGCGGGAGCGTTCGCCTGGCTTGTAGCAGCACATCGCGGCCAGGGAGACCCGGCGCTGAGACCGCCCCCGGACCCGGATCACCGGAGTGTGCCCCCGCCGGGCCCAGGTGCGGGTGGTCGGCGGCGTCATCGAGAAGCCGGCCTCGTCCTCGAAGACGATCCAGGCCCCGAGCGCCGCCGCGGTGCTTCCACCTGCGGCCACGTCTCCTTCACCCATCCGCTGACGGCGTCCTCGTCGCGTTCGAGGGCCCGTCGTGCGGGGACCTGGTGGCTCCATCCGTGACGCCGGAGCATCTGGGCGGTGCCGGAGAGCGTGAAGCCCTTGTGGAACCTGCGGCCGGTCAAGGTCTTGATCCTCGCCAGGGTCCACCTCTGGTCCGGCCAGCCGTGCGCGACAGGGCCCTTGTCCAGCTCTGCCTCCAGAGCCGCGAACAACTCGCCGCTCAGCTTCGGCCGGCCGGCAGAACCTGCCGACCGCAATGCAGCCTCCCCGCCGGCTTCGCAGGCCCGCCGCCGCTGGACGGAACGGACACTCACCCGTAACAGCCTCGCGACCAGCCCGTTCCGCTGCCCGTCGGCGAACATCTGGGCCGCTTCCACGCGGATCCGCTCACGGAACCCCGCCACTCATCAGTCAGCCCACCACCCTGCGAATACCTCACCTTCCCGGCATACCGCAACGATCACTAACCGTCAGCCCCTACGACAACCCGCCTTCAAAGTCAGTAATCCAGCCGCTCCTGCGGTCCGGGGTCCCCGGTCGGCAAGGAGGTGACGTTGAGTCGGCCTGGAGCGCGGTGCGACAGTTACCTGCCGTCCGTTTCTCCAGGCCGCCATCGTGGCGTTGTAGCCAATGCTGCAAAAGCTGGAGGGACCCGCCGGAGCTACGGGCGCCGACGATACACAGAAACTCTCACGACGGCGCCCTCCCACGTTGGCGATAAGAGAGAGGGAGAAGTGGACTAAACAGCCGCACAGCGCTCAAACATCGACTCAGGGCCTGCCTGAAAGACGAGCATAAATACTGTCTGCCATTCTCGCGCGCAGTCAGCCGGGAGACCTATCCGCAGAGGCTGGTCCGCGGTGGCGGGCAGAACACTCGGCGCTACTGGCCGGTGGCGGAGTGCTGCGGTAATCCGCAGCAACATGCCCTCTTCGAGTTGATTTACGCCACGACTGTGGCGAGTTGTACCATCTATTCGGCTGGGGGACCTCTCGGTAATTATAATACTTTGAGTTGTGGTGTCTACTTCGCTTCCGAACCATGGTGGTGACGATTCCGAGAGGTGTGCTGCCGACGGTACGGAGCGTAGCCAATGCGGAACGGATGTCTTCGCGTCGAGCCCCACCGCCGCGGACTTTGACCGTGAGCAGGACGCCATCGCAGTGAGTTGCTAGGGGAGCCGCGTCGACCACCGGGCTGAGAGGCGGGGCGTCGATGATGACGTAGTCAGCATCGACGGCGAGCTCTTCGAGAATCCTTCCCATTCTCGGGGAATTGAGAAGTTCTCCAGGATGAGAGTGCTTCGGCCCGCTGGTGAGCACGGCGATGTTGTTCGATGCGCCGGCGTACTGGACAGCTTCTTCAACGCGGGCCGTGCCGATCAGACAGTTAGTCAAGCCAACGTCGGGGACGAGGCTGAGTCGCTGAGCGATCATTGGGTGGCGGAGGTCGGCATCGACCAAGAATACTTTGGCGCCGACTGAGGCCAGGGTCAGGGCGATGCTGATGGCAACGCTGGTCTTCCCCTCGGCAGGCATGGCACTGGTAACCATGATGACGCGTGGAGGGTTCTCCACCCGGCTGAACTGGACGGCTGTGCGCAGCTTTCGGAACGATTCAGCGAAGGCAGAGAGAGGCTGCTCCTCGACCAGAGTAGGTTGGTCTTGAAGGGAACGGGTATAAGGGATGGTGGCCAGAGACGGTACTCCAGTGGCCCTTGTGAGGGCTGCAGCGTCACGCAGGCGGACGTCCCAGGCTGCACGTGCGGCTGCGGCGGCTGCGGCGAGCAGGAGTCCGAGTACGGTGCCGAGACTGATGTGTACCAGGGGTTTGGGGCTTGACGGCGTGGTGGGCTTGAGAGCTGGTTGGACAAGCGTCAGTTTCACAGCAGATGCGGCGGGCGGCTCCTGTCCAATGTCTCTGACACCTGGGGGACTTTCTAAGTCTCTGACTTTGTCGACGAGGGCACGGGAGAGAGCGTCAGTGAGACTCTGGGCCTGGCTGGGGGTGTCTGCAGTGCCCGAGATCTGCAGGAGCACACTGTCAAGGGGGACGGTGGTGCTAATTCGGCGGACAGCGTCGCTGGGAGATTCACGGATGCGGGCGTGGGCGACTGCGGGCTTGAGGGTCTCGGGGAGTTTGGCTAGGTCAGCGTAGGAGCGGACCCGCTGCTGAACGAACAGTGTGTCGTAGTAGGCTTGGCTATTGGCCTTGTGCTGGGGAACCGTAGCGAACAGCGTTGCCTGTGAGGTGTACTGCGGCGTAGCGAAGAGGACGGTTGCCCAGCCGGCAGCTGCGCTGAAGGCGACGAGCGCGAGCAGCAGCGTGGCGTTGGTGCGTAGAACAGCCAGGAGTTGGCGGATGTCCACGAGAAACGATGCCTTTCTGTGTCAGGTAATGGCGCCGTCATGTGGTGTGTGTCGGGCCCCCTTCAGGAGCAAGGGGGTGGTCGCGCAGAGGGCGTGGACTGATGAAGCAGCCAGTTGTAGCTGAGTGCCGCTATTCCTGTAGCCAGAGCCATACCAAACGCTGCGCCGCCAGCGCCGGCCCAGATGGTTCCCAGGGCCGCTGCGGCGGGAACGAGGGCTGCCGTTGCCAGACGCAGCCACATCAGTTCGCGGGTGCGGCGTAGGGCGCGTAACCCCGCGAGGGGACCCACGATGGCAGCGCTACAGGCTCGGTAGGCGGCTACGCCAGGGAGGGCGGCGTATAAGCCGCTCCAGGTGGAACCGAAGAGAGCCTGTCCCAGCGGGCGGGGGATGGCCGTCATGGCAAGCGCATAGAAAAGTGTCAGCAGGCAGAGAATGGCGGTAATCACGTGGCAGCGTCGCCGCAAGGTGAGCAGGGTTGTGGTGGAGGCTTGTTTAGCACATTCGGCGATGGCGGCAACACGGACGGCGTTAGCAGTAAGGGCACAGGGGCCGAAGAGCGTCTGCGCGCCGCGTAGAGAACCTGCGGCAGCGAGGCTGTCTAGGTGTCCGACGAGGTAGAGGGCCAAGTAAGCACTGCCAGAAAGTGCCGTTGCCTCGGCTAGGTAGGGGCGTGCTAGATGACCGTGGCTACGGAGCCAGGATGCCAGGTCGGCTGGGCGTGGCCGGGTGCTAGTGATAGCCAGGGCCAGGGTTGCAGTGGCGACGGTGCTGATACCCCAGGTCATCGTGATCCAGAGGAGGTCGCCGGTGAGAAACGTAGTGGCGGTGAGGGCCAGCCCCTGGACCGCCCCAGCGAAGAGACCGAGAGCCAGGGCTCGGCCTGGGTAGCCGCAGGAAACCAAGCCGACGCGGAGGGTATCGCAGACGATCATGGCTGGCAAAGCGATACTAGCGGCGCATGCCAGGGACAGGGGGATGGCGAGGAGGAAGATAGCGAGGGGGGGCAGCGCAAAAGCGAACAAGGCAGCGAGGCTAATCGCCCCGCCGGTCGCCGTTTCCAGGGCACGGTGCCCAGCCTCAGATGACGGGGGGCGTTGGACGAGAAGCGGCTCAGTGAAGGCTGCTTGGGCCAGTTGGAGGGCGACCACACAGTAGCCGTACAGCAGCGCGAACATGCCGAAGTCCGCAGCGCTGGCTCGGGACGCGACCACAGGCAGCACGACCATACTAGTGAGGGCGAAAACCGCCTGGTCGGCAAGGGTAAGCGCTTGAGCGTATCCGCCAGTTTTCACGCGGTATCCCTGCGGCAATGGGCACGGTGCAGCGCCCAGGCCACAAACACGGCTGCCACTGTGCTGGGGACAGCCCGGCCCTGCCCCCAGTAGAAGTAACGCGCCAGTTCCGGGGCACCGACATAGACCACGCTGTAGGTCAGCAACGCGCCGGGGCTGCCGTTGCGCAGGGTGCGATGACAACTGCCCAGCGCGAAACCCACCACGCCCCAGAAAACGAAGGCGCCCACAAGTCCATAGTCGACGACTGGTGCGAACAAGCCTCCTTCGTTGTTGAATTCGGGGTTCCCCCACTGGATGAGTACGGTCTCCCAGGCACTTGCCGGGTCGGTGCCGGCGACTGGTGAATTGCTGGTGATGAGGTAGGTCAGGCCTGGGAAGTCCCAGAGTGACTTGACTGTGTAGTAGGGCAGGTCAAACAAGGGGCCAATATGGGTACGCAGAAGCGCGGAGTTGTTAACTGCGGTGGCGTAGTAGCCTCCAAGGCGGCTGATGATGAAGTCGGCATAGCTCATGCCCTGCCCGCTGTAGTGCATAGTCCAGCTGCGGGCGTACTCGAACGTTCCGAAGAAGGTCATCAGGAGGACTGGGGCTACGAGAGGGGCCAGGGCCCACGACCACTCGCCCCATGGAAGGGATCGAGATTCAGGATCAGTACTTTTCGGCTGTCGCGGGGCGAGAGCCGCGCAAAGCACGATGACGGGCATGACAGTTTCGATAAGAGCCAGGCGTTCGGCACAGAGAATCGAGCGCATCGTGCTGATCATTATCAGGCTGGCCAAGATCATTGTATGGCGTTTCCCGGTGGCACGGCGGTGCAAGAACAGGCAAGCCACTGCCAACGGGCCGAATTGACTCAGAGTGGTGATCCCGGCTACGGGCAGCAGCAGCCGTTTACCTTCAATGGAAGATCCGCCTTCCAGTTGGAAGGCGGCCATCAGGTGGCCAGTGTTCAGCCCCCGGTCCACGCCGATACCCAACCACGCCGCGTATCCGGCGACGGTCAGCGCGAGCAGGAGGTGTCCTGATCTGAGCAGGACCTGTTGCTGTGCCGCTGTCAGATGGACTGCCTGGGGTGCTGGCAAGTCGATATGACGGTCGCTGCTGGCTCGGCGTGCGGCGGAGGCGAGCAAACTTCCAGCGACGAATGCCGTGAGCAGTGTGAGTGTCGTTGCTACCGTACCGCTTGTGACGTATTTAGGCGTCCCCCACCAGGAGCGAAACGATTCTGGCGCAGCTGTGGCGGCGATCACTGCCCCCGGCAGCACGGACAACGTCACTGTCCAGGCTGGGTGCAGCCACCAGGCTGACCGTCGTAGCGTCAGAGGGCGGCCTGACGAAGGGGCGGCACCCACGGTGGCCGTCCTCGCGCGGGCTGTTGCGCGGCCTCTCAACGGGATTGAGTCATGGTTGTAGATGCAGGCCATGGGCGGAGCGGTGGGGCGGCTTCTGCCATACCGGTGCCGGTGCTCGGCATGTTCTCCTCGGGCGTTGCGGCGGTATACGTGCCGGAAAGGGGAAGGAAGTGGGTGGGAACTCCGTTCTTGCTGAGGGGGCGTGGGTGCTCCCCCAAGCGCCATGGTCGGTCCGCGCGCTGCTTGTGCCTCATTCAAACCTCAGTCCTTGTGCCGCAGACAGCGGGCGGTAGCGAGCAGACCCCGAGCATCCCCCCGGTCGTATGGGAGGTATCGACGCGCTCGCTGCACCTGGCTCGTAGTGCCTGCAGGACCGCATCGGCGTCCTCGGTCTGCGGTACAGAGGAGGCTACTGAGGCCTAAATCCGCTTTGAGCCGAGGCATGCAATGGCGAGACCGAAAGGGAGGCTGAATTCAACCTCCTACCAGCAGACGGGACTTCCCTCCCAACGGCCGCCGCAGGCTATCGGGAGGGAAGGTTTGATGCCCCGTTCGCGTTCATATCGCCCGCTACGGGTGAGCGGGCTGGAGCCTCAGCGGAACGACAAGAGGGGCATTAGCCGCAATCCCGAGTACGCCATAAGGTGGAATCAAGCATAGCATGAAGAGCATAAAGCGACTCAGCATCCACCTACATAACCTTTCTGTGCAAACTCGCCTCTTATTCGTCAGCACGCGCGGTATTAAATCCTGAAAATCCGAGACTCTAGGGCTCCCTCTAGGGGCCTCGGGGCAAACCAACTGAGGCATGAACAAGCTCCGCCAGCTTCCTTGGGCTTACGAGGGAGGCTCGTCATGGGGAGCTCAGAGTCGACATCAGCATGCTTGGTACTGGGTGCGCAAGATTCCTTTTACAGGAAGCTCTCCTCGTCTGCAAACGGAGCTTGAGGCTAGACAGATCGCGTCAATGCCTGGTGCTTGACGGAGGCTAAAGCGTGTTGCAGAACGCTGTGGATCGGGTATTTCCCTTGTATGTGTGGGGTGTTTAGGGCTGAGGCGTTGTGGGTGGAGACGTTCACGGGTCTGCGGATGCGGCAGTTCGAGCGGCTCCTGAAGGTCGTGCGGGAACGCGGCGGAGACGGTCCCGGCGGTGGCCGGCCGTGGTGTCTGCCGCTGGCGGACCGGGTGCTGCTGGTGGCCGTCTACTACCGCACGAACCTCACCATGCGGCAGCTCGCCCCGCTGTTCGGCTGCTCACCGGCGACGGTGTGCCG
>NZ_JBVIQR010000103.1:0-7678 GCF_055576875.1 Streptomyces sp. NPDC033229 | reverse complement strand
ACCGGCCCGCCCTCCTTGAAGGCTGCCTCACCGAGACAGGGCTCACCCCGAACCCCAGATAACTCACTGCGACAACACGAGTTCAGTCTCAGTAATCGCGACCGCTTCCGCCGCGCTGCTCGACCGCAGTCGCTGGCGACGGGAGCAGGATGACCGCCTCATCAGCGCACGGCGTGTCCTGTACAGCGAGTACCTCACGTGCCTCTCCCAGGCCCGCAACGACTTCCGCAGCCTGGCCCGCAACCAGACCGCGAGCTCAGTCGAGCGAGAGCGCTCCGCCCGTGCCAGCTTCGCTCCGTGCTATGGCGTGCGTTACCAGATGTCGATCATGGCAGCATCGAACGTATTCGTCGCCTCCGAGGACGCTTTTCGCCGACTACGTGATGTGCGGGACCTCGCCGCAGCCGGCACCCTCGCTGGAGATGAGGCGTACTCGGGTGGCCGTGCCGAGTACGAGGATGCGCTCGGTCGGCTTCGGGATGCTATGCGCCTCGATCTCGGAGCCGACCGGGAACCTACTGTGGCCAGGTGAGGCGCTCAACCGGTCAACCGCGCCGCTCAGTCTGTCCGCCCATCGACCGTGCAAGAGCCCGCTGACCGCCGCGGACGACGAGGCCGTGCGCCTGGCCGACGTCCTGGAGGCCCACCCGGACACCAGCCAAGTCACCGACTCCGGCCCCCGCGGCGACGTCGTCTTCACCGCGGCCGGGCGCACCTGGGTACTCGCCTTTCAGGCCGGTGCCGACGGCGAGGCGTTCCAGAACCCGGCCGGCGCCCCGGCCCCGGCCGATGGCGCCGCCGACGCGCTGCGCGCCGCCGTCGTCCCCGCGCTCCTGGCCCACTCCGCCTACCTGGCCACCACCGCCGACGGCGACACCCTCACGGTCCACCTGAGCCCCGGCCGTACAGCCTGGCCCTCAGCCCCGCCGCTCACCCCATAGGAGCGACCTGTCCATGACCGCATCAATGGCGATCCGGCGCGCGTACCGTGAGGTGACGACCCGCCGGGAGGGCCAGATGAGCGCGCAGCCCGGTCGTGGGCGGGCTTCTTCGGCATCGGTCCTCGTTCGCGTTGCACGGCGGTCAGCCCACCGCAGGGCCTGCGGTGCGGCTGGATGCTCAACGACCCGGGCCCACCGGGGCCACGCCGACCTCCGCTGTCCGTGCGCCAGCCGAACCCGCCGTGGGCCTCGCGTCTCAGGCTGGCGGCGGCGTCGCGCCGGGCAGCTCCCCGGAGAAGGCCCACCACTGCTCGATGGTCCACACGGCGACGCTGGAGCGGTCGGTGGAGACCCGCAGCCACACCTCCTCGCCGCCCGGCATAAGCGCGACCTCCAGGTGCGCCTCGTCCCACGCGCCCACCGGATACATCCACTCGATGCCGTCGGGCCACGTCCGCATCGCCACGGTGCGCACGCTCAGCGCCGCGGCGAAGGCGTCCAGCGCCGCCTTGGGTATCCGCACCTCCGCCGGCTCCCGCTCGATCCCCGCCACCTGGCCCCCTTCGCCTCGTGCAGCGGGCCCGCGCCCGCCGTCGCGGATCAGCGTGACAGACCCGCGCCCCGCACGGTGTCACGCTGTGAGGCTGACAGGCTCACAGCCCGTTTCCCCAGGTAGACGAGGTGAGCTGCGAGGCTGTGAGGGTGTGGCAGAACTCCCGGCGGTGCTCCCGCACGCCCTGGTGATGCCCGCCGACCCGGAGGACGATGGAGTCGTGGGCGAGCACGACGAGGACCAGGAGCACAGCGCCGAACCGGCGCGGCCGCCGCTCACCGCGGCGCAGGCCCGGGAGGTGACGGCCGGGCTGCGCGAGGCGATGGACGACGTCCGGCGCTCCGTGGCGGTGCTCGCCGCCGGGGTCTGCGACGCGCACGCCGCCCGCATCTGGCTCCCCCTCGGGCACAGCAGCTGGGAGTCGTACTGCAACGCGGAGTTCGGCATCAGCCGCGCCCAGGCGTATCGGCTCCTGGACGTCGCCCGCTCCCTCGCCGCGATCCACGGCGCCGTCGCGGCCCACGCCGATCCGTCTCGCACGCGAGACACCGGCCCGGCCGCCGCGGCCGCGCTCGACTACGGGCTGTCCCAGCGCGCCCTGATCGCCGTCTCCGCCCGTTCCGACGACGTCGCGGAGTGATCACCCGCCGACTCGCCACGCTCGCCCACAGCGGCCTCCAAGCCCTCGGGACGGACACGGTGCGCGCCGTGGTCCGCCAGGCCGTCCGCCACGTCCGCACGGCACCGCCTCCGCCGCCCGCCGAACCGCCGGCAGACCCGACCGTCGCCGCGCTGCGCCGCGTCGTCGACGACCTCGCCGCCAGCACCCACGCGATCGGGGAGCTGATGCTCGAAGTCGCGCCGGCCTACCTCTCCGACACCGAGGCCGCCGACGTCCTGGCGCTGCTGTGCGAGCAGATCGGCGAACCCCTCGAACACGGCCTCGCCGCCCGCCGCTACGCCATGTCCGGCGACCGCCGGGCCCTGCACGGCACCGTCCTGTAGACCGAAGATCCCGGCTGCCCCTGCGAGGAACACAGCCCGTTTCCCCAGGTGGGCGCGGCGCGGTGTGAGGCGCGGGCCTGCAGCAACGGGATGCCGCTGCTCCTGGTCGTGCTGCTCGCCGTGGTGGGCACGTTGCTACCCGGTGGGCTGCACCGGTCGCCGCCGAGGAGCTGCTCGTGGCCCTTGTGGTGGTCCTCGGGTTGCAGCGCGGGTGCAGCCCAGCATTTGCATGGGCGAGGCCGCATGCCCTGTGCCGCTCACGCAGCGGGTCAACTCTCGGAGTGTGGAAGACGAAGCAGGTCGCCTTGCTGTTCTTCACCACGGTTACGCCGCAGGAAGCGCGTCCGAGCGGTGCCTCGTGCGAAACGACGCTGCAGGGCGAAGTGGATACGGAAGGCGTCGCCTGGGCCTGGCGGCCTTCGTTCGACTCGCCTGCGCAAATCGTGAGGCAGGACTTCGTGTTGGCCGGCCACCATCTCGCTGGGCCAGCTGCAGGGAAAGAGACGGTCGCGGAAGCCGTACGCAGCCTTGGCCGTCTCCCGCCGTGCGTGATCGAACGACAGCCCAGGGAAGTACTCACTGCGCGGGGTGGCTGAGGGCGAGATAGCTCGGCAGGCAGTCAGGGCGCGTTTCTCGATGATCTGGTAGTCGGGGTGAGCGGGGGAGAGCCACAGGCCTTCAAGCTGCAGTCTTTGGCTACGAGCAGCGTAGTAAAGGGCCAGAAGACGGGTCTGGGGAGCGGCAGTGGAGCCGACCTTCACGTAGGCGCCCGGGCCGCAAAACGCGATCACGTAGACGAAACCAACGCCCGGGGCTGCCTGGCTCGGTACGGCGTACCGCTGCAGGAACCTGCGCACGGGGTTCTCTTCTCGGGAATGAACTAACGCAAGCACACCGCGGATTCAACCGCGCTCCACTGACACTGATACTCGTAAGCGGCTTCCGGCGGTCGTGGCCCAGCCACTGACTGACGCCCTGCTGGGCTGTCTTCGTGTTGTTCTGCCCGACCGCCGGGGCTGGTTCCCAAGGCTCCGGCCGGGCGGATCATGACCTGATAGCGCCTCTGTGTGTCAGAACCCGTCTTTGAACCTGTGAGGGATTCCCGTCATCGTCACCGCGTAGGCCCATCGCAGGAGGGCGTCGCCATACTTGCCAAGGGTCTGCGGCACTTGGTCACCGGTGGGCGCGCAACCCGCGCCGTATGCGGGCCAGGACGCTGGCCGGCTCGATTTCGTGGCGCAGACCGAGAAGGTATCCAGCCGCGCTGGTGCGCTGTGTGGCTGCTGTGAGCCGCGCCGTGCGTGCCGAGGTCAACAGCTGGAGGGCGATCGCACCGCCGGCCCCGGCGATTGGGGAGAGATGCAAGGCGTGGGCGGTCAATGCCGCGATCGCGGGCAGTTCCAGCGTTTTGAGGCCGAAGACGGCCCGCACGGGCTCCATGCCCAACGCTCGCAGTCCGCGTTCGAGTTCATGCGTGGGCTTGGTCAGGTCGCGCTCGATCATGGACTCCAGCCAGGCACGCAGGATCGCGGAGTCTTCGATGTCCGCCAGCAGGGCGAACTCCTCGCTGAGCCCCTCGATGTGGGCGCGGAAGGCTTCGAACTCCTCGGAGAGGACCTGCCGGGCGCGGATGATCCTGTCGACGGGGATGTGGTGGATGTCCGCGGGCAGCACCGCGCGCACAGCCGCGCACGCGTACAGCGTCGCGGCTTCGCCCTCGGTCGGCTGCGGGAGGGCCGGGTGCAGCAAGGCTGCACTCATCTCCTGGGCTGTGCCCTGGCCGGGTAGGGCAAACATCTGTGGGTCCTCGGTTACTGGGATCAGGGCGTTGGCCTGGGCGATCCGGCTGGCCAGGGCACATGAGTAGATGGCAACCAGGTGGGGGTGCATGCCGATCCACTGGTAGTCATCGCGTACCCCCGACAGGGGGTCGGCGCGATGTTGCTCTATCAGCTGCAGGCCGTTCAGGCGGCCGAGGAACGTCGTCGGTGGGCTCCATTCCTCCGGGGTTGGGACCCCTAGCTGTGAGGTGTGGATCCAGGCGAAACGTCCTTCGTCCAGAAACCAGGGGTCCCCGATTCCTCCGATTTCCGGCGGCCACGGAGGAAGGCGGTACCGCTCCACCAGGAGCTCTTCCTCCTGGTCCACCAGGGTCTCGAATTCCCGTGCGACAGCAGCGGCCTGCGGTCCTGGGTCGACGTCGAGTAGAAAGTCGAGTTCTTGGCGCAGGGCCGCAGCTGTCGGCGAGTCGCTGACCGGGTACCTCGGCGGCCGCACCCGTGCGACCTGGGGGAGATAGAGCGCAGCGGCCTTGAGCCAGGCGTCATCGCGTACATGGAAGTAGGGGTAGTACAGGCCGATCTGGCGCACCCCGCGCCCCCTTCGGTTGGTTTCTGTCCCTGGTGAGCAAGCTCAAGGCCGGGCCTGCCCGTGTTGACGTCCGTCGACACGAAAAGGCTCTCCCAGCTGCACTGATGCGACCGTACGGCCCCGGTGCCAGCGGTTTACATCACCCTTCCCAGCCCAGCGTGTGTTCCCGCCATGACTTCATGGAATCGCCTCAGACGACCAGGGACTCCCGATCTTCGGTACTGGTGGCAGAAGGGCTGCTGAATGAGAATTTGTGACAAGCAACGTGCCTCGCTGGTGACAACCGGACTGCATAGGCCGGTCCCATTCGCCAGCTCATCCGGCACTCCCGGTGACAAATACTGAGCTTCGGCTCAACCTGCTGTACGTGGCAGCGTTGGCCATGGGGTTGCTATGGATCTCGGCCGGCGGGATGCTGCGGGCAGAGGCCGGGACTTGTCGCCGGCGGAGGGAGCGCCGGCATCCCGTGCTGAGGGGTGGTGGGCGTCATGCCCGCGAGCACGAAGGTCGGGAGCGTTTCCCGGTCGCGGTACGAGGAGATCATCGCCGAGGACCGGAAGCTCGTCGAGGTCGATACGAAGATCCAGTTCAAAATCGGTGACCATGCTTTGGAGATAGAGCCGATGCGGCCGCACGGCGGCTCGTTACCGGCGGCCGGTGAGGAACTGCTCGGGGTGCAGGAGACCCTGGAGTTGTACGCCGAGGACATCGGCGTCCCCTACAACCAGGTCCGCCTCAACCGGCAGACGGCCAGCAAGTGGCCCGCCGAGCACCGGATCGCGGGCGTCTCCTTCGAGATCCACCGGATCCTGGAGAAGCTCGATGACCGCTTCGAGCGGATCAAGAACCCGCCCCGGCACCCGCGTGACGGAATGCCGCGGTGGACGCAGGACGCGGCGAAACGCCAGGTCGGGTGGCGGGTGGACAGCCCGCAGACCCCGCAGGAGAAGGTCGAGGCCATCCACGACCTGGCGGCCGACGACCAGGTCGCCGCACGCGTGGCCACCGACTTCCTGCGCCGCCCCAGTGTCGCCTTCCGGGCCGCCGGTGATGACACGGCCAGGCACCTGTTCAACAAGGCCCAGACCGACCGGTGGCACCAGGCCGACGCGGCCGAACCGGTCCCCGGGCAGCCGGAGAGCCCGGTCGCGCCGGTCGTCAGGCAGCTCGACCGGACGATCGACTTCCTGGATCTGATCGGGGCCTGCCACAAGTTCGTGGCCGCGACCGGCCGCCTGGTGCCCCAGATGCGCGGACGGCGCTTGTCCGAGGACGAGCGGGAGCTGATCCACAAGAACGTCGACCGTGTCCGGGCGACCTGCGAGTGGATTGTGAGCGCCGTCGACAGCGGACATCTGGACATGGACGAGGAGCTGGCCAAGCTGCTGCGGGGCGAGTAGCCGTGCCGCGTCGATCGCGGCGCAAGGGCGATGCCGCCCGCGAGTACGCCGAGGCCATCTGGCGGGTGCTGATGTCGGCCCGCCCCGTCGGCCTGCACATGCCGCAGTTGGTCCGGGCCACTGAGCTGACCCGCAGCCAAGTCCGGTCCGGGCTGGCGATGCTGCGCGACGTCATCGCCGAGAAGGGCTGGCCGCCGCTGATCTACACGCGCGCCGACGGCTATCAGTTCACCGCCGACGGTGACGTCCTGCAGGCCTATGAGGTGGGAGTGATCCGCGAGAAACTGACCGAGATCCGCAGGCTGATCACGGGCACGGTCACCCCGCACGCCGCACTCACCCCCGAGGACAAGTGGGTCCGTCACATGGTGGCCCAGCTCAACTCCGTCGAGTCCACCCTCGACCTGATCGCCTGATCCCCGCCTCGCGGGGACGGGTTCTGAGGAGTACGGGATGCGCCGACGCCGCTATCCCTCGGACACCAGCATCGGAGAGTGGGCCTTGCTGGAGCCGCTGCTGCCCACGCCCGCCTGCCAGTTACCCTCGGGCGGTCACCCGGAGAGGTGGCCTCGTCGGCAGATCGTGGATGCCATTCGGTATGTGGTGGATACGGGCTGCAAATGGCGGGCTCTGCCGGCGGACTTCCCGCCCTTCCAGACGGTCTTCGGGTTCTTCAGCCGGTGGCGCGCGGCCGGCGTCTTCAACCTGATCCGTGACCAGCTCAGGCGCCGGGTCCGTCTCGCCATGGGCGCCTCCCCGCACCCCGTCGCCGCGGTGATCGATTCGCAGTCCGTGAAGGTCGCCGCCACCGTCCCGCGATCCACCTCCGGGTTCGATCCGGGCAAGAAACTGCCGGGCCGGAAGAGACATATCGTCTGTGACATGAAAGGGCTGCTGCTGTTCGTCATGGTGACGCCGGCCAGCACCCACGACGCCGTCGCAGCCAAGGAGATCCTCCTCCGGCTGCGTCTCATGCATCCCCAGATCGCCGTCGTCTGGGCCGATTCCATCTACGCGGGAACGCTGGTCGACTGGGCCAAGTCCTTCCTCAGCCTGACGATCAAGACCGTGAGCAGGCCCGAAGGAGCCAAAGGCTTCGTTCTCCTGCCGCGGCGCTGGGTCGTGGAGCGCAGCCTGGCGTGGTGGCTTCACGCCCGCAGGAATGCCCGGGACTACGAGACCCGGCCCGAGCACTCCGAAGCGATGCTCACCCTCGCCGCCATCGCCCTCATGACCCGTCGCCTCACCCGCCAGACCACCTACCCCACGTCGGCAGTCCCCCGACCAGCGGGAACGGTTCAAACCGCGTGATCAGTCACGCGTGATCTCAGGCAGAACAGTCCATTTCGTGATGTCCTGCTGCGGGTCGGAATCAATGAGCAGCCCCTCCTCCGAGACGCTGTTACCCA
>NZ_JBVIQR010000102.1:0-7715 GCF_055576875.1 Streptomyces sp. NPDC033229 | reverse complement strand
CAAATCCGCCGGCCGCACCGGAATCTGCTTCGACAACGCCATGGCCGAATCGTTCTTCAGTGTCCTGAAGAACGAACGTGTATCACGGGTGACCTACCTGACCCGCGAGGCAACCCGGCAGGACATCACCCGCTACATCGAATTCTGGTACAATCGCAAACGCCTTCACTCGGCAGTGGGTTACCGCCCTCCGCGCGAAGTCCACGCCGAGCATCAGAAGTTGCGAATCGCCGCGTGAAAGCAACGGCCGACGCCTGTCCGAAAAACGCGAGGCCCCTCAAATGTGGATGTGGCGATCGGTGCCGTGGGACGGCCGGGCAGGGACGACCGAAGGACGCACGTGATCGACGTCAGCGAGATCGGCGCTTTCCTCGGCCTGGATGTCGGCAAAGGCGAACACCACGGCCACCGCCGTCACCCCGACGGGGAAGAAGGCCTTCGACAAGCGGCTGCCCAACAGCGAGCCCAAGCTCCGCGAGGTCTTCGGCAAGCTGCAAGCCAAGCACGGGACCGTGCTCGTCGTGGTCGACCAGCCGGCCTCGATCGGCGCCCTGCCGCTGGCGGTGGCCCGGGACATGGGATGCCCAGTGGCCTATCTGCCCGGGCTGACGATGCGGCGGATAGCCGATCTCTATCCCGGCGAGGCCAAGACCGATGCCCGCGACGCGTTCGTCATCGCGGACGCGGCCCGCGTCATGCCTCACACACTCCGCTCGGTCGACCTCGAGGACGAGACCATCGCCGAGCTGGAGATGATCGTCGGCTTCGACGACGACCTGGCCGGCGAAGCGACAAGGATCAGCAACCGGCTGCGGGGCCTGCTGACACAGATCCACCCATCGCTGGAACGGGTCCTGGGCCCCCGAGCGCAGCACCCGGCCGTACTCAAGCTCCTCGAACAGTTCGGTTCACCGGCCCAGATCCGCAAAGCGGGACGCCGCCGGCTCCTGACACTGATGCGCCCGAAGGCGCCGCGGATGGCCGAGCGGCTGGTCGAAGAGATCTTCACCGCCCTGGACGAGCAGACCGTCGTCGTCCCGGGCACGGACGCGGCCGCGTTGATCGTTCCCAGCCTCGCCGGCTCGCTCCAAGCGGTGCTTGACCAGCGGAAACTCCTCGCTTCGAGGACGAGGAACTGCTGGAGGCACACCCTCTTTCCAAGGTCCTGACGTCCATGCCGGGGATCGGCGTCAGGACCGGAGCCCGCATCCTCATCGACGTCGGCGACGCCAGCAGCTTCCCTTCCGCCGCCCACCTCGCCGCCTACGCCGGCCTCGCCCCGGCAACCCGCAGCTCGGGCTCCTCGATCCGCGGTGAACAACCCTCCCGACGCGGAAACAAGCAGCTCAAACGGGCCTTCTTCCTCTCCGCATTCGCGGCCCTGGCCGACCCAACGTCCCGGGCCTACTACGACAAGAAGATCAGCCAGGGAAAGCACCACACCCAAGCACTCCTCTGCCTCGCGAGACGACGAGCCGACGTGCTCTTCGCGATGCTCCGCGACGGCACCTTCTACGAACCCCAACCCGCCCCATCAGCTTGACCAAACCCATAGGGGCACCCCCCCGCCGCGTCAGTCGATCATGCTATTCGTTGTTTGGGTCTTGGTGGGCGGGACGCGTTCGAGGTCGCGTCCGCGCATGCGGAAGCTGTCGCCGCGGACGCTGATGACCTCCGCGTGGTGGACGAGGAGGAAGCCATAGATCTCCTGCTCGATGCCGTCGGGATGCTGGGAACGCAACACCAGCCGTGGGCCGCCCTGGTCTTTCTCGCGCCAGGGCGGACGCGTTATCGTGGCCCCATAGTCGCTGTCCCAGGAAGTACATGGTGAGCGAGCCAGCGAATGCGAAGAGTGCCCAGAATAGGACAGGCCCGGCATAACCCTCCGCACCACGGCCGTGGCTATAGGCGACGCCATGAACGGTGACACATACGCCGAACAACCACATCGCTAGAGCGACCCGAGGTGGCTGTCGGACTCCGTCCGGGCCCGCCGATTGATTCCGCCAGGCCAGTAGCGGCAGCAGAGCCGTCCCGGTCACGAACGCCCCGCACGCTCTGGCGAGGAAGACGTTGTCCACGGCGCGCTCGCCCACGGTGAATGCCATGACCGCCGTGACCGACAGGTAGCACAGGGCCGCGAAGCCGAGTCCGGCTGCCGCTGGCCTCAAGGCCGCCCTTCCGCGCCCCTGTGGTTCGTCATGGGCATTCCCCACGGTCTCTCCCATTGCGCCCGGGTTGTACTTCACTGGGTCCCGGAGTGCCATCGCGAATTTCCCCTTGTCGTGGTGGCACACCATTGCATGCCGAGTTGAGGCCCATTCGGCGTTTACCGATGAGTCGAGAGTCGTACCGAGCTTTATTGCTAAAGGTTGTCCCGCAACTCACCTTGGGCTGGTCCGTGCCCGCGAGACGCCGGTGAACTGTGCCGCTCTGTCTGATGTTCTCCCCTTGAAGATGGGTAGCGGGTGGTTGCGCTGTGGGGGTGAGGATCACCAGCGTTCTGGTTTCGAGTGGCGTGGTATAGCCGTACTCCGGGTGCTTGCGCAGGCGGATGCGGTTGTACTCGGCCTCGGTGAAGCGGTAGATGTCGGTGCGGGCGGCCTTGTGGGATTCCCAGAGGGTGGTCCCGGTCTCCGCTTTCAGCAGTCCGGAAAAGCTTTCGGCTGCGGCGTTATCGCACCATGAGCCTGTTCTGCCCATGTTCTGCCTCAGGTCTCCGATCCGCGGTCCGAGTGCGTGACGCAGCCCTCGTTCAGACCGCTGCGGGCGGCGGCCGTCTTCAGGGTATCGACGACGAACTGAGCCCGGTGGTGATCCGCCATCGCATGCCCGGTCACCTCACGGGCCGCCAGATCGATGACTGTCGCGAGATGCCAACAGCCTGCCAGCGTCGGCGGGTAGGTGATGTCACCGACGGGCTTCGCGCCGGGCCCGGCCGCTGTGAAATCGCGTCCGACCAGGTCCGGCGAGGGCGCGGCCCTGGTGTCGGCTTTGGTTAGGCTGCGGCGCCTGCGCCGGGTGATCCCACGGATGTCGTGCTCGCGCGTCAGCCGCTCGGCCTTCTTCCGGTTGATGCTCCGGCCCTTCCGGCGCAGAGCCGCGGTGATCCCCGGCGCCCCGTAGGCGTGGCACCGGGCACTGTGGATCTGCCGGATCTCCGCGGCCGGTGCGTCCTGCACGCGGGCCCTGGGGGCGGTGCTGGACGTGCGCCGGGGCAGGCGTGGTAGCCGGAGCGGGAGATCTTCGGGGCCCGGCACAGCAGATCCGCAATGCGGCACGGAACAGAAAGCTCACACCAGGTGCAATATTCCATTCCGACCGTGGAAGCAACTACATGTCAGCCGAGTTCGGGAAGGCACTGGGCCAGCTCGGGCTCCGCAAATCCGCCGGCCGCACCGGAATCTGCTTCGACAACGCCATGGCCGAATCGTTCTTCAGTGTCCTGAAGAACGAACGTGTATCACGGGTGACCTACCTGACCCGCGAGGCAACCCGGCAGGACATCACCCGCTACATCGAATTCTGGTACAATCGCAAACGCCTTCACTCGGCAGTGGGTTACCGCCCTCCGCGCGAAATCCACGCCGAGCATCAGAAGTTGCGAATCGCCGCGTGAAAGCAACGGCCGACGCCTGTCCGAAAAACGCGAGGCCCCTCAGGTGTCCTTTCCGGGCTCCTGGACGAGCATGACGTAGCGCGAGTGGCGTTCCACGAGGGTGGCGATGTGGCTGTTCTTCGCGCCGGTGATCAGGTCGCCCTCCCAGTGGCCTGGGGTGGGGCGGTCGGTGACCTCGGCGGGGCGCTCTTTGATGGAGAGGCGCGTCGCGGATCTGGCCGCGCTCCTGGCCGGCCGTGGTGGAGTTCTCTGAGCGGCACATCGTGCGCCGTCGGCGCAGGTGGGCGAGGAGTTCCTTCTTGAGCACGCCGCGGGCTTGGGTGAACAGGCTGCGATAGATGGTCTCGTGGGGTACTTACATACCGTCCTCGCTTGCGAAGCGGCGGGCAAGCCAGCCCGGTATCTGCTGTGGCGACCGGTCGTCGGCCAGCGTGTCCGCGACCAGGTCGCGAAGGATCGAGTTGCGTTGCAGCAGACAGGGCCTGGGGCGGCAGGCACTGTCCCGCGCCCGCTGTCGGCGACCGTCGCGCGGTACTTCCCCCGGCCGCCCTGCCGGCCTGCTTCGCGGCTGACCGTCGAGGGCGCCCGCCCCAGCCGGGCCGCGATATCCCAGAAGGACTCGCTGCGGGCCAGGCTGCGGGAGACCTCCTCCCGTTCGGCCAGGCTCAGCGTGGCCGCGGCGCGGGTGCGTTCAGCGGGCACGTAGCCGCCGTTCGCCTTCACCACACCATGGATGGAACCGGGGACCTTCCCCAACGCCCGACCGATCTCGCTGAGCGACCACCCCTCCTTCCAGCGCCGCCAGACCTCCCGCTGCTGCGCGTCCGACATCCCCGGACGACCGATCCTCGCCACCCTGCAACACCTCCGATACCTGTTCTGGTACCTGTTCTACCTGCGATGCTGCAGCGACCGGCTGAACCCAAGGTACTTTCCCCGGCACGTCGATGGCCTGCTCCATCTCACGGGCCTTGCGGCGCAGGCTCAACAGCTCTTCGCGCTCCGGCCGTGGCCAACGCTCCCGCCGGCTCCTTCCGTGTGGGCGTCACCTCAAAAAGTGGCTCTGTCTCACATTCCGTGCCAGAGCCACGGAGGGTCACCGAATCCGCGATCATGACCGGCTGTGGGCGACGCACTCCTCCAGGACCTGTGGTTCCGCCAGACCGACGACGTCGTGATCGAAGGCATCGACACCGACGACGAGTCGGTGGTCATACGAGCCCACGTTCAGCGGCACCAGGCCGCATGCCCGGGCTGTGGAGTCCTCTCGGGCCGTGTGCACAGCCGTTACGTCCGGCGGCTCGCGGACAGCCCGGTCGGCGGGCGCCCGGTGGTGATCGAGTTACGGGTGAGACGGTTCCGCTGCCGCGAGGGTGCGTGTCCGCGGGCGACGTTCGCCGAGCAGCTCGACGGGCTGACGTTCCGCTACGGGCGCCGGAGCTCCGGCCTCCAGTCGGTTCTGCGGCATGTCGCGCTGATGCTGGCGGGGCGGGCCGGCGCGCGGCTGGTGGAGACGCTGTCCTCGGTGGTCAGCCGGTCGACGCTGCTGCGGCTGGTCCGCGCCCTGCCCGACCCGGAGCCGGCCACACCGCGGGTGCTGGGGGTGGATGAATTCGCTCTGCGCAAGGGACATGTCTACGGCACGAAACGTGGGCTCGTATGACCACCGACTCGTCGTCGGTGTCGATGCCTTCGATCACGACGTCGTCGGTCTGGCGGAACCACAGGTCCTGGAGGAGTGCGTCGCCCACAGCCGGTCATGATCGCGGATTCGGTGACCCTCCGTGGCTCTGGCACGGAATGTGAGACAGAGCCACGATTCGCGTGACGCCGACACCCACGGTCGGTCTTGTCCTGACCAACCCAGTTCCGCAGTCCTTCCGGGCTGACGCCGATGTCCCGGGCGACCTCGGTGACGGTCTTCCCCGACAAGTGCACCAACCCGACCGCGTCCCTTCTGACCCCGGCCGTGGACCGCTTACCAGTATTGCTCCTCTTGCTCACTACCTGGGACTGCTTTCTCCGGGACCGTCCGTCTCAGTATCAGGCTGTCCAGCTCATAGGGGAGAACGCCAGTCCCCGTCTCGGCAGCCCCACGGGCTTGGCACGAGTGCGGAGCGAGTCACCAGGTGTGCGCGACGTCTACGACCACACGGTCGCTGAGCTGGAATACCCGGAACGGCAGCCTGGCCCGGATGCCCAGGCCGACCTGGGTCTGGCCTTCGAAGCTGGCCCCGAACCGGGTGTCCTTGAATGTTTTGTACCCGGTGATGTCCACACCTGGCAGTGGCTGCCCCGCTCTGCCGGGATAGGTCTGGTCACCAGTCGTCGGGTCGTAACTAGGTGCGGACACGTAGATCTGCAGGATGGCGCCGCCACCGACTGGTATCTGCTCACCGGAGCCGTCCTGGTAGAACGCGTCAACGTAGCTGACGTGGTATCCGGTTCTGCCTGCCGTGCTGCTCATGTCGAAGACCATGCGGTCGTAGCAGGGGTGCTGGCCGGACCTGATGTTCTGCAGCGACTTTCCTCCGGGATCCGGGGCCGACTTGGCGCCGCTGCCCCAGCCGGTCGAGCAGGCGGTGTCCGGGCTCGCCTCGTTTGCCCTGTCAGCCATGGCGCTGGCTGCCCCGGCCATGCCCACCAGTCCGGAGCCCGCCAGGGCGAGCGCCGCAGCCGCCGTCGTCAACCGTCGCATGACAATACCTCCCGTATCCGCCAAGTACATGCTCCATAGAGGAGGGTGCGCTTTATGCTCCAAGTATCACCTAGCCGTCACGGATTTGACTAACGATGGGGTGAAATAGGCAGCCTTGATGCTAACTGAGCATGTCGTCCCGGTTCGGTGTGCATCATTGGCCAGGGAAGTCCCTCTCGTCGCTCCGGTGACACGGCGGGCCTGATGGGCGGGGAGTTTGTCAGCTGCTCTCGGGCTTCCCGGGATGAGACAGCGCGGGCAGTTCACGATCGGGGACCGTGCCCTGGAGATCGAGCCGATGAGGGAGCCGGGCGGCCACAAGGGCCCCGGAGTGGTCGGCGACCGCGACGCTCACGCGGCTGGCCGAGGACATCGACCTGAAGTTCAGCACGGTGAAGTCGGCACGGTGGACATCCTCGCGCTGGCCAGCCGACCGCCGCCAAAAGGGCATCTCCTACGCCGTTCACCGGGTCGTGGCCTACATCGAGGACGTCAGGCGAACGGTTCGCGGCGATCCTCGCGCCGACCGACGGCAAGGCCCGGTGGACGCCGGACGACGCCAGCAGGGGAGTCGGCAACCGCGTCGAGACACCGGTGACGCCGAAGGAAAAGATCACGGCAATCCACTCACTGGCTCAGGACGATCAGGTCGCTGCGGCGGTGACCACGGATTTACTGAAACGTCCCGAGGTGACAGCCAAGGTGACCACGGTGGGCAAGGCCCGGATGGTGTAGGAGTTCACCCGCGACGAGCAGGTGGCCACCACAGCGGCCACGCACTTGTGGGTGACCATGCTGATGGTCACCGGGAAGGTGACCGGCGCTGCCGGCTTTCACCGTCCGGGCGTGCCCTGATCGCACTGGTGTACCTGCGGAAGAACGGCACCTTGCGGCAGCTCGCGGCCGGCTTCGGTATCAGCCTGGGCACGGCACATGCCTACGTTGACGCCGTCGTCGATCACCTGGCTGGGCTCGCGCCCGGTCTGACCGCAGCGCTGAGATCGGCCGGTGCCCGCTACATCCTGCTCGATGGGGCACCCGCCGGATGCGACCGGACGGGCCACGGCCGGGCGGACTATTCCGGAAAGCACCGCCGGCACGGGGTGAACCTGCCTGTGGTGACCGCTCCGGACGGCAGGCTGGTGTGGCTCTCACCCGCCCTGCCCGGCCGGACCCACGACCTGACCGCGGCCCGCCGGCACCGGATCATCGCCACCTGCATCCGCCTGGGCATCCCGGTCCCAGGGGCTTCGGCGTAGTCGCGTGACGTCCGGGTCGTGGTGATCTTCGCGCTCGGCGGTGCCTCCGGAACATGACAGGCACGGACTTCCAAGATCATGGAGTTCTCTGCGCCCCGTGATCCAAGTGGAAATCCGTGCCTGACGACGCATCATCGCT
>NZ_JBVIQR010000101.1:0-7905 GCF_055576875.1 Streptomyces sp. NPDC033229 | reverse complement strand
CAGCAGGGCGTCCAGGTTGTTCGTCACACAACGATCTTGGACGCCCTGTCTGCGTTCCCGGACACACCGTCAGCATTCGGAATGACTCGTCTAGGCCCGCGGCCATCCCACGGTGACGCAGGAAGACCTCCTCGCGAAGGGGAGGTCTTCGTCGCGGACAGGGGAGAGCTACGAGGCGGACGGGTACGGCTTCACCCTGCTCATGCCGTCGCTGCCCGTGCACGCCTCCATGTCGCGGTAGGCGACTCAGACCTCGGCATGCCGCGGCAGCCCCTTCGAGGGCAGCATGGGGGTGCGCGCCGACCCGATCACCGCCGGATCCCCCAGCAATCGGTCGCGCTTGAGCGACAGGGCGTCTCCGCCGCCCGATTTCACATGGACGGAGACGACCTTGTCCGCGCCCGACCCGATTCCCGCCCACAACGCCTGGCAATACGCGCTGTGGTACAGGTAGATCAGCCCCTCCGCGCTCTTGACGGCCGAGGCCACCTCGGCGTCACCGAGGCACTGGAACTCCCGCGGATCCTTCCCCTCGCACGTGCCGTTCCGGCAGCGCTTCGCCGCACCGGCGGCGGACGGCCCGTCCGGCCCCCGACCGTCGAAGTACCGCGCCCCGGCAAGACCCCCGGCCGCCAGGAGCACCGCCACCGCGGCGGCCGTCGCGACGCGGAACGACCGCGTGCGCCACCGGGAAGGAGGCTCGCGGTCCGGCCCGGAGGCAGGGACGTCCGCGACGGAGAGCCGCTTGTGGGCCTCCAGCCAGGCCCCGGTGTTGTGCTCCTCTCCGCAGTAGCGCAGGAACGCCGTCAGCGTCTCCACTCGCGGCAACGCCTCATGCCGCAACGCGTCGGCCAGCGTGCTGCGCGCCAGCACGTCCCCCCGCGCCGCCGCCCGCTCCTCCAACTGCCGAAAGGTCAACCCGGACCGAGCCTTGAGCCGCCGCATCGAAGCGACGAACTCGGCGGCGTCCCGAGCCCCGTGCGGCGCCGACTCTCCCGGACTCCCCATACCCTCCATCCTCGCCGCGGCCGGGGTTCAGGACAACGGATGCGACGTGGTGGGCAACGCCGGCCCCCGCGCCGCGGTCCGGCCGGCCCGCGCCCGCACCTCGCGTTTTGGGGCTGCCGCCCGGTGCTCACTAGGATCATTTGGATGATCATCAGAAAACGGCTGGCGGCGGGCGCGTGCGCCCTGCTCGCCGCCTTGGCCGCGGGAACCGCGCCGGCGAACGCCGCCGACGAACCCTCCAAGAACTCCCCGAAGGTCGAGCTCGTGCTCGACGTCAGTGGCTCGATGCGCGCCCGGGACGTGGACGGGCAGTCGCGCATGGCGGCGGCCCAGCAGGCGTTCAACGAGGTGATCGACGCCGTTCCGGACGATGTGCGGCTCGGCATTCGCACCCTCGGCGCCAACTACCCCGGTGACGACAAGGAGCTGGGCTGCAAGGACAGCAAGCAGTTGTACCCCGTCGGGCCGGTGAACCGGACCGAGGCCAAGGCGGCTGTCGCCACGCTGCGGCCCACGGGCTGGACGCCCATCGGGTACGCGCTGCGCGGTGCGGACGCCGACCTCGACGTCGGGGGCGGTACGCGCAGGATCGTGCTCATCACCGACGGCGAGGACTCCTGCGGGCAGCCCGACCCCTGTGACGTGGCCCGGGAACTGGCTGCCAAGGGCACCCACTTGACCGTCGACACCCTGGGGCTGGCCCACGACGACAAGACGCGCGAGCAGCTCAGCTGCATCGCCGAGGCCACCGGTGGGACGTACACCACCGTGCGGCACACCAAGGAGCTGTCCGGCCGCATCAAGCAGCTCGTGCGGCGTGCGGCCGACCCCGTCGAGACGCCCAAGGCGACCCAGGGCGCGGCCGAGTGCGCGAAGGCGCCCGAACTCGGTGCCGGTGTCTACACCGACCGCTCGACCTTCGGCCAGCACCGCTGGTACCGCGTCAAGGTGACGCCCGGCCAGGAGCTGCGCACGTCGGTGAGCGTCGCTGCGGATCGCGCCGTCGATCCCGACTACGGGGTGCTGGTGCGCGCCGTGGACGACAGCGGCCGGGAGCTGGTGCGTGGCACCGACGCGGGCAGCGGGCGGACCGACGTCATGTCAGCGGGCCTGCGCTACCCGATCGCCGAGGGGAAGAAGGGCGAGGACAAGCAGGCGCGGACCGTCTGTTTGGAGGTCTCGCACTCCTTCTCCGCCCCCGCCTCCGTCAAGCGTGACCCCGGTCTCCCCGTAGAGCTGGCCGTCGACCTCGTCGACGCCCCGGACGACCCCTCCGACCTGGCCGCCTTCGGCCTCGGCCGGGGCTGGGTGCTGCTGGTCGTACTGGTCCTGACCGGTCTGATCGCCGGTCTGCTCTGGGGCTGGCTGTCCCGCTGGCGTGTCTCGGTGTGGAGGACGAACTGATGCGTACGACACGAGTGCTGACCTCCGTGCTGCTCGCCGCGGCCGCCCTGTTCGCCTCCGCGACGGCCGCCACGGCGGACGACGCGAGCCCGAGCCCCTCCGCCACCGAGCGGGACGCGCCCACCGAGGCCGGAACCACCTTCCGCACCGCGACGGCGGTCAAGCAGGGCCAGAAGGCCACGGCCGACGCGTCCACCGGTGACTACCTCTACTGGCAGTTCCCCGCCGGGGCGGGCCAGCGGCCGATCGTCAAGGCGACGGTGAAGCTGCCGGAATCGGCCGCGCGGCACGGCTCGGCCACCTGGCAGCTGGACGTCTTCGACGGGCTGCGCCGCCGTCAGGCGTGCGCCGCCGGAGTGCCGACCAACAAGGCATCGGCCCAGGACGCCACGGTGACCGTGACCTGCCACCTGCGAACCGTACGGCCCTGGTCCGAGCGCTGGGCCAACGACCCGCTCCCCGGGGCGTACTACATCAGGCTCACCGTCACCGACATCCCCGACCGCGACCTCGGGCAGCCCGTACGGGCCGAGGTCGAGGCGACCGCGAACGACGCCGGCGGACCGCGCGCGGAGGGCGGCGAGCTGGGCGCCCCGCTGCACGCGGCGGCCGTCTCCGAACCCGAGGACGGCTGGAACGGCGGCTGGTTCTCGGACCGCTGGGTGTGGACCGTGGGCGGCGCCGTGCTCGGCGCGCTCGCTGCCATCGGCGGGTACACCCTCACCCGACGGCCCCGCTGGACCACCCGTCCCCCCGCGGGGAGCTGAGTTCCCGGCGGTCCACCCACCCCTCCCGACGCGCCCGTGGTCCTCGTGACCACGGGCGCGTCCCGCTGCGCGCCGCCCTCACACGGACTCGTTCACGCGGACTCGTTTACAGGGGCTCGTTCACGCGGACGCGGGACGGGCGGGCGGATCGCCGTGGACGGCGTGCAGATACAGGGCGAGCAGGTCGCGGGTGAAGTACGAGCTGTAGGAAATGTCCGGTGTGTCACCACCGGTGTGGTAGCCGCCGATGACGCCGATCAGCGCGTACCCTCGCGGGCCGCGCACCAGGAACGGCCCGCCCGAGGTGCCGCCCACATAGCCCGCGCAGGGGATCTCCAGGAAGTCACCCGGCGCGCCCGGGTCCGTGCTGGTGTAGCGGTGTGTGGCGGAGCTGCAGTCCAGGGGTTTGGGGTACTTGGTGTCGCTGTTGCCGGGATAGCCGATCAGTCGCACGTCGTCGTGCCGGTAGCCCGGGTAGGGCAGCAGGTCGAAGCCGCCGACGGCGCTCTGCACCTCCGTGCCGTCCTCGCGGGTACCGAGCCGGACCACCGTGTAGTCCCAGCGGGCGCCACCGCCCGTACCGAGGTCGTAGTAGCGCTGATCGATGTAGATCAGCTCGACCGGGAAGACGCCGTGCGGCTTGAGGCCGTCGTGATACTGCGGCACGAACGACAGCCGCAGCTTCGGGCTCGGCGACCGAAGACAGTGCGCGGCGCTGACCACGAGGTCGCGGTGCGGGCTGCGGACCACCGTCCCGCCGCAGAACCGGCCCACGTTCTGCCCGTCGGTCCAGAAGAAGGTGCCCACCTGCGGAAGTCCGTCGAAGGGGCGGCTGGGCGGCACCGGCTCGTCCGCGACGGCCGGCTGCCGCTTCCCGCCGGTGGCCACCGGCCGCGCCGCCGCCATCCGCTCGGGCGTCCAGTAGGCGTCGGCCGAGGCGGCCGCGGCTCTCCCGGGCGAGCCGCCCGCAGCCGTGGCGACCGGGGCCGTGGCGAGCGCGGCCGGGCCGGGGAGTGTCGCGGCCAGCAGCCCGAGGAACAGGGCCGCGAGGCCGCGCAGGGCGAAACGTCTGTCCATGAACGGGTTCCTCTCTGATACCGATCTGATGCCGATACACATCCGCCGATGCACATCCGCCGATTCCGAGGCGCCGATGACGGACGGGCGTACGGGAGTGCGGACACGTACGAGGCGAGCGTGACACCACCGGGTCGCGCAAGCGAGACACGCGACACACGGGACGACATCACCCGTTCGAATAGGGCCGAGCGGTACCCTGTCGCGGCGGGGATGTGTCCGACTGCGAAGATTCCGACTGCAGGGTGGGGAGTTGGCTCATGGTCGATCCGTTGTCTCTGGGCGCGATCACGACCGCGGTGACCGCCGCCGCGGGTTCCGTCGGCACCGAGGCGGGACGCCAGGCGTGGGGCTCCCTCGTGGACCTCGCCCGCCGCACCTTCGGCCGGGAGAGAGACGACGACAGTGCCACGGCCATGCTCCCCCTCGACCCCGCCGACGACGAGCAGGTCCGGTCGCTGTCCGCGCTGCTCTTCGCGCAGGCACTCCAGAACCCGGGCTTCGCCGCGGAGTTCCGGGCCTGGGCCGAGAGCGCCCGGCCGCACCTGAGCGTCGACAACAGCCAGGTGAACAACTCCGTTTCCGGGAACGCCCGGATCGGCCGTCTGGTCCAGGGCAGGGACATCACCTGGACGTCCAACTAGCGCCTGTCCGGCGGACCTTCGTGGATCAGCGAGCGGCTCGGGGTGCCCCGGTGCCAGGCGTCGGGAGCCCGCGACGATCCGCCGGACAGGCCCTGGCGTAGTCGGCCCCGTGCGGCACCCGCCGGAGCCGCCCTGCCGCCCCCTGCGCCCCGCCTGACCGCGAGGGCGCTCTTCGGCGTGCCCGGAAGGCCCGGACCGTCCTCGTCCCGGGGCCCGCCGCGATCCGGTCGGGGAATGTTCCCGAAACCCTCGACGCTTCCCTGTCGACCAGCTTGTTCACCGGTCCATCAACTCCTGGTTAAGTCGCGGACCCGCCTTTCCTGAGGGGTGGACTAGTGCGAGGCGTTCTTCCCGTGGCAGGATGCCTATCGCGGCCGGGGCGGGCTTAACTGGCCGTGAGGTGCCGTGGAGGAAGAGTCCGAAGGACGGAGCAGATGGCAGTCGGGGGCGACAGGTCGGCAGGTGACGTGGGCAGCCCGCTCGCGGAGCGGCTCAACTACCTGTTCGCGAACATGCATCCGCCGGGGGCGCCGTACACCAACGGGCACGTGGCCGAGGAGATCAGCCGCGGCACCGAGGAGTACGGCGGGATCACGCTGACCGAGCAGTATCTGTCGATGCTGCGCAACGGCCGACGGGCCAACCCCAGCCCGGATGTGCTGCGGGCGCTGGCGAAGTTCTTCGCCGTGCCGGTCGGCTATCTGATGGGCGACCTCTCGGCCTCCCAGGCCGCGCGGGTCGAGGAGGAGGTCCGGTTCCTCGTCGCCATGAGGGATCAGCGCGTCAGGGGCATCGCCCTGCGTTCGGTGGGACTGCCGCCGGAAGTGCAGGACAGCCTCACCACGATCATCTGTCAGTTCCGGCAGCAGATGAATCTGCCCGCCGACCCGCCCGACGCGGGCGGTGACGGACGCCCGTGACCGTCATGGCGGATGACCGGCTCTTCTATACCTGGCGGCGTTCCGAGGACGAGGACGGTGCAAGCATGCGTGTGGGGCGGATACGGCGACGGTGCAAGCAGCTCATCCATGAGCTGGCGCTGCCCGCGTCGACCGATCTCCAGGGCATGTGCGACGTCGTCGCGCGCCGGGTGGGCCGTCCCATCCGTCTGGTGCCGATGAGCCTGGACGGCGTCGTCTCGGGCATGACGGCCACCACCGACGACGCGTTCTGGGTGTTCTACGAGCAGAAGACCTCGCCCTGGCACCAGGTGCACATCGTGCTGCACGAGATCGGGCACCTGATCCTCGGCCACGACCAGGACCCGGCCGTCACCGAGGACGCGCTCAAGATGTGGACGCCGTCGGTCGACGTGGCCACCGCCATGCGCCGGATGGGCCTCACGATGGGGCTCGCCCGTCACCACTGCTACGACAACCTCACCGAGCGCGAGACCGAGATCCTCGGCACCCTCCTCATGGAGCGGGTGGTGCCTCCGCCGCCGGGCCAGGACCTGCCGCTGGAGGGCCAGGCGGCCGAGCTCGCCGCCTCGCTGGGGCCCGCGCTCCAGCACGTGCGCCGCCAACTGCGCGAAGGGGGCGCCGTACGCCCCGAGACGGGCATCGGTCCGCGCGACGACACCCGTGCGGGCGCGCACGACAACGACACCGACGACCGCGGCGACGCCACACGGGACAGGGGAGGGGACGCCGGTGTTTGACGCCCTCTACCTCACTTTCAGCGCCATCGCCTGGGCCATCGTCGGCTACAAGGCCCGTGCCTGGTTCCGCGACCGCGGCAATACCGACCTCGGCCTCACCGCCCTCATGACCTCGGGCGTCCCCATCGTCTTCCTCTTCTCCGCGCCCAGCGTCTACCGCTGGTTCGACCGGCTGACGGGCGTGGCCAATCTGGCGATGGTCTTCCTGTACTCCGCGGTCGTGCTCTTCGCCTCCGGCGCCACGGTGCTGCTGCTGCGCTGGACCGGTCGAGGCGACGAGGCGGCCAAGGCCCGCGCGGCCGCCCGGTCCCGGTTCGCCGTGATCACCGTGGCCGTGGCGTGGACCGCCGCGATCGTCTGCTTCGCCGTCGGCCGCCCCGACGCCGTCGAGCACCCCCGCGACTTCTCCACCGCCTACGCCGACGCGCCCGGTGTCGTCGCCTTCCTGGTGCTGTATCTGACCATCTTCGGCGTCAGCCTCGCCGGACTCGGCACCCTGTGCCCGCGCTACGCCGCCCAACTCGGCCGCTCCTGGCTCGCCAAGGGCCTGCGGACGCTGGCCGCCGGCTGCTGGCTCGGCCTGCTGTACTGCGCCTGCAAGCTGGTCGGATTCGTGCTCAGCTGGGCCGGCCACGAGATGTACTGGCTCTCCAACGGGGTCGCGCCGATGAGTGCCTCGGTGGCCGCCCTGCTGGTCCTCCTGGGTTTCTCGCTGCCCGCCGTCGGCCCCCGGGCCGCCGCCTGGCGCCGGCTGCGCCGGCTCGGCCCGCTGTGGCGGGCCGTCACCGAGCACGCCCCCGAGGTCACCATCGGGGAGTCGCGCTGGAGCCGCCGCTGGCCGGTCGCCGACCTGGAGTGGCGGGCCAACCGTCAGATGGCGGAGATCCGCGACATCCAGCGTGGCATCCGACGCCATGTGGAGCCCGAGACCCTCGTCATCGCCCGGCGGAAGGCGACCGCCGCCGCGCTCGACGAGCGCCGGCTCGCCGCGGTGGTGGAGGCCGCGGCCCTGCGCCGGGGCCTGGCGAACCAGATCACCGGACATGTGCCGACGCCGCACGCCGACAGCGTGGTGGTCACCGTCAGCGCCGATCCGGCCGAGGAACACGAGCACTTGGCGCGCGTCGCCGACGTCTACCACGACCCCATGGTCGACGAGGTGCTCACCGAACTGCGCGAGTCCTGCTCGGCCCGCCTGCTATGACGGCGGGCCCCACAGACGAGGCGGCCATGGACGGGGGTCAAGGCCGCCTGCGACACAGGCCGGGGGGGGGGGGGGGGGGGGGGGGGGGGGGGGGGGGGGAGGGGGGGGGGGGGGGGGGGGGGGAGGGGGGGAGGGCAGCCT
>NZ_JBVIQR010000100.1:0-7989 GCF_055576875.1 Streptomyces sp. NPDC033229 | reverse complement strand
GTGAACGACGCTGCACCCCCGAGGTGACGGGTTGGCGGGGAGCTGGCGGGGCCACCCCCGACTTCACATCCGTCCGAGTGGTTAAAAGACAAGCTTAGTGCGGGTGAGTGAATCGAACACGGGGGCGGTCGCTCCGTAGAGCGAGACGGTCACGCGGTTCGGTGGCATGGTCGACAAGAGGTCGAGGTGCTGGTGCAGCCGCGACCCGTTGGTAAGGATGTCGATCAACATGCCCATGCTGTAAGCGTGCTGGTAGGTGGCGCGAAAATGGGGGTCGATGAGGGGTTCGCCGCCGGTGATCTGGAGCCGCAGCACTCCGGTGTCGCGGAGCAGGGCCAGGAGTCGGAACTTCTGGCCGAGGGGTAACCCCTCGAACTGCCGTTGTGCGAGGTAGCACATTTCGCAGTTGTAGTTACAGCCCTGGTTGATCTCCCATGTGGCTCGGCTGTACCTCACGCGGGTGACGGGGCGGACGAGCACGGCTCGGTCGCATCGACGTCCAGCGAGGCTGACCCCCCATGCCGTGTCGGCGGCGTCGGCGAGCCAGGAGGGGACCGGCAGGCAAGCGTCGGCGGCATCGGCGAGCTCGCGGTGCATGGCGCTGGGAATCTGCATGCCGCCCCGGGCTCCGGGGCGGACGACGACAAACCGGTCTTCCTGGGGACTTGCGATGACTTCGTGCACGGGTCCTCCGGGGGTCGGTGTGGAACCTGTGTGCGCGCTGTTCAGCAGGGCCGGCGAGGGGGCGCCGGGGTGTGGTGGTCGGACAGGTGATTGACCCGTAGCCCGTTCCGAAGGTAGGGGCACCCATTGTTGTTGGCGACTACGTCGACGGCGATATCGAGACAACGGCGGTGGTACGCCGTCATGTTCGGGTGCCACCACCGCGGGTCGATGAACTCCACCTTCATGACGTCTGCGGGCAACTTCTGATGATTGATCGACTCGGCCTCTGTTGGAGGCAACGCGCCGCAGTGGAATACGAAATTGAAGCTATCTCCGCTGGCACCCAAAGGGGTGGCTTCCAAGTGGTCAACCAAGAGGATTCGGCCGGGGCGGTTCGCCAATCCGAGGCGGCGCAGGTGGTAGCCGACGGGGCGAACTGCGGGTTCATCTCCGATCGATTCCCCGCCAGGTAGCTCAAGTTCCCCATTGGGGCGGGTGACCATAAGCGGGTGACCCAGCTCATTGGTGATGAACCCGTGCCCGAAGAGGCGTCGGCGGTGCGACATGAGCCGATCCGATTCCCGTGTCATCCGGCCTGTGATCTCCCTAGCGCGTGGAGGGCGCTCCCTCCCCGCCCTGGAGCGGGAGAGGGGAGGGAGCTCGGGGGACTCCCGCCGCGACCGTCCAAAGTGGCAGGGGGAGTTACGCCGACATTCGGGCGCGGTCTTGCCTGCCTATCCGCCCTGAGTCGGTGCAGGGGGAGAACGTAGCGCCGTTGCGCCGCTAGGTGCAATGGTGGGACGTCCCTATGTTGGACCGGCATATGCCAAAAGCCCCTCACCAGCGAAGATGAGAGGCTTTCGGGATGTTGCGCCACTAGATCAGGTGGTCAAACTCGCCGGCCTTGACGCCCAGCACGAACGCGCGGAGCTTTGTGCGGCTGGTCCTTACGATCTGATCGGGTTCGTCACTCTCCCTGATCAGGATCACCTCGTCGTCGACCGCTGCCAGCTCGACGCAGTCCTGATCGGTATCGCCCCCCGAGAACGAGGACTTTTGCCACTTTATTTCGCCTGCCATGGCTACTTGCTCACATTCCCTTTGCCACGTGTCGGATAAACTTGCGCGACTCGTCGACATCAAGCGCCAGTGATGTCACTGAATCCAGCATCGCTCGATATCGCGAAAGCTGAGACTCTGCGTCTACGAATCCGGCCTTGAACGCGCTATCGATCTGTACCGTGTCCAATTGCGGAATCGGCCCACCGGCGTACAGAAGAGAGTGAACCGACGGAGTAATCTGCACATCGAACGGGATTACTCGTACCGTAACTGTGGGGAACTGCGACAAGTCACTGAGGAAATCGAGCTGCGCCTGCATGATCTCGGGCTCGCAGTACCGCATGCGCAGTGCCGCCTCGTGAATGAACGCCTCAAAGCTCGGTGGTGCGGGCCGATCGAAGATCTCTCGGCGCCTCAGTCGGTGCTCGACTCGCGCCTTCAGCTCTGCTGCGGGCAGAGAGGGAAGTGACGAGACGCTGTTGCACATCACTTCGCGTGCGTATTCCGCCGTTTGCAGGATGCCGGGCACGTGCAGCATCTGCACTGTGCGCAGATACTTTGCGTGGTGCTCAAGCTCCGACAGGTCGAGGAATCCCGGCGACAGTATTCCCCGATACTCCTCCCACCAACCCTTGCTACGTTCTTCCGCCATGCTGGCGAGTGCATCGATTAGGTGTTTGTCCGTTGTGGAATAGAAAGAGGCGAGTCGGCGGACTCTCTCCGCGCTGATCCCGTACCGGCCGGATTCCAGGTGGCTGACCTGGGCGCGTTCGCCACCCAGGAAGGCGCCGACTTGGCTGCCGGACATGCCTGCCTTTTCGCGGAGTTTCCGCAGTTCGGCGCCCAACCGCTTCTGCCTTGCGGTCGGGTAACTCCTCGGCGGCATTGCCCCTCCCTCTCCTCGTCGCTACGAGTGTGCCGCCCCACTGTGCCACGGTCCACACCTTCATGGTGCGCCCGCCGTACCACTGTTGCACCGTCCCACCTGTGTCCCCTATGGTCCTGGCAGCACCGCGCAGCACGCCGGGAAGACCCGAAGTGCAGCCGCCTGCACGCCTGTTGACGGGCGCTCCGGGGGGCGGCCGAGCCACGGACGACGTGAGGTGCGCGGCTACGACCGATGGGAGACGACCCATGAGTACAGCCACGCTCAGCAGTCCCCGCACCAACCGCAGCGCCCCGTACGACTACGTGTCGGCCCGTACCTACCGACTCACCGCGCCGGCCTCCGCGCGCTCGGTACGGGTGGCCCGTGAGTTCGTACGGGCGATACTGACGGCCACCGAGCACCCGACCTTGGTCGACACAGCTCGCGTCTGCGTGTCCGACGCGGTGACGAACATGCTTCCCCGCGTCTACGAGGGCGTGATCACCGTCGACATGTCCGTGCGCCCCGAGCGCGTGATCGTCAAGGTGGGCGACGGCTCCAGCACGGGGCGTCGTCACCGTGACGTGCGTACGTTGAGCGAGCCCGAGCGCGGGCTCGTCCTGCTCCGCAAGCTGTCGTACGCGACGGGCGTGCAGTGGACGCGGGACGGGAGCAACCGCCGGGAGTCCAAAAGGATCTGGTTCGAGCTGCGCGCCTCCAGTGCGGTGATTCGGTGATCAAGCCCACGCGCGTGACCGTGAGCCGCTACGGCCGACGACTCGCGCACCGCCGGTTGTGGATCCACTTCGACACGACCGTGCTCGTGGAGCTGAAGCCCGAGGTGGCTCAGGATCTCGCCTACGAGCTCGCGTCCTATGTCGGACTGGCCGTGTTCCCGGCCGAACACCGCACTACCCGAATCGTTCGCCGATTAAGAGCCCTCGTGCGTCGCGCGCCGGCCCGGGGCAGTTGGAGGTCTGCGCATGCTCGCCGTTGAGCCTGGGGCCGTCGCGATCGGCGCCGTGATCATGGCGGTGTCACTGCTCGGCTTCACCTTGTTCCTGCTGTGGTGGCGGCTACCGAACCCCCACCTCGCCTTCACCCCGCCCCCGGTAGACAGCCCCGGGTACCGCTTTCAATGCCGGTGCTACTCCACACCGGTTTCGGTGATCGTGATCGCCTCGGCTGAGGAAGAGAAGGAACTCGCGGCCCGCGCCCGAAAACACCGCCGGCACGCCCGGCAGATCAGACGCTCGGACTTCTTGCGTCACCTACGCTTCCCTGCCTGCCGAATCGCGACGGCGGGCAGGGAGAAGGGGAAGCATCCCGCGCCGGTACCGAACAGACGCGTACCCGCCCGGTGATCCCCAGTAGAACCCCCGTCGGGGATCGGCCGACGGGGGTTCTGCCCGTCCAGTTCTACAACGACAGAGAACGCCCCCGCACCGGCGCATGGCCGGTGCGGGGGCGCATCTGTGTGTCAGCCGGTAGTCGTCTGCCATAGGGAGAGGGCGAATGCAGCGAGCGCGACCAGGGCGGCGAGGCTGGGCAGGGGCCACCGGGCCCGTTCGAGGTCGTCGACGCGGGCGTCGAGGTCGACGAGTCGGCCGTCGGTCTGGTCGCTGCGCTGCACGAGTAGGGCGAGCTGCCCGTCGAGGCGGGCGAATCCGACCTCGACGCTACGGTGCAGGCGTTCGAGTTCGAGCGCGACCGACGTCGGGTCGGGCGGCGGGGGAGTGCTCACCGGGTACCGTCCCGGTTCCGGTCGAGGGCGCGCAGCTCGTCGTCGGGGTGAGCGGTGCGCAGCCAAGAGGGCATGAGCGCCTGCACGCCGGGCAGGGCCATGACGCGGGAGAGGCCGCCGGCGACGGCGAGCGCGGCGGCGACCCACGGCAGAGCGGCAGGGATGCCGGCGGCGTCGATGATCGCGGGCAGCAGGACGGCGAGGGCGACAGCGGTCTGTACGACGGTACGGATCGTGCGGCGGGTGGCATCGGTCATACGGGGTTCCTTCCGGTGGTGGGGTGTGGGTCAGACCTTGGGGACCTTCAGGGCGGCCCACTGGAGGGGGCCGAGCCAGCCGTCGCAGTGCTCCGCGTCGTCGCCCAACTTGATCTGGAACAGGCGGCACGCCTCGACGTCGCTATCGGTCATCTCGGGCCCGGGGCCGACCGCGTAGGGGTCGCAGCCCTCTTCGACGAGGCGCTCGCCCATCGCGGTGATGATCGGCGACGTGGGGTAGCTCTTCAGCCACTTCTCGCCGGGGTACGGCTCGTACTGCGGGGCAGGGGCGGGCGTCCCGCCGGCGGCCTTCACGATGCCGGGGAAAATGACGTCGTAGAACTGCGCGACCCTCTTGTCGCCGGGGCAGTCCGTACCGCCGTCGCTCCATGCGGCGTGCAAGCGGTGGTAGCCGTAACCCGGGTCGGCGGCCGAGCGGCAGATGCGCAGCGGGATGCCGTGCTCCCGGTGCAGCCATGCACCAAGCTGGATGATGGTGGCGACCTGCTGATCGGTCCACGGATCGGTGGCCTCGTCGTCGGACGCGGTCTCGGCGCTGATCGCCCCGGTCCCGTCGGGCCGATGGTTGGCTCGGTAATTCGCGTCGGCGCGCGTCTGCGTCCCTATGTACTGCGCGATGCTGCCGTCGTACCCGATACCGAAGTGCGATTCGAGGTAGGTCGAGTCGCGCCAGTACTCGTACGTCCGGCGGGGCGTCCACGGGGCGGCAATGCTATGGAGGATGAACTGTGTTGGGCGAATGGCGGGCTGGTCGTCACCCTCGGGCTGGACTTCCATTCGCTTGGCGTTGGGGTACCAAACCACGTCTGATCTCTCCTGGGCGTAGAAAAAGCCCGCCGGGGTTCCGGGCGGACTGGTGGGAAGGGTTCTCGGGGCGTTAGCCGATTGCGGCCCAATAGCAGGTATTCGCCTCTGCCATGTCGCCGAGCGTGAGCGTGGCGGGCAGGCTGGTCAGGCTGGTGGAAGAGGTCTGTAGCCACCGGTAGACGCCGACTGCATCTGCTGCCTTTGCACCCGAAGTGGTGGCCGTCCCGGTCCAATTCGTCGCGGCGAGGTAGGGCACGGCGCTCCCGGCGCCCTTGATCAATATCGCGACGTAGTAACTGCCCGAGCTGAGGCTCGCGGGCGAGGACAGCGTGAACGTCGCTGTCTGCCCGCCGATGTTGTGGGTCTCAGGGATCGACCCGACTGCGTTGGCGGTGGCGGCAACGCGTCGCAGCCCCTGGTCGTAGATGCCGAAGTACGCGGCCGTCACTCCGGTATTGGGCTTGTCGTAGCCCATGACGTGAATGAGCACCTTGGTGATCGTCGCCGCGGCCCGGAGGGGGACGCCGACGAGGTACAGGCGCCCGGCCTCCGAGGGCATGTCGCCCGGCGTACGGGAACCGGCGGACAGGTCATAGGCCCATGACCGCAGCCCGAAGTCGTCGGGCAGCCAGCCACCGGGCAGCGCCGGAGCAGCGACCGGGAGCTGCGTCGCAGGGATCTTCCCGGACCCGTCGAGCGAGGCCACACCGCCCGCCGCACCCCGGGCAGTGGTGGGGATGGCGCCGACCTGCGCTGCGGTGTGGGTGTGAGCCGCTGGTGCCGCGCCGACATCCGCGGCACCCAGGACAACGACACCGGTCCGCTCGTTCACCGACTGCACCGCACCGGAGGACGGCGGGAGCTGGGCGGCGGGCACCCGGCCGTCGGCACCGAGGGTCGCCACACCCCCGGCCACTCCCGCCGCGGTGGCGGGCACGGCGCCGACCTGCGCGGCCGTGAGGGTGATCGCGGCGGTGGAGATGCCGTTGACCGACTGGACGACGCCGGGCGGTCCGGCGGGGCCGACGGGCCCCTGATCGCCCTTGGGGCCGGTGGCTCCGCGCGGTCCGATCAGGGAGGCGAGCCAGTCGGCCGGCGTGCCGCTGAATCCGGCGGTGACGGCGACCTCGTAAGCGGACGCACCGCGCTCGCCTCGTTCACCGCGCGGGCCCTCGACCGGGATGTAATTCGGTCGGCTGGGATCGGTGGGGGCGATGTCGGCGAGGTCGACGCGCGAGTACTTCGCGGGGAGCAGCAGCTCACCGGTCACCCCCCATCGAGTAAACCGTAGGGGCGACAAGCCGAGCTCGAGCAAGATGCAGTGACAAAAAGGAAGATCGACTGTCACAGGACAACGAACATGACGCTGCCGGGCAGCAGGGTATGTAGTTGCGTTCGATGGCACGCAACTACATTCGGTGTGCGGTCAGTTCCGCGGAGGGTTTTGTGCCGCTCGGGGTGCTGCCACCCGCGGAGGGCAGCCACCAGTTGGCCTGGCCGAGCAGCCGCATGACGGCCGGGACGAGCAACGCCTGGATTAGGGTGGCGTCCACGGCGATGGCGATGAAGATACCGACGCACAACTGTTTGACAGTCATGACGCCGCTGCTGGCGAAGATTGCACTGACCACCAGGACGACCAAGGCGGCTGCGGTGATGACTGGCGCGGACCGTTGTAGTCCGAGCGCGACCGCGGTGGTGTTGTCGCGGGAGATGTCGTACTGCTCGCGGATGCGCGAGAGCAGGAAGAACTCGTAGTCCATCGAGAGGGCGATCAACAGCAGCAGCATGATCACGGGTTGTGCCACGTCGATGTATCCGGTGCGGGCTCCCCCGACCAGCCACAGCAGGTGCCCGTCCTGGAAGATCCACACCAGTGCGCCGAAGGCGGCTCCTGAGGGGCCTCGAAGTTCCCGGACAGGGACCCAATAGGGTTGCCCTGAACAGGAAACGAGGAAGTCGAAGTGGCGCCACCCAGTAAGTATTCACCGGAGTTCCGCGAGGAAGCCGCGCAAATCGCGCTCCGGTCCAGCAAGACCATTTCCGATACAGCTCGTGAGCTTGAGCTGAATCCGGAGACCCTCCGAGGCTGGGTGAAGAAGTATCAGAAACAGCACGAGCGAGCTGCCGATGCAGAACTGACGTTGAGTGAGCGGGCCCGCCTCAAGGAACTCGAAGGCCGCATTCGCGAAGTCGAGATGGAGAACGCCTTACTGAAGAAATGCGCGGCGTACTTCGCGAAGGATCCCCGGTAGCAAGTAAGTACGAGTTCATCGATGAGATGCGGCTCGACACGGTGGAGTACGCGTACAGCGTCGAGTTCATGTGTGATCACCTCGACGTGTCCAAATCCGGCTACTACAACTGGCGTGACCGTCCGGAATCCGCGACGGCCCAGCGGCGCGAGGAATTGAAGCTGCTCATCCGTAAGGCATTCGAGGATGCCGACAGCACCTACGGCTACCGGCGCATCCACGCCCAGCTGCACCGCTGGGGCCGCACCGCGGGCCTGGAGCTGATCCGCCGGCTCATGCGCGAACTGAGCCTTGAGCCCTGCCAGCCGA
>NZ_JBVIQR010000099.1:0-8202 GCF_055576875.1 Streptomyces sp. NPDC033229 | reverse complement strand
ACGGTCCCGGGAGACGAGCCTGGCCCGATGACGCTCGTGTCACAACGGACCTAGCTTCGCAACGAGTTCGGCGATCACTTCGGGCGACAGCCCCGTGATTCTCTCATTGCCGACGATCAACGCACGCGCTTCATTCCCCACCACACAGCAGTGCTTCCGCCAAGCGACCACAGCCAACCATGCACGAGCTCGTAAAGCGTGTTCCGCAACCCGGTGAGCAGGCATCTTTCCCGTATGGCTGGGGTGTTGCGGGCCGAGCGGGTGTGGGTGGAGACGTTCACCGGACTGCGGGCCGGGCAGTTCGAGCGGCTGTTGCGGGCGGTGCGCGAGCGAGGTGGTGACGGCCGCGGGCCTCCACCGTGCCTCTGACCAGCAATATCCCCGAGTGGAAGGTCGTGTGGGCACAGCGGTCGTGGGTGTTGTCGAAGAACGCGAGATCCACCAGGCCCGTGCCGTCTTCGAGCGTGACGAAGATGATTCGCTTGCCGGAGGGAATGGGCGGGGTCTGGGTGGAGGCGCGCACGCCGGCGACGAGGACGGTCTGGCCGGGGTGGAGGGTGCGCAGGCGGGCGGCGGTAGTGGCGCCGATCTCGCGCAGGAGCCGGTGGTGGTGGTCCATCAGGTGCTGGGAGACGTCGATGGAGAGGGTATTCAGTTCGGCGGTGAGGGCTTCGCGGCTGGTCATCTCCGGCAGGCCGGACGGCTGGGCGGTCACAAGGGTGCCGTCCAGGGGGCGCTGACCGGCGGCGGGGTGGTGGGTGCGGGTGTGGCGGTGGAGCTCGGTGGTTTGCAGGAGCAGGTCGCGGCGGGTGAGTGTGCCGCGCAGGGCGTCGAGGGCGCCGATCTCGACCAGGCGCTGGGCGGTGGGCAGGGCGGGGCGGGCCCGTTGCCACAGGTCCTGGAGGGAGACGTAGGGCTGGCCTGCGGCGATGCGGGCGACGTCCGCTTCGGTGATGCCCTTGACCGTGCTGAGGGCGAGGCGTACCGCCCACACGCCCGTCTCGGTCTTCTCGACCTGGTGGGAGGGGTGGGAGCGGTTGATGTCGACGGGCAGGGCCGGGACACCGCGGCGCCGGAAGTCAGCGATCAGCACGCGGGCGGGCCACATGCCGCGGTCGTGCTCAAGCAGGCCGACGAGGAACGCGGCGGGGTGGTGGGTCTTGAGGTAGGCCGACTGCAGGGCGGGCACGGCGAACGCCACGGGTTGTCCAGGTCGCTCAGGGCGGCGAGCCGGTCGCAGGCGAGCTCGACGGGCTGCCGACCATCGTCAAGGCGTCCACGGTCGAGTCGTCCGCCGGTCACCCGTACCAGGAGGGGCCACCTGTCACCTGCCGCGTCGGCATGGTCGGCGGACGAGGGTGTGGTCGCCACCGGAGCTCACTCGGCGGAGAGCGCGGCGCGGGCGTAGACGGTCCGGGAGGTGTCGGGTCGGTGGACGGCTGAGAGGGCGTCCAGGAGCCGGGTGTACAGCTCCAGGTCCTCCTCGGGGACGGTGTCCTCCAGCAGACGAAGCCGGGCGCCTTGAGCCGGCTCCGCGCGATTTTGATCATCTTGCCGGCCGGTCCGCCCAGGTTGTGCTCGACGCGGCACACCGCGCGGTCGCCCTCGAAGCCGGTGACCCGCAGGCGGCGGGTGGTGCCGTACTCGCTGACTACCGTGAGCACGGGGGGGGGAGGAGGAACAAGGGCGCGGGAGGCCGGTCTCATTCGCGCCCCCTGGACGGCCGCGCAGGTATGCGGTGCACTGGTGGTCCCCCCGCATATACCTGCCACGGTCGGCAGGACGCCACCACCCGCAGTCGCCTAGTGCCGCCCGCGGCCACCCATCGAACAGACCGTGCGCCGCAGCACTGGTCGGCGTGCCAGCACCGCCTCCGTCCTCACCTTCGTCGCGGCCGACCGAGACCAAGAAGCAGTAGAAAGCACGACCACCCGCCTGGGCAGCCCAGGCTCAGGCGGGTGGCCCCCTCGTCGGTTCCTCACCCGACGGCATTCCCGTCGGCTTCGAAGCCCTCCCCGCCATCTACGTACCGCGCGCCCTCGTCACAACGCCCGACGGACGGCCGCGCACGCCCCACAGCCCGCGACAAACGAAGGACAACTATGTCTGCCGAAACCCGCTTCTCCATTCCCGACCTTTACTGCCCCTTCACCGGCACGTGCGACCAGCCGCAGCCGGCCGCCGAGGGCGTCGGGCGCGACATCGCGGCTCTGGTACATGACCTCGACGACAACCCTGCACTCGCCGAGATGCTGGCCGAGCTCCGCCTGGGCGAGTTCACGGCGCGTTTGTCCCCGCGACTCACCACCGAAGGCAACTGGCTTATGCAGCTGTATTGGGCGATTTACTTCACAAGCGACCATTGGTGCGACCGCAGGCCCGACGGCACGTTCCGGGAAACCGCGGAAGCGGTGGACTTCTGCCGCCGTACTGTCCGGGTCCTGTGCGGCGAGCCCGTCGCGGCCGACGATCCGGTGCCCACGCGTTTGACCGCCTCCCTCAGGGAGCGACTGGACGAGTACTGTCCCGGCTGGACGGACTCCCGGCTCCCTCACTACTTCGGCCGTAACATGACGGCCCGCCTGTGGGAAATCGACGTCCACCGGAGTGGCCGGACACCCTCGTTGGCGGAATACCGCCGCATCAAAGTCGTGAAGAGCGGACCGGAGCCCCTATTCGAACTCGACATCCTGGCCCATCGGCTGTGCATTCCCTCCTGGATCCGCGCGCACCCGGCGGTCGAGACCCTCCAAGAAATCGCCGCGGACTACATCGCGAGGTACACGGACATCGTGACCGTGTCGAAGGATCTCCACGAAGGCACCATGTCCAACATCGTCACGGTCATCCGGGCCGAACGCGGCTGCACCCTCCAGAACGCCGTCGATACCGCCGCGGAGATCATCCGGGCCGACGCCGACGCCTTCGTCGATCTGCGGGCCCGCCTGCCCCACTTGGGAGCCGGGTGCCATCCTGACCTCGAGTCGTTCCTGGACCGGCTGCAGGAGTGGATGGCCAACTGCGAACCCTGGGCGAGGAACCTTCCCCGGTACAGCAAGCACGAAGCCGGGTAGAAGCCCCTAACCTTCGCCGTACCTCTCGACAAGACCGAGAATCCGAACAGGCCTTATGCTTTGTCGCCGAGTCCCTTTGGCGCCGGTCCCCCCACCCGATTGTTACCCCGTCATGGTCGAGAGCGACCTACCCGGCCCTTGGCGCGCGACGTCCCGATTCACCGCCGCCGTGAGCGTGCCTGCCCTGCTGGGCGTACTCTTCGACGCCATGGGGACCGATACCGGCTTCCGGTTCGAGGCCGTGCACATGGCATGGGCCCGACGGCTGACCGACGCGTACGGGCACCTGACGATGTCACAGGTGCTCAGGCCGTCGACCCGGGAGGGTACGGGGCCACTCCCTGGCGCCAGGAGTGTCGAACCACGACGCCGATCCACCGGTATGCACCTTCACCCGGAGCACTGGCACCGGCCGTGACCTCTTGGTGCTGATGTGCAACGGTTGCTCTCTCGAACGGTCCTTCCACACCGCTCTCACCCGGCAAGGGTTCGCCTCGGCTCCTTCCACCGGTGACACCGCTCGCGGACGCGCCGACGCTCCGGCGCGGACGGGTCGGCTCCGACCCGGGTGGTGCGCGCCGCCGCGTTGGCCGCCGGGCGGGGCACAACGGCGTCCGCGGGGGCACCGCCGCGCTTCCCCACGGCGGTGAGTGCACTCGGTTGCCCGCATATCGTCCGCTGAGAGCAGGGCATATTGAAACGGTGGACACCCCCACGCCCCGTAGGGACCACTCGCGGATCCGGCGCCATGTATGGGAACTGGTCAACGGTGAGGGACCGGCCGGGCGCACACCCTCACGGCGCCGTGCCCCATGGGCCCACTGACGGCCAACGATATGCATCACGGCGGAGAGACCCTTCATGAAGAGTCCGTACCATCAATGCGACGCATGTGCCCGGGTTCCTGATGCCCAAGGCGGTCCCGAAGGCCCTGCGGGTGCTGCCGGAGTGGGTGCTTTCCGCACCGGTCTGGACATTCGCCGCTGTTCTTGTGGCGATGGTATGCGCCTCAGGCGAGCGACTGGAGCGGAGCCTGGGGGTGGTCGAGTTGACGATCGCGCTGCACCGCGTCTTCTACTCTCCCCACGACGGCATCCTGTTCGACTCCGTCCATCAGAGGTACCTCACCGGCTCCTGGCGGGCCATCGGATCAGCTTTGGCGGGTTGTGCGCTGCCGGCGGCCTGCCCGGCTACCTCTCCCGCGAAGAGTCCCGGCACGACATCGTCGAGAACCCGTGGGCCTCCACCGCCCTGTCCTGCACCGGCGGCCCGGCTACGGCTCATGCCCTGGCCGAAGACGGCGACCGGGCAGTCGTCACGGTCAGCGGCGACGGCGCGCTGATCGCCGAATACCTTGATCCGATGGCTGTGGCGATGAATACACCGCCTGGAACCACTAGACCGCCATCAGGCAGCTCAGGGGCGAGGCCGGCCAGGCGTTGTCGTCGGTTACCCGCACTCCTCCAACATGGACCGCCTCGTCGGGACCGCACTCGTCGCTGTGCAGGCCAATAGCAAACGACTCACTGGTCCAGCGAATTCGCAGATATCTGGGCTGCCGTGTGTGACACACGATCGGCCGTCACCTCCGGCGCCTCCCTTGCCCACGGCATGGCCGACAGCGCCCTGGCGTGACCGACCACGCGCCACGACGACGTACAAGCGGTCACAGCAGCCGAAGAGTGCCGACACTTCGGCTTGCCCGTGAAGTCGAGCCGTACGGCACCACAGTTGCGACAGCGCGAGAGGAGCGTTCTGGTGAAACCTGGTTTCTTCCTCCATGGAGTGCCTGCTCCAGGGCACCCTGCAACAACCGGTCGGTCGGGGCGAGTTCTCTGTGAAGGCGCCCGGTCATGGGCGCGGTAAGGTCCGAGGGAGGAATCCGGCGGTTCCGTGCCGGTCGGCATCGCCTCATCGAGCATCTGACCGGATGGGTCAACCCTGACGGTGGCGTCCACGCACCCTGTGAAAGTCGGGTCCTGGAATCGGCGCTCGCCCTGCGCCTCCTCGAAGCACCTGAGACCCAGCCTGACGTCCGGCAACCGCTGCGCGTCTACTTGGAGAAGACACGTGCATCCGCCGCGTCCCGGCTTGACGCCGTCTTGGCCACAGCGGCACTCGGCTTCCCCGTGCCGAACGGATCCGTCCTGGTCCAGGAGATCACCAAGGACATCGATCATTTCACCGCCGGCCGCAAGCGCGTGCTCCTGGAGGCGGTGCTCTATGCAGTGGGAGCTACCGGTGAGGCGACTGCGACACCGGCGGAGATCTTCGAAGCAGGTGACCTTCAGGTCTGGAAACAGGTGGAGATGACGGCGTGCAAGGTGATCCTCGCCCGCGCTCTCGGAAAACAGGGTGAATGGATCCGGCACGACGATCTGCGGCTGCTAGCCTCCCTGCTGCGGCCGGACCGGATCTGGGAAGGCAACATACTGGTCCACCTGCTGGTCCTGACCGCACTCCACGGCTTCCCCGCCTACCAGCAGCAGTCCCGGAACGGGCGCACCGCGCTCCTGGCCGCCCAACGACACGACGGCGGATTCAGCCTCTGCCCCGACATGAACGTCACCATTACCGCCCTCACCGCCACGGCACTGGCCGAGGCCGACGCCGACCCGGCCCTCCTCGACCGCATGACCGACTGGCTGGCCGCCCGCCAGGACGTCACCGGGGGCTGGGTCTACAACGCGGCCACTACGCAGACGGATGTCGAGACCACGTCGTTCGTCATGGAGGCGCTGCAATCGGCCCCCCACCCCCGCTACACCGAGCACCTGCGGCGCGGCTACCCCTACTTGTGTCGCATGCAGAACCCTGACGGCGGCGTCCCCAACTACCAGCACGGGAACCCCTCGGAAACCTCCATCACCGGCGAGACCGCTACGATCCTGTCCGCCCAGCCGATCCACACCGCCCAAGTGCAGCGCGCTGTGCGGTTCGTCATTGACCAGCAGCACGCCGACGGTGGCTTCTCCCTCAACTGGAGTGCCAGCGACGCCAACGTCATCCTGCGCGCCTGCCTCGGCATGCAGAGCGCCATCACCCACGGCCGTCTGCAGCCGCTGCTGGAGCAGGCCGCACGCCACGCCGTCCGCCGCAGCACCGAGTTCCTGGGCCGCCGCCAAAACCCCGACGGCGGCTGGGGCCAGCAGCCTGGGGAGCCCAGCGATCCCACCAGCACCGCCTTCGCACTCTGCACCCTCGCCAGGACCCGCCCGGACCACCCGGCAGCCGCCCGCGCAGCCACCTACCTGCTCAACGTTCAAAACCCCGACGGCAGCTTCACCGCACCCCCCGACACCTACTCGCCCCGCTTCATCCCCATCGACTTCAAAATCCTCCCGAGCATCTACGCACTGCGCGCCCTCGCCGGCCACCGCGCGGCGGCACGGACGACCACACCACCCAACGGTCCATGACACTCGGAGAGAGCAATCGCCCGGCCCGGCACTTGGCCCCCATTGAAGACGGCCCCCGGGTCGGCCAGTTCAGGCGGTTCACGCACGGTGCGTGGAGGGTTACACGACCGTGGGCGTGGGGAGCCGTGGCCAAGCCGGTACGCCTGAGGCCAAACAACCGCACCGGCGCTTGCGTACGCGCTCAAGGCCCCGTGGACACCTCACCACCGGCAACAGCACCCCGCACGGAAAGGAAGACGACATGTCGGCTACCGAGCCTCTGCGGATGCGTGGCCATCAGCCCTCTGACGAGCTGCGCCTGCACTTCCCGCTTCCCCCGCTCGATTACTCCCACGATTACGAGGATATCGTCGAAGGCACTCGGGAATGGGCTCGGCCTTACACCGGGTATCTCGGTGCACGGGATCACGACATCCTCGACTCCTGTGCCTATTCAGCGAACATGTGTTTCAACCCACGCGTTCCCCAGCATCTGCGCGTCTGGTTCAGCGCCGTATCGTCATGGCTCCTCCTCTCCGACGACCTCTACGACCGGGGGACCGTGCAGGACCGGCAGCAGCGGTACGCCGAGGTGGCACCGCAGCAACGGCATGCTCTTCTCACCCCTCTCGACATCCCCGATCCTGACCGCCTACACCCGCTGAGCGCCTACATCTGGGCGCTGCGCCGCTACGGCGAGGAGCATGCGCCACCGGCGGCCGTCCGTGGAGTGATGAAGGGCCTTGAGCGCGGCCTACGCGAGACGGCGACCGAAATCGGCTACGCGGTCCGCGCGGAACACTGCGGGGCGGACGAATACATTCGACGGCTTTTGAGCGGCGCGAAGTACACGGGAGCCTTCACGACCATGGAGGAGGTCTGTAATCGGCTGACAATTCCGGAGAACGAACGACGACATCCCATCATGCAGGGCCTCTACCGCCTCACCGGCACTTTGGCTCACTTCCACCTCGACTTCGCCGGATGGGCCAGTGACGGTCCCGACGAGGCCTACAACCTCATCAACGCCGTCGCACATGACCTGGGGATTCCACCGTGCAAGGCTGGGCCTCCGGCGGTCGAACTCGTCAACCTCGTCATGGAGCTCTTCCTGCAATTGCGAGAGAAGCTCAAACCTCAGGTCGGCGAAGCCACCCGCACTCTCCTGGACGAACTCGACTGGATGTTGCGCGGCAACATGGACTGGGCCCTTTACACCACCCGGTACGCCGGCGACACCAATCCGATGCGGCCGCTGCTGCCGGAGGAGCACCAGACGCCGGTGCCGCCGCCGCGGCTCGACAAGGCGCCATGCCCGGCACTGGGCCCCCTGTTCAATTTGCTGACCTGAACGTTGCGGTTCCGCGTACCCATGCTTGTGGCCCGCTGGCGCCGAGGGGCCGCGGGCGTGGTCCCGTAGGTGCCTCAGCACGTCATGCCCGAGCCGAAGCCGAGCTCGGCCGGCAGGGCGCTCCCACTCCCCGGTTGGACGGGGCCACCAGCGGCAACCGGTGGGAAGGAATGGCCACCACCATCGCCGGCAGCGGGCCGGGTTCGGACTTTGCCCCGGACACCAGGTCCTCGGCCTGGTCCGCGACCGATGTGTCGACCTTGTGGGCCCGGCACTCGGGTGCCGCACCGGCCGGTCTCGGGGGGGGGGGGGGGGGGGCCTCCCGTCCCCTCTTTTTTTTGTTGGGGGGTTGTTGGTTTCACACCAGACGTCGAGAAGG
>NZ_JBVIQR010000098.1:0-8975 GCF_055576875.1 Streptomyces sp. NPDC033229 | reverse complement strand
CGAACCGGCAGCCGAAGGCCAGGGTTGATAAGCCACCCCAAAAGCCTCCCACTCGCAAGGCCAGCACACCCACCGAACTTACGAAAAGATCAGTAGTTCCGGGCGTACGGGCCAGTGCGTGGTATCGATGGCGTCCTCGGGGACGCCGGCTCCCGGCGGTGTCGGGCGGATGGCGTCGGAGGAGGCCGGGTCGTAGACCTCGATGGTCGAGGTCATGACGTAACGCGAGGTGCGGTCGTGGAAGACGCGGCGGGCGGCGGCTGCCTGCTGCGGCGTATTGCAGACCTGGTCGATGACCACGTCGAAGGTGCGGTTCCCCAGCGCCGCGCCGAGAGCCCTCTCGTCGTCGCGGTCGGCTGTCACGTGGTCGACGCCGGGCGGCGGGGTCGATGAGCCACGGTTGACGACCGTCACGCGGGCCCCCGCGTCGCGGAGCCGCAGTACCACGTGCCTGCCGAAGTAACGGCTGCCGCCGATGACGCCCACGTGCTTCATGTGTCCTCTTCCCGGAGTGCTCGTCCCGCTGTGTGCACGAGCCTGCCGGAATGCGATCATCAGCAGAAGTGGTGACTTGCTTAACCCGTATGAAGGACGACTGATGATTGATGTCCAGCGGCTCACTACGCTCCGCGAGGTCGCCCGGAGCGGCAGTTTCAACAAGGCCGCGGCTGCCCTGCTGCTCACGCCGTCCGCCGTTTCCCAGCAGATCGCCGCGTTGGAACGGACGCTCGGCGCCCAGGTCGTCGAGCGCAGTACCCGGGGTGTTTCCCTGACCGAGCCGGGGCGGCTTCTCGTCGAGGCCGCCGAGGCGATCTCGGCGGAGTTGTCGCATGCCCGGGAGCAGATCGACCGGCTGGCCACGGGGCGTACGAAGCTGACCGTGGCGACGTTCACCAGCGGTGGTCACCGGCTGCTGCCGCCGGTGCTGACCCACTTCGTCGCCGAGCATCCCGAGGTGGAGCTGACCGTGCTGCAGAAGGAGCCGGAGCACAGCCTGCCGCTGGTGCGCGAGGGGCGGGCCGACATCGCGCTCGCCTATCACTTCGACGGACCACTGCCCGTCCGGCCCGGTGACCGGTCCGGGTTGGACTGGGTGCCGCTGATGGACGATCCGATGTCGGCCGTGCTGCCGGTGGGGCATCGTCTCGCCGACCGGGCGAGCCTGGATCTGGCCGAACTCGTGCGGGAGCGCTGGGTGATGGGGTGCATGAAGGCCCAGGCCTTCATGCACCGCTATGCCGAACTCGCCGGCTCCGAATTGCGTGTGTCGGCCGCCACCACCGATTTCTTCTTCGCGCAGACCCTGGTGGCCGCGGGCGTCGGCGTTTCCCTCATCCCGCGGATCGCCCTGGATCCTTCGGTCGCCGGTGTGGTCGTCGTCCCCATCGATCCGCCACGCCCCGCGCGCTACATCGGGGTGGCCACCGCCTCCCGGCATCGCGCTCGGCCCCAGCCGCACGTCGAGGCATTGCTGGCCGCTCTGGTCGGGTCGGTGCCGTAGCCGCGCGCCGGGTCCGCATGCGGGGTCGTGTCTTGTTCAGGGCTTGTAGATGCAGGCTGCCAGCGGGGCGTGGACCTTCCAGCCCAGCGCCTCGTACAGCGCACGTCCGTCGGGGGTCGCGCCCAGCACACCGAGGACCGCGCCCTGCGCGACGGCGTGGTCGGTGAGGGTGCGCATCACGAAGGCGCCCAGGCCACGGCGGCGATGAGCGTCGTCGGTGCCGACACGGTCGATGACCGCCGCCCGGCCGAGAACGGCCATCTGTCCCTTGGCCACGAACTCGCCGCCCGCGGTGTCGCGCACCCGCACGTACACGACACCGTCCCGGGTCTCCAGGGACGCGGAGTAGCCCTCGGGCGCCACCGGGTTCGTGGCCTGCAGGTCCACGGCCATCAGATATCCCGCCTCGTCCTTGTCCACCACCCAGCCCTCGGGCAGCCAGTGCCCGATGTCTTCGTGCTCCATGGGCACCTTGAGCCAGGTGTGCGGCACGGTCACCGAGGCGGCGGCCTCGCGTACCGAGAACTCATCCGCAACGGGCAGTACGTGGCGTGCCACTTGATCGGGGTAGCCCACCTCGAGGTAGAGGCCCCACGGCCGTTCGGCCGGTGGGGGCGTGCCGCGCGATACAGCCCAGCCGGCGCCCCAGGTCCTGACCAGTTCCGGAATCATCAAGCCCTCCCGAAGTAAGAGTCACAATCCAGGAGCGCACATTACGTCAGGGCCCGGAGAGTGGCATCTCCTTTTCGCGCACCCCCGCTGCCGCACCTTGATCTGAGCCTGGTCGGACCGGCGCTTCGGCGTGGGGTGATGACGCCGGGCCACCCGTGCCGCCCTCCTCGCCCCGTGCGCGGCCGACACCGCGTAGCCGGTCCATCTCCCGCCACTCGGGCCGCAGCCCGGCCAGGCTGGTGGTGAGGAAGTACGCCGCGCCGCCCGCCACGAGCACCGGCACGAGGCCGAACGAAGCCACCGCCGCCCCGGCCAACAGGCCGCCGAGGGGGATGCCCGCCCAGGCCATCGAGCCACCCAACGCCCTTACCCGTCCCAGCAGTTGGCGCGGAACCCGTTCGAAGGAGATCGCTCCGAGAATGGGGTTGAGGAATCCGCCACCGAAGCCGCCGACGGCGAAAACCGCCAGCACCGCCCACATCGGCACGCCGGAGGCGAGGACCAGGAACCGTGGTGCCCCGATGATCAGGAAGCCGGTGAAGAACACCAGCCGACGACGCAGCCGATGGGCCACGGCGGCCGCGACGAGGCTGCCGAGGACCGCGGTGATGCCGGCGACGCTGCTGATCAGTCCGATCGCGGCGGGGCCACCGCCGGACTCCTTGGCCCAGACCGGTACGAGCACGGTCATGAAGGCGGCGTCGAGCAGGTTGGTGATGCCGACCGTGACAATGATGGTGAGCAGCAGGGGTTCACCGCGCAGGAAGGTGAAGCCCTCGCCGAAGCGCCGCCAGTAGCCCGGCTCCTTCTCGCCTTCCGGGGTGACGGGCGACTCGGTGGCGTGTCCCATGCCGCGGGGCAGGGCCAGCCCGATGATCACCGAACCCAGGGCGAAGCAGGCGGCGTTGACGACGAGGCCCGCCTGCGGGCCGAGCAGGGCCACCAGCGCGCCGCCCGCCGCCGGGCCGACGGTGGAGGCGAGCCGCTCGGTCACGCCGGAGATCCCGGTGGCCCGCTCCAGGGGGACCGCGCTGCGTTCGGCGGCCTCCGGGACCATGATGTCCTTGGCCAGGTCGCCGGGGCCGCGTACCGCCCCGATGACCGCCACCAGCGCCAGCAGCAGCCAGAAGGGCAGCAGGTCCAGGGCGTACAGCAGGGGGACGAGGCCTGCGGCGACCGCACTGAGCGAGTCGGTGGACCAGGAGACGACGCGCGGGCCGACGCGGTCGACCAGCGGCCCGGTGAGCGCCTTGACGACCACGTACGGGGTCATTTCGCAGAACGCGACGAGACCTGTTTGGGTGGCGCTGCCGGTGGTGACGAGCACGAACCACGGCAGGGCGATGGCCGACACCCGGGTTCCGGTCAGCGATACGGCGGTGGCGGCGAGCACCGCGGCCAGCGGCCGGAGGCTGCGCCGGCCGGATATGCCGCCCGTCGGCGGGGTTGCCTTCGTCACGGCGTCTCCCGCTCCGGTTCGGCGACGGCGTCCGGCTCCGGCAGGAGGTGCGTGATCAGCACGACGCGTTCGGCGCCTTCCGGCGCACCGGATCCCGCTTCGGGCGTGTCCCGCCGGTAGCGGTTGACGACGGCCCGCAGCTCCTCGCCCAGACTCGCGGCCTCCTCGGGGGTGAGCCGCAGGGACCAGTCGCTCAGGTCGAGGTTGTCCCGCCAGGGGCGCGGCATGGTCTCCACCGCTCCCAGGGCCAGCCGGGCGCGTTGCGCGTGGGAGTCAGCCACTGAGCGCATATAGGCCATGGTGGCCTCGGGTTCGCGGTCGGCGAGACCCTTGTCGGTCAGCCAGGTGCCCTGGTGCACCGCCCGCCACCAGCGCTCCCGCGCGTTGCCGCGGTCGATGTCCTCCTCGACGAATCCGGCGGTGCCGAGCTGTCGCAGGTGGTAGCTGGTCACTCCCGATCCCAGGCCCAGCCGTTCGGCGAGGCGGGTGGCCGTCGACGGACCGTACGTGCGCAGCAGTCCGACCAACTGCACCCGGACCGGATGGGCCATGGCCCGCAGGCCCTTGGCGTCCAGGACCACGTGCGTCCCGGGGGGCGGGCCGTCCGGCCGCTCTCGTTCTTCCCTGCCGACTTCTGCGCTACCGACTTCTGCCATGCCGGCCACCCTAAACCGCGAACGGTCCTTCGCGAACACTTCTTCGCGAAGGGTTCTTCGCAATGTCGGCGATCTTCAGCGATCTCTCGTCGGCCCGGCTCGAGCTGCGAAGGGCACCCGTCTGGGCAAGGCTGGTCGGCGTGACCCGCACCCGCGCGGACCGCGAGCGACACGGAGAAGTGACACGGAGAAGGGCAGTGACATGAGCGGCAGCAACCAGTCCCTCAAGGGCAAGGTCGTCCTGGTCGGCGCCGGGGCGAAGAACCTGGGCGGCCTCATCAGCCGCACCGTCGCCGATCAGGGCGCGAACGTGGTGGTGCACTACCACTCCGACGGCACCAAGGGGGATGCGGTGGCGACCGCGAAAGCGGTGGAGGCGGCCGGCGGTCAGGCGGAGACGATCCAGGGCGACCTGACCAAGGTCGACGTCGTGGAGGATCTGTTCACCACCGCCAAGGAGCGGTTCGGCGGGATCGACGTGGCGGTCAACACCTCCGGGATGGTGCTGCGCAAGCCGATCATGGAGACGACCGAAGCCGAGTACGACCGGATGGCGGGCGTGAACGCCAAGGCCGCGTACTTCTTCATCCGCGAGGCGGGCAAGCACCTCAACGACAACGGCAAGGTGATCACCATCGTCACGTCGCTGCTGGCGGCCTTCACCGACGGCTATTCCACCTACGCGGGCTGCAAGGCTCCCGTGGAGCACTTCACCCGGGCGGCGGCCAAGGAGTTCGCGCCACGCGGCATCTCCGTGAACAACATCGCCCCCGGCCCGATGGACACCCCCTTCTTCTACGGCCAGGAGACACCCGAGCGCGTCGAGTTCCACAAGTCCCAGGCCATGGCCAACCAGCTCACCAAGATCGAGGACATCGCGCCGATCGTGACCTTCCTGGCCACCGATGGCTGGTGGATCACCGGCCAGACGCTCTTCGCCAACGGCGGCTACACGACGCGGTAGCGCGGTAGCGCGCGACGGAGGACGAACGGCGTCGAGGACGTCGCACCACCGCTGCGCGGCGGTGTCCTCAAACGCCGGACGGGCTGATATCGGCTGAGGCCGGCCAAACCAGCCTGTCCGGCGTTTGAGGACGCGCCCGAAGGGCGCCCGTCGCCGCAGGCGGCACAGCGGTCGGCAGCCGAAGACCCGCCGGACAGGCGACAGGCGGCAACGACGGCCCGCAGCCGAAGACCCGCCGGACAGGCCCTAGCGGACAGCGTCATACGCCCCCAGGGCGATCCTCGCGAAGTTCCGCAGCGACTGCGTGCCCGGCGCGAAGTAGCCCGAGTGGCCGTGGGCACCGGCGGAGGAGACGATCCGGGCGCCGAACTCCGCCGAGGTGGGGTCGGTTCCGTGCCCGAGACCCAGCAACCGGACGTTGGGGATGTTGCCGATCCAGTCCCCGCTGTCGCGGCGGACCGCCCAGACGCGGGCGCCCGTGTGCAGGCCGGCGGCGGAGTCGGCGCGGACGCCGGGGCTGCCGAGGACGACGAGGTCGGCCGCGTCGGCGCGCTCGAGGTCAGGGGCGGCAAGGCCGCAGACGACCGAACCGTAGCTGTGGCAGAACACCGCGGGCACGGCGGAACCGAGGGTCGCGAGGCCGCCGAGGAAGCGGTCCAGGCGCGGTGCGCCCGCCTTCGCGAGACGGCCGGTGGCGGCGTCGAGTCCGACACCGACGGGGGTGGTGTACCCGGCCCAGGCGATCACGGCGGTGGGGGTGCCGGGCGCCTGGCGGGCCATCTCGGCCCGCAGCGCGGCGGCCATTCCGGCCGGGGCGCCGTACCGGTCGTGCGCGCGGTCGAAGGAGGCGAGGTCGATGTCCGAGCCGGGCACGACGACCGCCGTGTGCTTCGCCGCCGCCCAGTCGCCGTAGACCTCGGCGAGCTGGCCGCGGCCGCGCGGGTCGAAGGCGAGGATCTGTCGGCCCGGGGCGAGGAGCCGTGCGTAGCGGTCCGCCAGTTCGCCCGCGCGCAGCCGCTCGTACTCGGGGAGTGCGGGGTCGGCGGCCCGGGCGCGCTCCTTGGCGCGCTCGGCCGCGATCGCCCGGGCGTTGGCCCCGTACCGCAGCGCCACGGGGGCGCCGTCGAGATTTCCGACGACCAGCGGGTGGCGGGCGGCCAGTTCGGTGCGCCGCGCCTCGGTCAAGGAGGAGAAGAAGCGGGCGACGTCGGCGGGGGCGGCGGTCGCGGGGTCGGGCAGCGGGCGGTGCAGCAAGTCGTCCGCGCGCCAGGCGGCGGTGCCGGCCGGCGGACCGGTGACAGCGGTCTGCTCGCTGCCGGTGGCCCAGCCCGCCGTGCCCGCGACGACCGTCGTGGCGAGCGCCACGGCGGCCAGTGTGCGCTTGAAACGGCGCATGGATGACTCTCCCTCTTCCGGTGCTGCGGAGGAGGGAAAGGTAGGAAGAGGACGGTTGACACTGCGTCACACCCCGGAGCCAAACCGGGGGGGATACCCGAGTAGGGGGTGGGGCAGGTGTGACGTCGTACCGGGGCGGACGTCACCGCGCGCACTAAGGGCAGCGGGTGCCCGGTCGTGCGCGCGGCCTTGGAATCCGGTGGCGTTACGCCCGGTTCCCCGGTGGCGTCACGCCCAGTTCTGCCGCTGCAGCCAGAGGTTGCGCGCGGTGCCCGAGCCCTGGGTGAACACATACAGCAGCCCCACCCGGTTCATGATCACGGGGCTGACGTGGACGTCGCCGATGACGCCCTCCAGGGTCTGGAAGGCTTCGTAGGCGGCGGCGTTCTCGGCTGTCTGGACCGTGACCCAGAGCTTTTTGTCGGTGCCCTTGACCAGGACGTTGACCCGGCCGTCCTGGCCGAGGCAGGCAGTGGGGCGCTCGATGATCTGGCCCTTGAGCGACGCGGAGGTCTGCCAGGCGTCGTAGTCGTCGCTCTGCCCGACGCGCCAGGCCGAGCCGTCCGAGCCGCGGTAGAAGATCTGGACGCGGGAGGCGGCTCGATGACCGCGGAGGGCCGGGTGGTGACTCCGGTGGTCTGCTGCTGGAAGGCGTCCCACGCGTCGGCGGCGTTCGATGCCTTCTGCTGGATGGTGTACAGCGTGTCGTTGCCGCCCTTGACTGCGACGACGATCCGGCCGGAGCCGTCGAGTACCGGGGACGGGGTGGCGTGGATGCCGCCGCCGAGGGACGTGGGCGCGGTGTAGGCCTCGTACGCCAAACCTTGGTTGCGGGTGTACCACAGGGCGCCGTCGGTGCCCCGGAAGAAGATCTGGATGCGTCCGTCGCCGTTGAGCGCCGCCGCCGGGTCGCCGCCGATGTTGGTCACGATCCGCTGGGGCGCGCCGAAATGGGCGTTGACGGCGGACTGGGTGACGACCTCCAGGTGGTTGTCCGGGGTGCGGTAGAAGACGCGGATCTTTCCGTCCCTGCCACGGAGGGCGTGCGGTACGCCCTCGATGCGTGAGCCCTCGATCTTCTTCCAGGGGCTCCAACCGCGGTCGCGCGTTTCCCAGATGGTCCAGAGCGCGTTGGCGCCGCCCTGGACGAATGCCTGGACACGATTGTCGGAGTTGAGGGCGGCGGAGGGCTCGGCGAAGATGCCGCCCTCCAGGTTCGTCCAGTTGCCCCACTTCGTACCGGGTGCGGTGGAGACGGGCATGCAAACTCCTCGATCGAATGGTTGCCGAGTTGTCGCGCCGCGTCCCAACTTATCCATGGCCGCGAGGAAGGACAGAGCTCGGTTTGAGCTGGCGCGATATCAGCGTTCAGGCCGGACAAACCGGGCAGGCCCCTCCACCCACTCCCGCAAAACGGTAGTGGCACTACCGTTTTCGCTGCTACGGTCGAAATCCGGTAGCCGTACCGCCGTTTCAGTGGAAGAGCGACCCGAGCGAACCGCACAGGAGCCGTCATGCGCGCACTCACGCCCACCGGGCGACCCGGCCGTCTCACCGAGATCACCGATGTCGATCCACCGCGCCCCGCCGCCCACGAGGCCCTCGTCCGCGTGCGCACCTTCTCCCTCAGCCGGCCCGACCTCCTCTGCCTGAGCGCCCCCGGCACCCGCTACCGACCGGGCATCGACGCCGTGGGGCACATCGAACGACCGGCGGCCGACGGCACCGGACCCGCCGCCGGTGTGCGCGTCGTCCTCCATCTGCCGTCCGGCGGGGCGGCGGCCCAACTCGTCGCCGTGCCGACCGGCCGGCTGACTCCCGTCCCGGCCGGCGTCGACTCACCGACGGCCGCGGCCCTGCCGCTGGCGGGACTCCTGGCTCGTCGACTTCTGGCAGAGGCCGGTCCGCTGACGGGCCGTCGGCTCCTGGTCACCGGGGCCGGTGGCGGGGTCGGCGGCCTCCTCGCCCAACTCGCCGTGGCCGGCGGGGCCGAGGTCACCGCGGTCGTGACGGAGCGAAAGCCCTGCCGGTACTTGGCCGCGCTGAACGTCAGGGTGGTTCACGACATGGGCGGCCTGCCGTCCGGCGGCTTCGACATCGTGCTGGAATCCGTCGGCGGCGCACTCGGCTCGACGACCTCCCGCGCCCTGCGCGCCGGTGGACGGATCCTGTGGTTCGGCCAGGCCGGAGGCGAGCCGCTCACCCTCGACTTCTTCGGCCTCCTCGACGGCGGCGAAGCTGTCCGGAAACAACGCGTTGCTTTGACGGGGGCATGATCGTTGATCTTCCGTGGTCATATCCCCGCCGGTCCCTGGTCAACTGACTTCG
>NZ_JBVIQR010000097.1:0-9092 GCF_055576875.1 Streptomyces sp. NPDC033229 | reverse complement strand
CGCCGACCGCCAGCAGCGACGTCGCCCCGGCCAGCACAGCACACGCGGCGCGGTGCGAGCACCGCGGCCAGACGGTGGCGGACCCCGCGAGGATCACGCGGATCCGGCACCTCGGCCAGCCGTTCCAGCAGACCCGATACCTCCTCGGGCACGGCCTCTGGATGGTCACCAGGGTCCCGGCAAAGTCGTCTGGTAGCTCTGTGACGTGGGGCTTTGCGGGTGTGTGAGGTGCGCGGGCGTGTTCCGTTCGGGTTGGATGGAGGTTCCTACGCCGTCCGTCCGACCAAGGGAACGACGCCCGCGCCATGCCATCGTCTCGCATCTTTGTGCCTGTTCGCACGCCCGTCGCGGATCATGCGCTCCTCGTGGAGTTGCTGGGCCGGATACCCGATCCGCGCCGTCGGCGCGGGGTCCGTCACCCGGTGGGCGCGCTGATCGCGGTCGCGGTCTGCGCGGTGATGGCCGGAGCGCGGGGTTTCACGGCGATCGGGGAGTGGGCTCGGGATGCCGGAGCGGTGGCCGTACAACAGCTGGGACTGGTACGGGGTTCGGTGGATGAGTCGACGCTGCGGCGCCTGTTCGCGAAATTGGACGCGGACCGTCTCGATGCGCTCCTTGGGATATGGGCGGCGACGAGGGCCGCGCGGGTAGCGGGTCGGCGGGTGATCGCGATCGACGGCAGGACCGTGAGGGGCGCACGCGGCGGTGACGCGTCGGCCCCGCACCTGGTCGCCGCGCTCGCGCACCGGTCAGGAGCGGTGCTCGGCCAAGTCGCCGTGCGTGAGAAGAGCAACGAGATTCCCGCGGTCAGAGACCTGCTGGAGGTCCTTGATCTCCACGGAGCGGTGGTCACCATGGATGCGCTGCACACTCGGCACGCCACCGCGGCATCACCGAGGCCGGCGCCGACTACGTCCTGACCGTGAAGGCCCATCAGAAGTCGTTGTATGCACGTCTCAAAGCTCTGCCCTGGGCTCGAATACCTGCCGTGACCAGGACGGATCGCGGGCACGGGCGCCGTGCCACCCGCACTCTCAAGGCCATCGACATCCCCGCCTGGATCGACTTTACCCGGGCCGCGCAGGTCGCCCAGCTACGGCGCACCGTCACCAAGAAGGGCAGACGGACCGTCGAGATCGCTTATCTGATCACCAGCGCGGACGCCCGCACCGCACCCCCGGAACTCCTGGCCACATGGGTGCAGTCGCACTGGGAAATCGAGAATCGCCTGCACTGGGTCCGTGACGTCACCTTTGACGAGGACCGCTCCCAGGTCCGCACCGCCAACGCGCCCCGCGTCATGGCGAGCCTCCGCAACACCGCGATCACCCTCCTCCGCTTCTACGGCCACCAGAACATCGCCGCCGCCCTACGACACCACGCCCGCGACACCGACCGCCCCATCAACCTCCTCCTGACCGCGTGATCAACAACCTTGCCGGGGCCCTGGGATGGTCACGGAGCTGGTCAAGGACAGGCGGGATCAGCGATGATGCGTCGTCAGGCACGGATTTCCACTTGGATCACGGGGCGCAGAGAACTCCATGATCTTGGAAGTCCGTGCCTGTCATGTTCCGGAGACGCCGCCGAGCGCGAAGATCACCACGACCCGGACGTCACGCGACTACGCCGAAGCCCTGCCCTGGAGGCAGGAGGGGCGGAGTACCGGGTGCATGAGGCGGCTCGGCGGCACGATGCCGTGCCTGGTCCCTTTCGCATACGCCTCAGGACATACACGCACAATACGTTCACTTTGTGGATCTGTCTGAGGTAGGGTCTGGTATGAAAGGGCGGAGCAGGCACCGCCCCGCCACCACGCGAAAGGCGTACCGTGCCGGAAGACCCCATTGCTCGAGAGGGCGCAGCTCAGCTCAACGACAAACTGAACGAGGTCATCGCCGATCTGCGCGTGATCAAGGGTGACGTCCTCGCCATCCGCCTCGGCCAGGCTGCTACGGACCAGAAGCTGGACAAGTTTATCGCCGAGCAGCGAAAGACGAATGCGACCCTCGTCACGTTGCTGTCCGAACTCATCGGCAAGCGCCCCGAGTAGCCGCAGCCCTTCGCGGCGCCGAGGCTGCAGTCTGAGGAGAATGTATGGCCACTCTCATTGACCCGGCCCGGCTCGGGGGTCTCGTCGAAACCGCTGAGACTATGGGCCTCACTAAGCAGGCCGCCGCCCGTGCCCTCAAAGCACATGGTTCGCCTCAAGCCGTGCGCACTCTTGCTATGGGCCCGCTCTACGATCTCGACGAGATTGCTGCATGGAACGCCGTGCGGCGCCGTCAACCCGGGCCGGTCCCGCAGAGGAGCCGCCGGATGGGAGCCGCCGCCGCACAGCCGTCGTCGTCCTGAGTCTTTTCTGGCTTTGCACCCACCGAGCCTGCTGGAGCAATGCTGGCGTCTTGGGTATCTCCGCCCCATCTAGCTCGGCGGGACGAGCCGAGCCGTGCCAGGGCGTCGGTGATCACGTCGGTCCAGGGCCAGTGGGCTGTGAATCTCAGGTGTCGGCGGCGGGCGGTGGTGATGATCTGGGCGGCGGCGGAGAAGAGACGGAGCCTCAGACGGCGGGGTTCCCGCCTGCGGGTTTTGCCGGTCAGGGCGAGCATGGGCATCCAGGCCAGCAGGTCGAGGGCGAGCTGGACGATCTCCAGCCAGATCTGGTTCTGTGCGGTGTCGTGCGGGGGCGGGTTGCGCAGGCCGGTGGCCCGCGCGGCCCGGATGCGGTCCTCGGCTCGGGCTCGCCGGCGGTGCCGCAGTTCCAGTGCTGCGATCGGCATGCCGGTGATGTTGGTGGCGAAGCAGGTCAGCCGAAGTCCGTCAGCGTCGGTGATCCGCAACTGGGCGCCGGGGTGGGGTCGTTCCTTGCGGACGATCAGCCGCATTCCCTTCGGCCAGCCCTTGAGGCAGTCGCCGGTGATCTCGGCGAGCCAGGCGCCGTCCCGGATCTCGCTGCCGGGCTCGATCGCTGCCGTCCAGGCCGGGGCGGGGACCTTGAGTACGGCTTGGTGAATCTGCTCGGTGATGGTCATGCCGACCGAGTACGACAGCCACCGTCCGCGCTGGGCGAGCCGGGCTGTGAACTCATGCGTTCCGCCCCCGGAGTCGGTACGAATCAGCGTCCGGCGTCCGCGCCGGTACTTCTTCGGCAGTTGAGCCAGGGCGAGCCCAGCCGCGGTGATGTGGTCGGCGGCGGTGTTGCTGCCCGCGTTGCCGGGCCTGAGCAGTCCGGCCACGGGTTCCCCGCTGCCACCGCTTCCGTGATCGACGAACCCCATCAGAGGATGGTGCCCGAAGGTCTTCTTCCAAGTCCCGGTGGCGTCCTGCTTCTCGGAGTGGGCCAGCACGAGCACCCCGTCCAGGTCCACGATCACCTCCCCTGAGGCGTCAGGGGCCGCGTTCTTGGCCACGTTCCAGACGCGCTCGCGTGCTGCGGCCCGCGCGGCCCGTATCGCGGCCAGGGCCTTCGGCCCAGCCGCGGCGAGTGTGTCGGCGAGGCGGGAGACGGTTGGGACGGAGGCCACCGGGCCGAACACGGCCGGCTCGGCCCGCAGCATCCCGACATCCGCGAGGCGGTCCCCGCCCAGCGCGACCGCGAGAGCCACGTCCAGCAGGACCCTTTCCCGGATCGTGCACCGCCCGCGGTCGACGCCACGGCGCAAGCGTCGTCGGCATCGCCTGATCCAGCCCGGCCTTGCGGACGGTCTCGACCAGCAGCACAGCCCCGGCCTGGGACACCACCGCGTGACCATTGCCCTCGACGCGGACACGCGGGTACGACCCGATACGCTTCTTCACCTGAGAAGTGCTTCTTTCCTTGCAGCCAACAGGACCCTAGACAAGTCCCATCGTTGCAGGTCAGGGGCACTTCTCGCTTTTTCGATCAAGTACCGGACAGCCACTTTGATGAAAGCGCGAGGCTGACAAACCCCAGCCGAGCGTCTCGCTAAGCTCCTGGCCACAGCCAGTTGACCACGCGTGTTGCAACCACCACTGGAATCCGCCCTCACACCCAGCCCAACAACCCAGAACGACAAGCGTTTCGGACCAATACCGCAGGCTCAACCACCGCTACGAACGCCATCCCCGCAATTACCTGGCCTTCTCGGCCTCTCCGCTGCCCTCTGTTGCTACAAACGACTCGTCCGACTCGCCGCACAGGACACTATCTTATTCACTTTCTCCCCAGCGAGCAGGACGAAGGGAACTTGGGTAGGAATTTTGAGCTGTCGTTTTTGCGCTTGCTGATCAACTTATCTGTTTCGTCTGGGCTTTTGACCGCAGCCCAGAGTTGACATACGGCCTCTTCTTCATCCGGCAAACACACTGAGCCTGGGTTGCTAGCTCCGTGCGCACATGGGGGGACAATTTCAAACCTCGGCAATTTTGGGTTGTTGGGCTTTGGGTTCTCCAGGTCGTCCATCGAAATGATCTTCACGCTCTCACCCAGAAGAGAGTAGCCATAAAAGACATCCCGAGGAGCCCTATAGAGTAACCGCCTGGGGTATTTTTTTTCGGCACTATAGTCATGCTCGGTGAGGGAGTAAACTTTCCTCCGAAGGCTCCTGAATTTTTTCAGCGCACCGGCATCCTCTCCCGTGAGGGCACCGGCGTCTTCGCGTTGCTTAAGCACTTTGTCTGACTCGTTGAGTGCGTTCTTCAGAAACTGATCCATATCTTCCTGCCCGCCCAGTTTCAGCATTTCCTCTTGCGCTTGGGCAGAATAAAAATCATCACCGGGGGCAGTCTTCCCCACCTTCACGTTTCGGTATGTCTCTGAATCTTTCCAAAAACCGGTGGTTGCCATTTCTTCAACCGGGATGACAAGGTCACCCCTACCCCAGCTGCTAGCGATCCTAACTTTGGTCTCGTAAGACGCAAACCCGTCCTCTCGCCAAAACCCGACCCCCAATAGCGAGGCCGCAGAATGGCGCAGCTCATGAAATAGGATAGCCGAGGGATGCGCGCCGATGTATTTCCCTTTCACCTCAGAGCTGTGGAACTCGTTGATAGTGTCGACGTCAAAGGAAATTGTCGAGCGCGCCCCCAGGGCATTCTGGTATGATTTCATGACGCCGCTAAGTGAATAAGCAGTCAGGCCGGGCGAGATGATTACATTGATCTTTGACTTATTGCCCGCCTCGTCCAGGAAGAGCGGCCGGTTGTGCTTCTCGTCGCCCGCTGGAAGCAGGTAGTCGCTTGCGGGCTTTGACTCCCCGAAAACCCCAAGGAGATCCTTGCCCTGCTGCGACTTCTTGATATCCTCTAGCACGTCCCAGACACGAGAAGCGTAGGCAGTAAAAGGCGAGCCGTCATGCCTGGTAGGCTTCTTCTTCACGTCGGCATCCCAGGCAGCACCACTTCCCTTCACTTCTTGCGGATTCATGCCGTCATAAACGGCAATTCCAGGAAAGTCTGCGTTCACTTCCACCGTAAGGCTGTGTAGCTGACCGCTGGCATCGTAGGTTTTGATTACCTGCGCCGCCGTCTTTAGGACTTCAGGCTGAGGATTAAAATACAGATGCGGAGGGCTTACTGCAAGAATAGAGGCAATAATCGGCGAAATGATTAATCCTCTGCTAACTTGACTTCCGTTGCGATAGAGGAAGGAGTCGTACTTCACGTGCACTTCTCTCCATGTCGATTAGTTTCATAAATTCTTCCTGCGGAAAGATATCAATGAACATTCGCCCTGTCCCGGAAAGCCATGCAAAACCCTGTTGATCAAGGTTGGTTGACGGCCGCTGGCTGGTCTCTGTTCACGGCTCACGCAGGGCATGTAACCTGGCGAGGGGATTTGTGTGACCGCCCGCGGCCGGACTGCCCCGGATCCACATCGGGGAAGCCCTTGAGCCCGTCACAGACAGCCATACAGACCTCGTCAACTCCCCTGTTCTTGATCCCGGCGAGGACCTGGAGCCAGTACAGGTGCCCTCGACCCCCGTAGGAGCGCCTCATGGAGAGACAGCCGAGACCAACCCAGACCCGCGTAGAGCGCGAGATCGGACGGATATAAAATAAGAGGTCCGTGTGTAGCCATCGTGACGGGGCCCGGGGGCTCAGGACTGATACTCATTACTGAGGCTGAAGGGGGACGTCAGTGCGAGTCCGGTCGCTGTGAGGCATCCATCGATGACGTCACTGCGGTATTGGAGCTGGCGGAGGCCGTTTCGTAACCGACGGATAAGATGGTCGGGGTCGGTGAAGGTGGTGGCCGTCCTCACCCTCCAACACGCCACATCAACGTGAGCTTGGAAAAGGCTCGCTGCCCGATCGCCGTGTACGACCGTGCGTCGGCCACGACGGCTGCTGCGGCGATCAGCAGCACCGCCAGGAACGGGTGACGTACGCCCCGGCGTCGGCGCGGGTCCGGCAGCCCGACCAGCCGCTCTGCCAGCGATAGTTGACCAGGCAGGCAGTGGCAGACTGGCGGCACATCGAGGCTCCGTTGCTGGAGGCGACTTGGGAAGGTCACCCGCACAACGGAGCCTCGTTGCATCGGAAGCAGCCCGGCCCTCACCTGACCATCCGGACTTTGGAACAGCCCTGCTTCGGTAGCCGTCACGAAAGATCGAAGCTATGAGATTTTGGTGAGAGTGTAATTGATGCGAGTATTTTGAGGGGTGCCGGTAGCGATTTCCACGTTGCCTTTGTGAGGCTCGCCTACTAGTGGGGCTTGTCCCACCACCCTCTCCTCTGGACGGATATAGAAATCTACGGGACCCTCGATAGGCTCGGTCGCAACAGAACAGCCGTAACTGCCGAATGATCCGCTTTGATAAGGGAAGCGACGCGTGAGGTCAACATGTAACTTGAATGGAGTATATTTGTTATGATCTCTCAAATCTGGCGGAAATTTCTTCTGCTTCACCCCAGCTTTTGGATTGCCTAAGTCGATACTGGTGCCATCGTCATTCGTGCCAAAGTTTGTATATCCATTCGCTAGAGGGCGACTAAAGAGTGTTTCCCCATCCAAAGCAATCTCCCCGTAAATCTGTGCGTAACCCTCTCCCTTCCAAAAATTGGCAGGGCAAGTCCCAGAGTTAAAAAAGTTCCAGCCCGGTCCGCCGACTTTCCCTAATGCGATTGACTCTACTTTGATTTGCCACGTTGCCTCTGTCCCTTCCGAAGAGTAGTAGGCGCAGTCATGGGGTGCGTTAGGATTACTTGCGGGCTCAGACTCTGGAAGCCTCACCAATTCGTTAGAGCCAACGACACTTACCTCAAATTTTACCGGCTGAGCCTTGCCTGAAAAGTATTCCTTTACGGTACTCGCGAAGTCTTTGGATCCGAAATTAGGAATTACAAGTCCAGAATTCCCGCCTACGGTGGTCACAGTAGCTCTGGAATCTTTCAGTAGTTGACTCTGCTCGCTCGTCAGCTTAAACGTAAGGTCTCCCTCGTTGGTTTTGCTTGTGGTTGCTTTGTCGTCTGTGGTTGCTTTGTCGTGGTCTTTTTCGATGTTGTCGTCATCAGGCAATTCCGGCGTCTCATCATCAGTCGTTTCCTCTGCCTTGGCTAGCCTTACTGTGCTTTTCGGACTCTCCTTAACCTTACCATCCTCTTTAGCCTTACCTTCTTCTTTAGGCGCCTTCTTCGGGGGCTGTGGAGCAACCTTAAGGTACGCATTTACTGCAGAACTCAGCTTGCTGTACGATGCTGTTGACTTAATCGCCATAAGCAGTCGTTTGCCGTAATGAATTCTCGATACGTAAAGGAGAGGCTTCCCGACGCCGACATCTTTTTTGTCGATCTGGGTCTCTAACTTTGTGAAATTCGTGCCTTCCGGAAACCACCCGGCTGGGCTATTATTCGGGGGCGGCGCGATCGCCACACTACCCGCTACGTTGTCTGCCTCCACAATAACAACACTCTCGTTTTGGCGTTTGAGGCTTTTGTAGCTGGCGTCGATTCCAATGCTCTCTAGAACTGAGTTTGAGTACTTGACCGACGCACCTACCTCGTGAGTCGCCGCGTATTTACTCGACGATTGCGAGCTCCTGTATCTGCTAGATTGTACATCAGTCGTAAATGTCGTTCCCAAATTTGCGGCGTCTTCCTCGGTCGCTACATCCCGTTTCTCGGCAGATAGGCTCATATTTCCCGTAGCGTAAGCCCTCAGTCCTTTTCTGGGACTTAAAATTACTTCTTCAATTTCGCCCTCGGCATGCTTATCCGCTTTGATGAATTCTCCAATCCAGGGGACCTTACCGCCCGGCCAAACATCAAACTGCTCCACGTTTTTGTACCCCGGCCCAGTGCAACCAGGCGTATCTGCTGCGATGGGTGGATGTGTGACCTTCCAGGGCGTCTTGTTGATGTCTGCGAAATATCTGTTGATGTCCTCGCCAGGCAGGCTGGGCGCCGCAGCAGCTTGAGCGGGCAGTAAAAGCGCAACCATGAGTGACGTCATGGTAATTTTTGCAGATGAAATCGGTCGATTTCGTCTCACAATGACTCCTCCAAGTCAATCGGTCTTCTGCAGCTTTCTTTCGTGTAGATAGGGCCGTTATTCTTGCTCGGATCAGTTGCCTCCTGAAACGACAGATGCCTTGGCTGTGTGCGATGATTTTCCTGCGTCCCGTCACATAGGAACGATCTCAGCAGGACATTCGGATCCACCGCCGACTGAATACTCCCTCGATGCATAGCATAAAATACGTAACCCTCCCAGTGGTAATATCTGCGACCGCACTCTTCACGAGGTTTAGAGGGACGATGTTGCCCAGCATGACGCGATGCCGCGTAGTTGAGAATCGGTGAGGATTTTGATATGAGGTTCCACCGCAGCACATGCCGGGGTGTTGTCAACTTGCTGAGAGGCAGGGCGGGCTGATCCGGATTGGGGCGTGACTAACTCGTTCGAGTCGCGCTGTCAAGGGCTCTTCGGGGCGCAGAAGCAGACCTGGATGTCGGCGGCGGCGGTGAATCTCTAAAGCCTGTCCCGCAACTCACCTAGACGAGTCATTCCGATGTGATCAGTGGTCATAAGCGATGAAGGAGCGTATGACGGGCTGGCCGGTCTTGTGGTTGTGCCAGATCGCGGCGGCCATCGCGAGGATGCGTTGGGCGACGCGGACGGTGACACCTTC
>NZ_JBVIQR010000096.1:0-9412 GCF_055576875.1 Streptomyces sp. NPDC033229 | reverse complement strand
CTGTCGGGTACATCGCGTATCTCGGTGGGCCGCCTGTGATCGGCTTCGTGGCTGACGTCATCGGTCTACCCATCACCTTCGCCGCCGTGGCGGCCTTCAGTTGCGCGGGTATTGCCCTCGCCCGCCGTAACCCTGGCTGAAGTCATTCCACAGAGCACCGTCCTGCGCGGGAAGGACGATGGGGACAAGGTCTCATTGATCTTCGCGACAGGCCCAGCCTCCTCCGGGCGGGTGTCGTCACCGCCCATGTCGATGTTGGCGGCGGTGCTCTGGAAGATCAGTGTCCTGCTGCTGCCATACAGGGTGTCGTTGCCGCTGTCTTCGAATTTGCAGGTTCCGGAGGCGGCCCGGGGGGGGCGATTCAACGGGGGAGGTGAACCGCCCCGGTACCGGGCGGGCATCCGGTCTTCAGAATCTCATCCATTATGCCCCTTTTCCGAAACGGCGTAGACAGTGGCGCGAGAAGCAAAAGGGGTGGTACATGTTCCTGCTGCGCGCCCGTGATGCACGTTGTCGGAAGTCTGCCCCGCCTGTGCCGGCGTTCTGCTGTCCCGCGGCCACCGGGTTACCGGTGTCGCTGGCCCGAAGGCCCGGCGCGCAGCTGGGCCCAGGACCACGGCATCCCCGGCGCGCAGCGGGTGAGGCACCTGACCGGCCCCCAGCCCGACTTCCTCCTCAGCATCGTCAACCCATATGTCCTCAACCCCGCCGAACTGGCCGCCCCGGCCCGGTTGGCGGTCAACTTCCACAGCTCCCCGCTGCCCCGCTACGCCGGGGTGCACTCGACGGCCTGGGCCGTCCTCAACGGGGAGACGGAGTACGGGGTCACCTGGCACGTCATGGCGGAGGAGGTGGACAGCGGTGACATCCTCGTCCAGCGCCGCTTTCCCATGGACGAGGACGAAACCGCCCTGTCGCTCGGCGTGAAGTGCTACCACCACGGCCTCGACTCCTTCACGGCCCTGATCGACGCCCTGGAACAGGACCGGCTCGCCCCTCGGAAACAGGACGCGCGGGGCGGCGCAGCTACTACACCCGCCGCGACCGGATGCCCGGCGCCGGCCTCATCGGTGCCCACCACACCGGGCAGGAGGTAGCCCGCTGGTGCCGGGCTGCCCATGTCGGCAACGCGGCCAACACCTTCGGCCTTCCCAAGCTCCTGGCCGGCGGGACGGCCGTCGTCCTGGACGTGGCGGCCGTCCGCCCCGCCCCCGACACTGCCCGGCCGGACCGCCCCCCGGGCACCCGCGTGCCGGCTCCGGGCGACGCGGTGGCCATCACGACGGCGGGCGCCGATCTCCTCGTCACCCGCGTACGGCGGCTGGACGGCACCCTCGTTGCCGCCCGCGAGTGGGCGGCCGGCCTGAACTTCAACGAAGGAGACCGGCTGGCCCTCCCCACCCCCGAGATATGCCGCACGGCCGGCGCGATCGACCGCGCCCACTGCGTACGGGAGGCCTACTGGACCGCCGCCCTGGCCGCCGCCCGCCCCCTGCCGCCCGAGCCCACCGCCCGCCCTGCCCACGCCCCACGGACACAGCACTACATCCCGCTGCCCGCCCGCGCGGGCGGGCCAACCTGCACGGAGGCCGGCCGGCGGGATCTCCTGATCCGCCTGGCGGCGGGCTGGATCGCCCACGCGGCCCACCGGGGCGGCACGCCGCAGACGATCTGGTGGAGCACCCCTGCCGTACGGGCGGCAGCCGCCCCGCTTCCCGAACTCTTCGCCACCGCCGTGCCGGTGACCACGGACACGCCGACCCCGGCGCTGGCAGAGGCGGTCCGCGCGGCGGAACACCAGGGCACCTTCGCCCGTGACCTCCCATTGCGTCACCCGGGACTGGCCGCCGTGCCCTCCACCGGCGACGGCCTGCTCTTCGCCCTGGACACCGACGGCTTCCGGCACTTCCACCCCGAGACCCGCGCGATGGTCTGTCTGGACGCGCCGGGTGACCGGTTGCATCTGCTGACTCCCGGCCCTGCCACGGCCGACACCCTGGCCGCGATCCTGGAGCCCCTGCTTCCGGGCGACTCCTAGCACGGCGACCCTGGGTGTTCGGGTCATGCAGAACTCGTGACGCATCGCCCTTTCGCCTCGGGCGGGTTGTGCCTGGGCCGGGTGGACGCCGCGGAAAGTGCTCACCGTAGGGACGCCCCGCCTGTATGTGGTGTGTCGGTGTGGTTGGGATCGCTTCTGATCTGATGCTGTGTATGGGCTCACCTTGGCTGGAACCCAGGCAGGCACGGGCGTGCAACAGCCCCCGGACTCTTGGGCGTGGTAGCCGGGGGGCGTGCACTCGGCTGGTCAACGACGGTGATGCGCAGTACGTCACATGGCGGGCGGAAGGTCCGGAGATGGTCGATTCGGAGGTCGTGCACCGGTGAGGTGTTCGGTTCGGTCGGCGAGTGGTTGGGCGAGGTGGGGGTACCAGCCGCGGGCGACGGCTTGGAGCATCTCGGCGAGCGCGCACAGCTCCCCGACGCGGCTGGCGTCGGTGTCGAGGACGTCGGCGAAGGTGTCGCGGATGCGGGCGGCGACGGTGGGGACGGCGAGACTGGCGGCGTGCAGGGTGCCCGCATCGAACCCGACCGGGATCCGCCCCCAGCGTTCCCAGTCCAGGATCGTCAGCGGGTGGCCGGTGATGTTCGCCCATTGCAGGTCGCCGTGGCCGGTGGTGCGCTCGATCTCCGACGGCCCGGGGATGCCGAGGAAGTGCGGGAAGGCCCGTGCTGCCCAGCTGTCGCGGACCGTGACCCGCATCGCCCCTTCGGTCTTGCCCAGGGTGTCGAGGGCGTGGCGGAGGTCTGTCCACCACTGATCGGGCAGGCCCGGGTCGGTGACGAGGTCGCACCGGTGGGGGGAGACGACGGGTGTGGTGACCAGGTCGCTCAGCTCGGCTTCATAGGCGTAGCCGTCGGCCGTCCACGCGGTGACGGCGTACAGCCGGGGGCGCGGCACCTCACCGGGGACCAGCTGCTCGGCGCCGGTGGTTCCCTCGCCCGGTGCGCGCTGCGGTCGGCCGGCTTTGCCGGAGTCGACCCGCAGCCACCGGTCCTGTCCGGCGCGGGCGCCGATGGTGCAGCCCTGCCATCCCCAGGCGAGCGGCCGGGCCGTCTCGACGCCGAGGCGCCGGGCGGCTTCGTTGAGCGCGGCCTCCATCCGGGCCCGTGTGCCGTCATCGGGTGGCGCATACATCGGTGATCTCCCTGAGTCGTCGGGCGTCCAACGGTAGAGCGAGCGCGGCGGTGGCCTCGGCCCAGTTCGTGGGGGTGCTGGCGGAGAGGAGGACGACGTCCAGGCCCGGGGTTGACGCGGCGGCCAGCAGGCAGGCGCCGGCTGCCGAAATCCCGGGCCGGATCAGGTCGACCAGTTCCGGCGTCACCAGGCCCAGGAGGTCACCGCCGTGGAGCGGGGCCGAGCCGAAGGTGACCAGTCCGGCGGCGCGGGCCTGGACGAGGGTGCCCCGGCCGTCGAGGGCGTGGCGGATCGGGCGGTCCATGACCAGGCTCACCGGCTGCTGCAACGCCACGAGATGATGCCGCCCCGCCCCCGCGGCCTGCCGGGCGAGCCCGAGCAGCTCCCGCACGGTGAACACCGCGTGGTCGAGCCCCGACCAGGTCGCCACCCCGTACCCGCCGATCCGGCCCGCACGGGCGAGGTCTTCGAGCACGGCGAACGCAGCCCGGAGCCGGGTGTGTATGCCGGGGCGGTGCCGGTCAACCTGCTCGGGGTTGTGGACGAAGACCACGTCCGCGCGCCCGAGTTCCTCCACCGACCGTTCGACCTGCCATCGGACGAAGCCAGGGTCGAGGCTGTGGCCCACGGCAGCCTGGTCCTCGCCGAGCGCCCCGGCCGCCACCGCCTCCCGCCCCTGGGAGGAGGTGAAGAACCCCGTCTTCGTCGAGACCTTCACTGCGGGGAAGTCGGCGATCACCTGCCGGAGCAGGGGGTGGGCCTGGCCGTCCTGGTAGTTGGGCGCGGTGTCCACCCACGCCGCGCCGGCCGCGCACGCGGTGCGCGCCGCCTCCTCGACGGCGCGCACCCTGTACGTTCCCAGGCCCAGGGCCGCGCTCACCGGCCGGTCCCGGTGACGGCGGCGGCTTGGCCCTGCACGAGGGCCGTGACGATCTGGGCCACGTCTGTGACCGGCAGTGCGGCCTGCTCGGCGAGGTAGCCGAGCGCGACCGGCCGGCCGGGCATCAGGGCCTGCAGCACCGGCCGCGCCGCAGCGGCGAACTCCCACGCGGTTCCGGCACCAGCCAGCACCACCGTCCCGTCGTCCGGGCCGGTATCGAGGTGGGCGCGGGGGCAGGTCAGCCGGATGACGACGCCCGGGTCCGCCGGTACCCCGGTGATGTACGGCAGGGAGGTGCGGGGGTGTCCGGGGTGGGTGGTATCCACCGATGCCGCCCACCGCCCGACGAGGCCGGGCCGGTCCAGTTCAGCCAGCAGTTCCTTGCGCAGTTCCTCGGTGTAGGCGGTCTGGTCGTGGGCGGGGGCGAAGCGGGGGACGTCCTGGCGCACGGTGAGGCGGGTGCGCAGCTGGTCGACGATCCAGCCCAGGAGGTCGGCTCCGGTGCGCGGTCCGGTCAGCCCGAACGACAGGTGCAGCGACGGGGTGCCCTGGTCGGCGGTGACCGCGTGCCAGCACCCGCGGGGCACGTAGAGCAGGTCACCGGAGGTCAGCACCACCTCCTCGACCGGGTCGCCCGTCGGCTCCGGGGGGAACTCGACGTCGCGCCAGTCGGGGGAGGGGCGCGTGGGCCCGTACAGGCGCCACCGCTTGGCGCCGTCGATCTGGGCGACGACCACGTCGTGGTCGTCCCAGTGGGTGCCGAAGCCCTCGGTGGGCGTCCAGGAGGCGTAGGCGTTGACCTGGACCGAGGTCCGTACGAACCGCTCCAGGCCGTGTGCTGCCGCGGTGATGGGCGGGTGGATCTCTTCGGCGGAGTCCAGGACCAGGGAGGCCCCTTCCGTGAGGCGGGCGTGGAAGTCGGCGGGTAGGAGGCGGTGCCAGGAGGAGCCCCGCCGGTTGGTGACCGGCACGGCGTACCGCTCGGGAGGCAGGGCGTTCCCGCCGGCGGAGCCGCAGCCGGGGCGGTGCGAGCCGGTGCGTGGCCAGGATCGTGTTCAGTATGTCCCAGCTCAGCAGCGAGTCGAAGGCCCCGTCGGGGCCGCGGGATACGTGGTGGGAGCGGGAAAGCGTCTGGGCGAGGAAGGTCTCCCCGCCCAGACGTTCCGCCCACAAGGGCGTGTCGGTCATCGGGGTCAGGAACCGGTGTCGTTCGAGTCGGACTTGCCGCCGGTGTTGTCCGACGGCTGGTCGGCCCGGGTGCGGGCTGCGGTGATCCGCCGCGCGGCGATCAGCAGGCCCGAGCTGGGCTCGGCGGGCGTGGGTGTGGTGTGGTTGGCCACTGCATCCTCCAAAAGGGGTGGGGCGAGCGTGCGCGCCCCTTGGGTGACCCCGTCCTCCGGCGGAGGACGGGGAGTTGATGGGCTCCCGGTGCGAAGCGGTCTACGAGCCGTCGAGGGCGGTGTCCGGCATCGCGGCCGGGAGCGGTTCGTCGGTGCGGTCGAGGAGTTCGCCGGCTTGCTGGTGCAGCACTGCGCCGGGGCCGGCCAGGCCGGGGACCGCGAGCGTGAGCGCGGCTCGCACGGGGTGCCAGGAGATCCCGGCGTCGTGGTCGGCGGTCATCGCCCCGCCACCTCCCGGCGACCGCCGTCGAGGAGCGCCTGGAGGTGTCGGGCGAGCCGGTCCGCCCGGACCAGCTGGGGGCACTCTCCTCGCGGCGTGGAGAGCCAGTTGGCTGTTTCCGAGCCGCCCGCGGTACGGGGCAGTACCAGGTGGATCCCCGAGGAGAGCACCCGCACCCCCGGCACCTCGACCCGGGGGAAGGTGCGGGGCGGCACCAGGACGTACAGCTCGCCCCGGAGGTGGTCCGCCAGCACGGGGTGGCCGCCCTGGGGGGCCAGCCGCATGCGGTCGAGAGCCTCCAGTCCCGCTGTCATCGGCATGACGGCGACGGCGTCCCACCGCACCCCGCACGCTTCCCACCGGCACTGGTCATGAGCTCTGGCCCACGACCGGCGCTTGCGGGCATCCGGTGCCGCCAGCGCAACCCATCTCCTGCCCGACGCTTTCGACACTGGAGGCCTCCCCGCACTCGTCGTTCTGACCTGCCCCTCCAAAGAACCAGCGACGGGGCGGGGGGAGCGATGCCAGGCCGATGAAAGACCGATGTAAAACCGCGGCGGTGGGTGAACCATGGCCAACGCCGGGGCAATTGAGGGGCGGGAGCGGTACGGTCACCGCACCCGTCCGCGGATTCCGTCCGGAGCCCGACATGGCTGACCGCCGCAATCCCCCCAACGCCCAGCTGCGCGCCGTGCGCGAAGGCCGCTTCCAGATGAGCCGCCACGAGTTCGCCGCGCTGATCAACACCACGGGCCAGGAGATGGGCGAGGGCGTGTCCTGCGCCGCCCGGCTCATCGCGGCCTGGGAGGACGGAGACGTGGGGTGTCCCCAGCCGGTGTACCGGCGCATCCTGACAAAGATGACCGGGCGGACCATCCAGGAGCTGGGATTCCGCCCCACCACCCCAGCAAGGCCCGTACAGCCGGCCGACGGACCGTACGGGCCGGACCAGGAGGCACCGGTGCACAACCGCCGTGAGTTCCTGGCCGACGGTACGGGCGCCGTCCTCTCCCTCACCCTCCCCGCACCCGGCCCGGCGACCGCGCCCGGCTGGATCGGGGCCCGCGCCGTGCGCGCCGTCGACCAGGCCGTCACCACCCTCTACGCCCACGACCACGACCACGGCTCCGCCACCCTGCGCCGGGACGCCGCCACCGCCCTGCACACCGCCTACCAGTGGCTCCAGGACGGGACCTACACCGAGAAGACCGGCAAGAAGCTCCGCTCGGCGACCGGCCACCTCTCGATCGCCGGCGGGTGGCTGTCCTACGACTCCGGCCGCGCCGCCGACGCCCGCTCCCTGTACGGCGAGGCTCTGGCCGCCGCCCGGATCGCCGCCGACCCCGCCCTGGAAGCACACGCCTCGGCTGCCTGTCCCTGCTCGCCAAGGCCTCAGGGCGCCCCCGCGAGGCAATCTCCGCCGCCCAGGGCGCGCAGAGCGCGGTCCGCACCTACGGCTCGCCGCGCATGCTGAGCCTGTTCGCGATGCGCGAGGCCGGAGGCTGGGCCCTGATGGGCGATACCGCCGCCACCGACCGGGCCATCGTGCGAGCCCACCACCTCTACGCCAAGGGCCCGCGCGAAGAAGCCGACCCGGCATGGCTGGAGTTCTTCACCCCCGGCGAGCTGGCCGGCCTCGAAGCCCTCGCCCGCGCCGATCTCGGCCAGCACGAGCGGGCCGCCACCGGCGCCGAACAGGCCGTTCTCCTTCACGGCGACACCTTCGCCAGAAACCGCGCCCTGTACACCGCCGACGTCGCCATCCAACATGCCGTCAGGGACCAGCCGGAGCCGGAAGCCGCAGCCGAGGCCGCCGGACGCGTCCTCGCGTACCTCCCCGAGGTGCGCTCCGACCGCCTGCTGCAGTCCCTGCACAACATCGAGAGCGCACTCCAGCGGCACGACCGTGTACCTGCGGTCGCCGACTGGCTGGAGGAGTACCGCACCACCGCCAGCGCCAGCTAAAGGAGGAGACGGCAACCTTGAGCACCCGCACGGACGTGGTGATCCGCACCTACGGCCCCGGCCAGGTACCACCACTGCTCGACCTGATCGCCGACATCTGGGCCGACGCCCACCCCGAGCTGGTCGACACCCCCGGAGCCACCATCGCAGGCCTGTCCGTGCCCGCACTCCACCGGCAGATCAACGGCCACCTCGCCCACCCCGGCTTCGCCCTCGTCGCCGCCTACGCAGGCGGCACCGCCGTCGGCTTCGGCTATGCCTTCCCCTGCAGCGCCCGCTACTGGTTCGGCCCCGACCTCCTCGACCAGGTCCCCGAAGGCGCCCGCACCGAACGGCTGATGGGCCTGTGCGAGCTAGCGGTACGGCCACCGTGGCAGTCCCAGGGAATCGGCTCCCTGCTCCACGCAGCACTCCTCAAGACCATCAACCCCCGCTGGTCCTCCCTCCTCGCCCTCCCCTCCAACCAGCGCGGCAAGAGCCTCTACGCCCGACTCGGCTACGAGTACGCAGGCCCGTACCGCAACGAACCCGGCGGCCCCGAATTCGACCTGCTACTCCTGCACATCGATGACCAAGGCCACTGACAGGCCAGGCGCTGCAAACCGCTACAGTAAGTCGCCGGACGCGCCCTCGCGTACCTCCCCGAAGTACGCTCCGACCGCCCGTTACAGTCCCTGCACAACATCGAGAGCGCACTCCAGCAGCACGCGCGGATCCCCGCGGCCGCCAACTGGCTGGAAGAGAACCCCCTTTACCCCCGAGAGGGGCGTTCCAGCCCTACCCGGCACAGGGGCAGGCTCCAAACCCGTCCTGGTCAGCACGCCTGTGGGTTTCTGTCCTTTCCCGGCGGGCGTGCGGGTGCCAGTCCCGGACCAGGGCGGGCACTGTGCATCCTGGGGAGTTTCGGCCGGACGGGTGCATTAAAACCCCTACGCAGAAAGGGGGAGACACCGTTGAACGGGGGACAGGCATGACCCGGAAGAGCATCATCACCACCATGGAGAGGTTCCGATGGCAACTCAGTGCACCGACTGCAACGGGTCCGGTACCAAGCAGGTACAGCGCGCCCACAGCATGGAAGACAACCTGGGCGGTTCGGAGTACGAAGACGTGCAGTGCGGCACCTGCAACGGGTCCGGTTGGGTTGATTCCGGTAGCCGGTAATGAGTGAGCCCGCCTGCCCCGGTCCGCACCAGTTCTGCCGGGGGTGCAGGGGGGCCGGGGACGTCCACAGTTCCACTCTCTACGTGGGCCACTCGGGAATCGCTGGCAACATGACGGCTCCCCACCGATGCGCTCACTGCCACGGGCGGGGGTTCTTCTGCAAGCAGGAACCGCCGTGCTGGAAGCACGACGCTGAAACACCGGTCATCGGGCCGGATGCTCTTCCGCCCGTGTGACTGGGAGATGGCTCAGACGGGCCGGGTGGTGGTCACTTGAGGCCCCGATCGGTCGTGCATCGGGAACGACGAAAAGGCGCCCCCGGGTACCGGGTCGTGACCGGTACCCGGGGGCGCAGCAGTGGTGGCTTGCCACACCAGGACCCAGGCCAGCGATGGGCAAGCCATGTCGAGCGTTGCATTGGGGTATGAAGCCTGTGGCTGGCTCCGACCTGCCCGAACGTCGCGGATCTGCGCACCACGAGGGGAGGGACAGTAACGAGCTGGTGCGTGATAGCGGGGTGAGTGTCGTGCCTGGCTGGTGGCATGATCCGGCTGTGGCGATCACGATCAATCGGGCGGTACTGGCAC
>NZ_JBVIQR010000095.1:0-9730 GCF_055576875.1 Streptomyces sp. NPDC033229 | reverse complement strand
TGGCGGCTCCTCAGAAAACCCCGCTGCAGCACCACCCGCGCATCACCAGCACCGTCCAGGCCATCCTCACCCTCCACCTCAACACCACAACCTAAGGATGGAAAAGGCTCAATGCTGTCAATGGGCTCCGACACCACGAAGAACGGCCATGATGGTGCGAATGAGGATCCATGAATCCATCGCAAGGGAGCGGCGGCGCACGTAGTGAACATCGAGAGCGAGCGATGTGCGCCAAGGCAGAGCTGAGCGTCCGCAGACTTGCCACAGTCCGGTCATGCCCGGGATCACTGTGAGGCGTTCGAAATGATGAGGCTCCCAGAAGATGATCTCCTCTGGTAATGCGGGCCTTGGCCCCACTAGCGCCATCTCGCCGCGCACGACGTTGAGAAGTTGAGGCAGTTCATCCAATGACGTGCGCCGTAACCAACGGCCGATGGTGGTAACGCGAGGATCATTACGGATCTTGAACAGTGGTGCCATACCTGCACCGTGCTGGCTCTTCAATTCAGCAAGTCTCTCCTCAGAACCCACGTGCATGGTGCGCAGCTTCCACATGGTGAAGGGGCGGCCTGCAAGGCCTAGCCGAACCTGTCGGAAGAAGACAGGACCGGGAGACGTGAGGCGTAGGGCTAGGGCAGCGACGACCAGTAAGGGACAGGTGATGGTCAGTAGCGCTACCGCCGCGACTTGGTCCAGCCATAGCGGCCTGGATCTTCGACTTCCCACCGGCGGAGTCGGGAAACTGCGGGTAGGGATAGGCGTCAATGTTGGATTCATGGCTCATTTTCAGGACTGTATTGAGGCTTTGGCTTGCGGAGCGCTTTACTGGTGAGCAGTTGGGTAAGGGAGGGCTACTTGCCCGGCGCTTGCGGTTTACGGCGTCCGCCGAGCGTCTTCAGGGGTGTGACGAGCTGCGTAGTCAGCCATTCGGTCGCTGCGCAGAGCTTTAAACAGTCGGGTGCCTTCTGAGGAATCGAGGTAAACAACGCTCTGTCCGCTTTCATGTCCGGTACCGGCTGCCGGGTAAGTCCAAAAGCGCAAGCTGCTCTGTGCCATGCGCATTGCGGTTGAGCGCAGCACGCCGGAGTCCGCCTGAGAGTCCACATTGACGGCGTCGGCGGTAGCAGCCAGAAACCGGTCGAGTTTTAGTGGGTTGAATGCTGCACTTGTGGAAGAAAGGCGAGTTGAAAGAGCCGCCAGAAAAGCTTGCTGGCGATGAATTCGATCAAAGTCACCGCCGATGAGTCCGTAACGGTTTCGAACGAATTTCAGAGCTTTTTCGCCGTCCAGGTGCTGGCGCCCAGGAGTCCAGTAGACATGGTTGGCAGGGTCGTAGCCGCGATGAGTAATCGTGACTTCTACACCGCCTAAGGCGTCAGTCATCCTGATGAATCCGTTGAAGTCGATGACCATGACGTGATCGATACGGGCATGCGTCAGCTGCTCCATAGTCCGGACGAGGAGACGAGTGCCCCCCCAAGAAAAGGCCGCATTTGCTTTGGCCCGGCCTTTGCCGGGGACGGACACCCAGGCATCGCGCGGGATCGAAACGGTATCAATAACGTCATGGTCGCGTCCCATATGTGCGATCATAATGGCATCCGCACGTTGCGCCCCGAATCTCCAAGATGGGCCCTTTGCTTGTCTCCCTGTTGTAGGACTTTCCGTGCGTCGGTCTGAACCCACGAGCAGCCAGTTCTGTATTCCCTGTGCGTTCGGTTTTGGTCGATCAGCATTGCTGGGCAGTGCGTCGGGAATCCTGCGGATATTCCCTTCGTGAGTGTGGGCCCTCCATAATCCCCAGCCGGCCGCTGCCATAGTGGGCAGTGTGATCACGACTACTAGCAGTAAGAAGACCCGGCGTGCCCTTCTTCTTCGAGGTCGGACTCGAATTTCTGTGCGCTCATTACTCATTGTCCGCCTCGGGTTATTCTCGCTAACACCGATCCCGCCTCGGTCGTCCCCGCTGCTGTAAATATAAACATTCGATTCAGGGGCCATTCCCGGAAGTGCGCTGTTTGTCCTCAATGAGGGGTGGTGGAACCTCTATTGAATCGTTATGCAGGGAGATCGCTGGGCGGGCCTGGCTGTTTGTGATCTCCTCTCTCCCTCTTGGTCGGGACTGACCGGGAAATGGGTGAGATCTCTGTTGCTCACGTAGTTGACCAGTGCCTTGATCTGTTGGAGTGGTGGGCCTGGTCAATTCAGCCAGCACTGTCAGGTGCACAGCGTCCCATGCTCCGGCTTCATTCCATTCCTTTAGCCGGCGCCAACAAGTTATTCCGGAGCCGAAATCCAGTTCTTTCGGTAGCCACTCCCACTGGATCCCGGTGTAAAGGACGAACAGCACGCCTTGTAGGCAGTTCCGGTCGCTTATCCGTGACCGCCCTGGAGTCCGTCGACCCTTTGGCTGCTGCTCGGGCAGCAGTGGCTCGATAAGCGACCACAGTTCATCTGAGATCAGCCATGGTGGTTTCTTGCCCACACCCGCTAACTCCTTTATTGCGGTCTCGGCATCCGGGCTAATTGTGTGGCTCGGATGAATCTGTGCTGACTGCGGCGGCGATGGCAGCGAGCTCAGAATGAGTGAACTCCATATGATTCAGGGCGGCGCATACCTCGTCCAATTGTGAAGGGCATGCATCGACTAGTGCTGAGGTGACACGGCTGTCATGTAATACCCAGCTCAAAGCGAGCTGTGTAATGGTTTGTCCTCGTGCGGCGGCAATACCCTCTAGTGTGATAATGGCTGCAGCATCCTCCTCGGTTACCCAGCGCGCTGTGTTGCCGCACGGTACTGCGCACCCCGGAGAGTGAGGACCGAATACGCCATGCGCTAATGAGGAATCTGCAATGAATCCCATGTGGTGAAGGTCTAGAACATCCAGTAAACCTTCCTTGGCCCACTGGTTGATAAGGGAATATGGGGCCTGGCAGGCGATTGCGGGAGTTCCCAGTTGGTGCAGAATAGATGTAGCCCGGCTTACTGATGCTGGAGCGTAGCCCGACAGGCCGATGTAGAGGGTCTTTCCCTGGTGCACCGCGGAAGCGAGCGCACCCATTGTCTCTTCCAGAGGAGTGGTGGGGTCATAGCGATGGGCGTAGAGCACGTCCAGGTGGTCCAGGCCAGTCCGTCGTAGGGTCTCTTCGAGTGAGGAGAGGATGTGCTTGCGGGAACCGAATCCCGCCAGTGGACCGTGCCCAGTGCCGAATCCGACGCGAGTGGAGATCGTCATCTGATCGCGCCAGCGGTGCACATCTGTTAGGCAGTGAGCCAGGACGTCTGGTGCTGTGCCGAAGAGAAGAGCGGGGGAGGGGCTGAGGTCGAAGTGAGTGATCCCCCTGGCGAAGGCACTGGCGATCAATTTTCGCTGCTCTTCCTGGCCGTGACGCCTACCGCATGGCAAGCTGAGTGACAAAGCAGACAGGTGTAGTCCGCTTGTTCCCGTACGGCGGTATGGCATGTAGTTCGGGCCGGCCCCCTGTGGCGCGAACGGGGTGTGCGGCGTTCCCGGCTCCATGATGTGTCCGTTCTGGTCACTGGGCGGCGCGTGCAGTGCCTTGTTGCTGAGCCAGTCCCTCAGTCGGGCAGTCTTCTTTGTCCGCTCGACTTTGTCTCTGGCCGCTCGTTGCCATTTTGCTTGGCACCCAAGGTGCTGACATTAGGTGTGCCGTCAGGCGACGGTCGTTGTTTCCCGTGAAACATATAGACCTATGATTTATCGATGACGTCAGGGGCTGTGCGGTCTCTAGGTGAGGAAGCTGGGTTCGCAGCAAGGACCTAGGACTCGGGACGCAGGCTGTGATCACTTCGGAACTCCCTCCGGGCAAAGGCGCAGTTCCGGCAGTTGCGGGTGCGCGGCGAGGTGGTATCCGTGCAGCAGTCTGGGGAGCAGAACCCTGAGGGCATGGGGTTCTGGCCGCATTGAGCCGCCTGGTCACAAACGCTGTTGACGGGGGGCATATCGATCCGCCACAGGATGCCGCGGGTGTTCGAGACATAGACACGGTCGTGGTCGTCGAGAGCCACGTCGTAGGCGGTGCCTAGACCGGAGGCGGCCTTGATTTTTTGGCCTGTAGCCAAGTTAACCTGGTAGAGCGCCTCGCCATCGTAATTGGTGACGTAGGCGTGACCTTGGCTGTCCAGCGCAACGCCGTAGGCATTGCCAAGGCCGTAGGTGACTTCAGTTGTGCCGCCCGTCGTCAGGTCTACCTGGTACAGAGCCCCAGTGTGGCTGGTGATGTAGGCATGGCCCAGACCGTCGAGTTTGATGCCCCATGGAGCCCGCAAGTCACAGGCGACCTCCTCGCGGGACCGAGTGCTCAGTGTGATCCGGTGCAATTTCCCGGTGCATGAAACGACGTACGCATTGGTGTTATCGGCGTCCACGGCAACGCCAGCGGCGTAGTCGAGGCCAACACCAATGGTGGTCTTGTGCCCGGTAGCTAGGTCCACCTTATACAGCACGCCAGCGTGGAAGTTGGTGATGTAGGCGTGACCGTGGCCGTCCAGCGCGATGCCATTGGCCTGGCCCATCTCGGCAACTGCTGTTTTGTGTCTGGTGGCCAGGTCTACCTTGTTCAGCACCCCAGTGTAGAAGTTGGTGATGTAGGCGTGACCGTGGCCGTCCAGCGCGATGCCGCCGGCTGAGGCATTACCGAGCCCGGTGGCGGCCTTGGTGTAGCGCGGGGTGGGTCCGGCGACCGTGCAGGTGGTGCTCAGGCTTTGCGGGTTGCTCTGGTTGGGGAGACGGCCGGGCGCAGTTGGGGTGGGCTCGTCAGGCTCGGCTGGGCTCGGGGGTGCCTGAATGGTCATGGGTCAGTCCTCTTGGGAGGTGAGAGTGATCTAGATCTACGGACGTGGCTGCGGGAGCCAAAGTTTGTTCGGTGGCGGAATGGAGTGAGGCTGGAGAAGCAGCGGCGGGTCGGTTGTCGGCATGGAGCGGGCGATACCGGGTTGCGAGAGGTGGTGAGCTTGCCTCTGGCTGGTGAGGTTGTAGGCCCGGGCGAGGCGGGCGGACTGGTGGGCGCGTGTATGTTCCTTCAGCGCCTGGTTGAGGAGAACTCGGTGGGCGGCGACGTGGGGCCCAGGCTTGGCAAGGCGGAGGGCAGTGGTGGCCAGATCGAGGGGGGTTGCCGCCAGGTCAGGCAGACGCAAGGCCTCAAAGGCGGAGATGGCACGGGCTGCTACGGGCAGTCCGGCGGCCGCGGCTTCCAGCACGGCGAGAGGGCTGCCTTCCCACGCCGCCGTGTGCACATAGACATCGGCTTCTCGGAGCATGCTGGCAATGTCGGCACGTGGAAGCCAGCCGGTGACCTGGACACCAGCCTCGCGGAGGATACGGCGGTAGCGGGCGTCGCCGTCCCCGATCCAGACCCAGTTGGCTGGACTAGGGCTCGAGGTGGCTGTTCTGGCGAAGAAGGCCGGGTCCTTTTGAGAGCAAAGTCGTCCGACGGCGACTGCGGTAGGCGGCGACGTTGCGAGGCTGAGAGAAGCCACGCCAGGAGAAGTGGAAGGCGGGGGAGCTGCGTTGGGGACGTGAATGATGCGTTGCGTTCGGCGCAAACGGGCTGCTAAGTGAGCCTCGCGGGGGCTGCACGCGGCTACGGCGCCGTTGCGCCGGGCGAGGAGATACTCAGCGGCGGCGTACATGGCTCGTGTGATGGCGGAGACGTCGCGGCGCTCGAAGGCGTAACAGTGAGGGGTGTAAACGATGGCACTTGCAGGGATAGCTGGAATGAGACGGACGTAGGCGCCAGCACGAGAGGAATGGGCGTGGACGCGGTCGGGCCGTAGCCGCTTGTAAGCATCGGCGATGGTTCGGAGGCGGGCGCGGTGGCCTTCGGGAAGTGCAAGGACGGCCGCAGGGCTAGCCTCGTCAGGCATGTCGACCGGGCAGGCGGCAGCGACAGATACCAGAAGCCAGTGCTCGAGATCGCTTGTGGCGGCCACATAGTCGCCGAGTGCGGTGGCGACACCTCCGCCGAAGGCTTCGGCTACGTGCAAGATCCGTGGTGTACTGGACGGAGCCAGTGGGGCTGAGCCGTCGGGGACCGGCGAGGCGATGGTTGCGAGGGCAGTCAGGAGACCATCTGAAGGGGGAACGGATGCGGCCAGGAGCGAGCTCGCACTCATCTCAGACAACCGGCGCTTACGCATGCTGGTCGCCTGATAGCACGTGGGCGGCGAATCTGTCCAGGGCCCGGGCTTGAAAGCGCAGTTCGGGCAGGGCGTCGTACACACGGTTCCAGTAGGGGCCCGGGTCGGCTTTGATACTGTCGATCTGGGCTCGTACGACGTACGGGTCGAAAGTGCGGGCGTGGTGAAGCCAAGGCATGAGATTCAGATCAGCGAAGGCTGCCGGCCCCTTGCGTTCGTAACTCAGGTGGATAGCCGGGACCCCTGCGAGCAGGGCAGCCAGGGCACCGTGCAGACGTACTGAGACCACCACAGCCGGGCGGTGGGCCGCCAGGGCTTCCCGCATCCTCATGGCTTGCCACACCCAGAGACCGATACTGGCCATGAAGGCGGCGTCTCGGTTGTTCCTGCCGGCTTGAGACTGCAGAACGGCATTGAGGTGATCTCCTGAAGAAGCCGACACTTGCACCAGAGTGCGCAAGGCATGCACGTAGCCCCCAGCGCGCGGGAGCGCGCGGCAGGCGAGCAGAACCTTTTGGCCGGGACCCGGCACGGCCGCAAGGGGTGCCTCACGGGCGAGACGCAAGACAGCCAGGTCGGGAAACCGCTGGGCGCCGGGAACCAGTAGGAGGCTGCGGTCGTCGCGGACCGTCAGATGAGGGATGTGGCTGAGCCAGCGCAACAGGAGACGCCCTACGGAGCCGTCTAGGGGGCCGATGCTCCCCGGAAGATAGAGGACAGGGGTGCCACGGCGTGCAGCCGCTGCCGCCACGCGCAGTTGTCCACCATGGGCTAGAAGTGTGGCTGCTGCTGCCCGCCGACTGTCCGCCCGTAAGTAGCCGCCACCGACCGCTACCACAGCCTCAGCACTGCCGACGACGGAACGTACCCTGTGAGGCAACCCTGCCAGAAGCCAGGCCCCGCAAGCCGCACGCTGCCATCGACCCGCGTCCGCGGCACTGGCGGTGGCGCCCATGACCTGAGGTACATCGCTGAAGGAAGCCGGGTCCAGGGCTACGAGCCGAATACGGTCGCGGCTGATACCCAAGCGATCGAGCAATGACAGGCTCTCATCCACCAGGAGCCCATCGCCGCTGTTGCCCCGACTATACGCGTGGATCAAGGCGATCACCCCGACCGCCGCCGATGAGCGCCGTCGGCGAGCAGCCTGAGCAAGTCATAGTGGGCCGCTGCGGAAGCATCCCACGTGAATCCCGAAGACCGGGCGATTCCCGCCGCCCGCAACTGATTCGCGAGAGAGCCGTCGGTGAGGACCTCCGCCAGAGCCCTAGCCAGCGTACCGGGAGTGGGGGCAGGCACGGTGAGTGCAGCATCGCCGCAGACCTCTGGCAGAGCCCCGGCTCGTGTGGTCACCACGGGGGTTCCACAAGCCATCGCTTCCAGGACGGGCAGGCCGAAACCCTCGTAGTGAGAGGGGAAGGCGAACACGGCTGCGGCACGCATCAGAGGGGCAACCATGTCATCTTCGACCGGTCCCAGATATCGGGTATGAGGCGATCCGGCCACGGCCTTGAGAATCGGGCCGGATTGCCAGGCGCCGGCACCAGCTACGATCAGGGGCACCCTCAGGCGCGCCAGGGAAGGGATGCCCATGGCTTCGACCAACGTCGTGACGTTCTTCCGGGGATCTAGGTTACCTAGATAAAGCACGAACCTTCTGGGAAGGCGCAGCGATGCCAAAACTTTGGCATCCGCATGGCTTTGAGGGTGAAACCGCCTGGTGTTGACCCCGTGAGGAATCACGTGGATACGCCCGGCTGGGATATCGAAGGAGCGCATCAGGTCGTTAGCTGATGAGACAGAGACCGTCACTACAGCATCGGCAACTCGTGCCAGCCGCCCAGTACGGGTGTGCCAGACCTTTGCGGACAGGGAACCTCTTACTGCACGGTGCAAGGAAGCCGCACCGTGCACTGTGGCCAGCATCGGGGCATGTGATGCCCTTAAAGCCCCGGTATCGGCGGGGAAATGGAGAACATCGGCATCCCGTGTGAAGACTCGGGAAGGGGCGACCAGCCCGTCGGCTACGGCATAAGCCACCGCTCGGGGGAGGCTGGGCAGCTGCCCCAGTCGCGGCCACATGGGCTGGGCTTGCACCCCATAGCTCTCCAGATGTTCGTAGATAGCCCGGACATAGGTGGTGTTCCCGCCAGTGTTACGAACAAAGGGCTTTGAGCTCACCGCCACACGCAGCACGGGAGACACACGGCATGCGGATGCGGGAATGGTGGACGCGGAACCTGATGTCAGGGTGAGAGTAGGCAACGCGGAATCTCCGAGAAGGACTCACAAGCGGGCTGGGGACTATGAACGTGTCGGTGCGACAGACAGGGGTGCTCCTACCGGCCTTTCACCTTTCAGACCAGAGCGATATGGGTGTCCGGATACCTGGCTGACGCTGGCTTGCCCGAAACGTGGTAGGTGGGGTTGCCCCTTGTTCCTGTGAGAGGGGTTACGGGTGCAAGGGGCAACCAGCCCTGGGGGAGTCGCCTATGGATTGGCGATTCTGGTCGGAATAAAGGACTTCGTCCGTCGGTACCAGCGAGGACACCGATAAGTAGGCAACAGGGTCATCTGCAGGAGGTTGCGGACGAAGTGACCCTCCGCCTGGCGGTGTGTTCCAGGAGTGCCTCTCCCTGTCCCAGTAGGCATAGAGCGATCTCGTCGCTTCCAGAGGGCGGGCGGCAGGGGGTAGGGCATACCTGCAGCCCCATATAGTTCCACTATGGAGCCTGTGCAGTGCTTCCGGATCCAGCTGACGCCGAATGAGTCGGGAGCATCCTCGGCCAGACGATAAATCTAGGGGTGCTGGGGTATGCAGTCGGTGTCGATAGCACATGAGCGCGCAAAAAGCACAGCTGCACGTCTGACATCCTTCGTTCAAGTTGCTGTCGGCAACCGATTGAGTCAAAATCTCACTCGGTACAGGGGATGCTCGGTCCGCGCTACGTAGGTATCTCCATTCCCGTCGGCGGTACCGCACCGCATGTCCCAGTCTGGGGGCAACTTCGACCGGCCAGGTACCTCATCACTGCTCCTCATAGTGCGATCCTCTGACGAAAAGTAACGGAGGGACGTCCGCAACCATTGCAGTCATCACAACACAAATGCGAGATAAAACTCCGGTGGACACGAATGCACCCGAAAGCCGCAGCAGCCAGCCGTATAGAGATATTGACATACAATCCGTAAACCGAACGGGGCTTGCGGTGTGGTGAGACTTGCGCCCGGTTCGCGACCGATACTGCCGCGATCTGCCGCTGCGTGCACGAGGCTGTCGACGTCCTGGCTGTCCTCGCACCGGCACCTGAGGAAGCCTTGCGGACTGCAGCGCGGAAGACTTCGTGATCCTGGACGGGGCGCTCCTGCCGGTCGGCCGGATCGCCTGCGGACCGCCCCTACTGCTCCGGGAAGTACACGAAGCCCGGGGATGAACGTGCAGGTCTCCACCGGCCGCTCAGTCGGCTGCTATGGGCCTAGGGCGCGTATTCGGTTGTGATCAAGGGCTGGTCCGGGTGAGGTCCTTGATCCAGATCAATGAAGCGCGCAGGTGGAGGCCGGCGAGGTAGC
>NZ_JBVIQR010000094.1:0-9928 GCF_055576875.1 Streptomyces sp. NPDC033229 | reverse complement strand
CCTGCGAGTACTTCCTCGGTGGCGCCACTTCTTCCTCGTTCCCTGTTCCAGGCGATCCTATTGGACACCTGTCCGAGAACTTCGAGGCACCTCACCCCACGAGGACCAGGAAGGAGAAGAACGACAGGCCACCGGCCCGTGGAAGCCGGCGCACCCCGCAGCGTCACGCGACGACCCGCCCTCGAACGGCAGAGGACAAACCGGGCAGCCAGCCGGGCCCATCAGCCGACGAGCACCGCTGAAGAATCGAGGTCGATGAGGTGCGGGGCGCGTTGGATTCGCTGCATGCCACGACAAGGGGCCCGCCGAGCTGGATATGAGCCCGGACCAGCAGGTCACGGTAGTCCTGCCAGGTGAAACCCCGCTGACTGCCCAGGTGATGGCCCTGGATCCGTGGCCGGGTAGATGAGCCGGCTGCGCTCGCCCGGCTTGTAGCAGGCGAGCGCAGCCAGGGACACCCGCCCATGGGAGGCTCCGTTGAACCGAACCACCGGAGTCCTGCCTTTGGGCGCCCAGGTGCGTGCACGGTGCGACGTCGGTGCTCGCACACCACTCCCTCGGCACGCGCAAGGGGACACCCACCCGGCCCCACCCCAGCCAACACCCCGCTGGCATGCCCTTCCCCACTCGAGCAGCATTCGCTGTCAGTGCGAGGGGCACCGCGACCGAGCCACGAGGACCGCAGCTTCACATCGAAGACCAACAGCCCGTCCAAGCCCCGCACCTCCTCGAGGTCCTGAGGTGCCTCGAAGTTCTCGGACAGGTGTCCAATAGGATCGCCTGGAACAGGGAACGAGGAAGAAGTGGCGCCACCGAGGAAGTACTCGCAGGAGTTCCGTGAGGAAGCAGTGCAGCTCGCGCTGAGCTCGAGCAAGACGGTCAGTGAGGTCGGCCGGGAGCTTGGAATGAATCCCGAAACGCTCCGCGGCTGGGTGAAGAAACACCAGAAACAGCAGGAACCAGCCGGCACCGGGCTGACAGTAGGCGAGCGAGCACGACTCAAAGAGCAGGACCGGCGTATCCGTGAACTCGAGAGGGAAAACGCGTTCCTGAAAAAAGCCGCAGCGTACTTCGCGAGGGATCCCCGGTAGCGAGCACGTACGAGTTCATCGAAACGATGCGACTCGATACGGCGGAGTACGTATGGAGCGTCGAGTTCATGTGCGCCCGGCTCGGCGTCTCGAAATCCGGCTACTACGACTGGCGCCGCCGCCCCGATTCCGCGACAGCGCAGCGCCGCGAGGAGCTCAAACAGCTCATCCACAAGGCCTTCGACATGTCTGATGGCACTTACGGCTACCGCCGCGTCCGGGCTCAGCTGGCACGCTGGGGCCACGGGCTCTGACCCTTGATCCTGGACACGCGAGACACTGGATCCTGTGGATCTGAGGACGGACATCTCGTGGTCATGATGAACTATCCGCCGCAGTTCAAGGCGGACGCGGTCGCACTGTACGAGTCGCGGCCAGGGGCGACGATCCGGCAGATCGCCGCCGATCTGGGGATCAATCCCGAGACCCTGCGCAACTGGGTGCGGGCGGCCGGCGCGAGCCGGCCGCGGGGGCACCGTTCCCAAGCCCCCGAGGAGACACCGACGCCGTTCGAGGCAGAGAACGCCGCTCTTCGTCAAAAGATCCGCGAGCTCGAGGAGGAACGGGAGATCCTGCGGAAGGCGGCGAAGTATTTCGCCGGGGCGACGCGCTGGTGAACCGCTTCCAGTTCGTCGCCGACCACCGGCGCCGCCACGGCGTGAAGCGGCTGTGTCATATCCCGGGGATCTCTCGTTCCAGCTTCTACTACTGGCGTTCGGCAGCCGGTGACCGGGGCGCCCGGCAGGCGGCCGACGCCAGGCTCGCGGCCCGGATACGGGGTCGTGCACCTGGAGTCGGACGGTACCTACGGGGTTCCCAGGATCACCGCTGAACTCCGTGACCAGGGCGAACGCGTCAATCACAAGCGGGTCGCCCGCGTCATGCGGAGCATCGGTCCAGCCGGAGTGCGGCTTCGCCGCAGGCACCGCACCACCACACCGGACCCTGCCGCGGCGAAGGCTCCCGACCTGCTCGGGCGTGACTTCACCGCTGCCGAGGTGAACACGAAGTACGTCGGCGACATCACCTACCTGCCCATCGACGGCGGGAAGTTCTGCTACCTCGCGACCGTGATCGACCTCGCCTCACGCCGCCTGGCCGGCCGGGCGATCGCCGACCACATGAGAGCCGAACTCGTCACCGACGCCCTCGCCGCCGCCTGGCGGACCCGCGGCAGCCTCGCCGGAGCGATCATGCACACCGACCACGGCGCCCAGTACACGAGCATGTCCTTTACTGAAGTCTGCAGGTCAGCAAGGGGTGAGGCAGAGCATGGGCGCGATCGGGTCCAGCGCTGACAATGCGCTCGCGGAGTCCTTCAACGCGACCTTCGAACGAGAGACGCTCCAAGGCCGCAAGAGCCGGCCCAGCGAGCGCGAGGCCCGCTTCGACGCTCTTCGATGGCTCAACCGGTACAACACCCGCCGCCGGCACTCCCGCCTCGGACAACGCAGCCCCATCGCCTACGAAACCGCCACCACAACAACATCAACCACGCTGGCCGAAGCCGCATAACCCGTGTCCAGGATTCGGGGTCAAGGCCCGAGCCCTGGCCAGCGATCCGGGCCAGGGCGAAGGCGGAGAACGGCGAGATCCTCTTCGCTGACCAGGTCGGGATCCGCTCGGACCAGGTCACCAGCCGCACCTGGGGCGTCAAAGGCGCGACTCCCATCGTGCGCCGCACCGGGAACCGGTTCTCCGTGAACGCGATGTCCGCGATCAGCACCCGCGGCCGGATGCACTTCATGGCCTTCACCGAGTCGTTCGACGCGAAGGTCATGTGCCGCTTCCTCGCCCGCATCGTCGGGCACTTCGACCACAAGGTCCACCTGATCGTCGACCGGCACTCGGCCCACCGCTCGAAGGCCGTCCGGGCCTGGCTCGCCGGCCACCGTGACCAGATCGAGCTGCGCTTCCTGCCCGCGTACTCACCCGAGCTGAACCCCGACGAGCTGGTCAACGCCGACCTCAAACGCAGCCTGCCCCACACCCACCGGGCCAGGAACCAGGCCGAACGCACCGCGGAAACCCGCAGATTCTTCCACAGACGCCAGCGTCAACCACACATCGTCCGCGGCTACTTCGGCGGCACGCACGTCCGCTACATCCTCGACGAGTGAACCCAATGAGTTTCTGATCAATACGAGCGCTTCGACGGCCGGTCGAGCTCGGCCGCGAAGAAAGCCGAGGCCGCTTTCAGGATCTCGTTCGCCCGCCGAAGCTCGGCGTTCTCGGCCTTGAGCCGCCTGGTCTCTGCGGACCCTTCGGAGGTGACGCCGGGCTGCCGACCGGTGTCCACCTCGGCCTTGCGGACCCAGGTCCGCACCGTCTCTGCGGCGCCGATGCCCAGCTTGGCTGCGAGAGCCTTCATCGCGGCCCACTCGGTCGGGTAGCTCGGACGGATCTCCGCGACCGTACGCACCGCACGCTCACAGAACTCAGCAGGATAGCGGGACGGACGTGCCATGACTCGATCCTCTCAGGGAATCGAGCCTCCATCAGACCCGGAACGGTGCAGCCGACGACCTCGCCCACGAAACCGCCGCTTCCTCCACCGCCGCCACCCCGCATCGTCCGCAGCTACTTCCACGCCCGCCACGTCCGGTACACCATCGAATAGGCAACCAAAGAGTTTCGACTCAATAAGAGTGGCTCATCGATCCAAATCTCTACCGTGCCGAATCCATGGAATCCTTCCCCTTCCCTTTCCTCTTCACCTCGATAGTCAGAATCTTCTTGCGCTCCGCGTCGGAGAGTTTCCTGCCCCACATCGGCAAGCGGGTAAGGTCACACCCTGGCGAGCAATGCCCTTCTTTTTCCTTAAGCGAGAACGGCCCACGGGGCGAATCTGGATTTCTTAAATCCTCTACCGAGTAACTCGCACCCGGCGCCAACTCATAGTAATAATAAGCTACTTTTCCGGGCGCTACCTTACTGGCGTCTCCGTCAGTAACAGGCGTAAGTTTCCCCCCGTCGATCTTTACGAGCCTGCCTTTCTCGTTCAGCCCGAGATCGGTTCGAGGTTCAGATACCCAGAAATATCCGAAAGGATTTCCGTCACCCGAGTAGTGCAGCTGTGTCGGGCGCCCAGAACTAGTGGCGTAATCAAATTCCGTGATTCCCCCTTTCAAGGGAGAGGAGGCGTTCAGGAAATCCCGCAAAACCTCACCTTGGATAGCGCTATAAGGCCTCCCCGTCGCGTCGGTGTAGGCTGCCTGGTGTTTATTGAAGAACGTTTGAGCGTGCCCTTTCGACTCACTGAAAACCCGTTCTAGGAGTTCATCAAACGGCAGGTCGCTATCATTTTGCGATCCCTCCCCAACTCCGACTTTCGGAATTCCCCCCTTAATTGCCAGGTGGTTTACATCGGCCGCCATCTCGTACCGAGAATTGGTCGGCTTTTGCTGATCGTACACCGCTCTCGTCTGTCGATGCATGCCAACGGTCCAAATTTCCTCGGCGTCTTCCAGCCGGACTTTGGTATCCACCGTCCGTGTTTTTGGATCCCACGTCACATACGAGGTTTTGATGTTCGGACTAGACGGAATGCCTAAGCCGGTACGGCTATGGGCTGCGTGGGTGAGCTCATGAAAAAGAACAATTGAGGGATCTTCGAGAACCTTTTCTCGCGTGTCGGCCGCCACTTTCGCGCCATATCGACCGAAAATGATACTATTTGGTCCGAACGTTGTCACCGAAACCGAGCCCCGCCCTTCTGTGTACGCGCTTCCGGAAGAAATGTCCGCGTTATAGGAAGTCCCCAGTTTGTAGATATTCGCCGGATTCTTGTGCTCTTCCGACTCGCCTCGTACGATCAGGTGGAGGATTTCCGATGGGCGGCCCTTCTCATCGAGGAAATGGCGGCCGGTTCGGTAGTCTTCATCCCTCCCGGTTGGGAGAGGCTTGGTGTTTTCTAGAATATTCAGGAGACTCTTTCCAACCTTGTCGCCTCTGATTTTTTCCAGATTTCCCCAGACTGTTTCCTCGAACCCTTGCGTTCTATTTCCTTTAAGGAATTGATCCCATCCTCCCGGTGGCTGTTGACCCCAGAAGAAGTGTCTAGCCTGATACGGATCCCTTCCGTTAAAGACGGCGATGTGAGGGAAGTCCTGGTGGGTTTGCACTTTGATTTGATGCAGCTTTAATTCCATGCCGTCGTAGGCATAGAAGGCGATCAGGGAGGTTCCGGTCTTATCCGGAGGGGGTTCGGGGGTGATTTGTGATAGGGCGAGAGCTTTTACGGTAGTGGCGAGCATGGCGATGACGAGGAGTGCCAGGAGTGCTGTTTGGGATGGTCGCCATTTCCATGGGAGGGAGTGCATGGCTGGTCTTCCCTGCTGTTCGCTGGGGCAGTATTTTACGGCAGCATGGTTCACGGTGGGGGATGCTATCACCCTATTTGGCAACTTTCATGTGAATCGTGGTAGCCAATGGGAGCGACGTTCCCTGATCGCTACGGTACGACGGTCGCATGCGGGCAAGAAAGGTCGCCACGATCCAGACCGCGCTGCGCGAGCAGCACCTGGGTCTGCCCGAACCGGTCACCGCGGCCTACACGGCCACCGCAACCGCTCACACGAAGCTGCTGATCGCGCTGAACGCAGATAGCCGAGCTGGAAGCGCAGGTGAAGGCGTATTTTCTCGCGCAGCCGGACGCTGAGATCTACCTCTCGGTGCCTGGCATCGGGGCGATCACCGGCGCCCGGGTGCTCGCCGAGTCCGGAGACGACCCCACCCGCTACGCATCCGCGAAGGCTCGCAAGAACTACGCCGATACCAGCCCCATCAGCCGAGCCTCCGGCAACAGCCACACATCCCAGGCCCCGCTTCGTCCGTAACAACTGCCTCGCCGATGCCCTGCGACGCCAGGCGTTCTCCGCCCTGGGCGCGCCGAGGCAGTAGTGGATGCCGGCTCCGAAGCTCAGGTGCGGGTTGGGTGCACGGTTCACGTCCAGCCGGTCGGGCCGGGTGAACACTCTCGGGTCGTGGTTGGCCGATCCGATCGGCAGGGTGAGCGGGGTTCCCAGGGCCATGGGCGTGCCAGCGATCAGGGGGGTGGCCCGCCGTTCGTTGATCTTCCGGTGCAGGTAGGCGACGAAGCCTGCGGCAGCGGCATGGGCGCCGCGCAGGCCCATGCCTTCGGCGAGCAGGCGGTGGACGGCGGTGTGTTGTTCCCGGGTCCGCCGGGCCAGCCGACCCGTCCGCCGCGGCCCGGCGGCGGGCGGCGGCGCCAGTTCCGAGGGGGCTGAAGGCGGGCTGCCCGGGGCTGTCTGCTGTGGTTCGCGCAGCAGTGCCCGGTGCTGGATGACCGTCTTCTCGACGGCCTCGGCCAGATTTTTCCAGATGTGCCCGCGGTCGGCGACGTGGATGGCGTCCGGTGCCCCGAGCCGTCCGGCCTCGGCATAGGCAACGGACCGGTCGCGGCAGATCACCTCGACGCCGGGGTGATCGGCGAGCCACTGGGCCACTGTCGCCACGGACCGGCCGGGCAGCAGGTCGACGGGGCGGCGGGTCTCGATGTCGACCAGGATGGTGCCGTAGACGTGGCCCTTGCGTAGGGCGAATTCGTCCACTCCGAGTACCCGCGGTGTGGCCGGCTCCGGGTCGGGCAGAGCGCGGACCAGCCGCAGCAGCGTCGACCGGCTGACTACCGAGGCCAGCGTCTCCACGAGCCGGGCACCGGCTCGGCCGGCCAGCATGAGCCCCACGGTCCGCAGGACCCGTTGCAGATTGAGGCTCCGTCGGCCGTGGCGGAAGGTGAGCCCGCTGATCTGTTCGGCGAACGTCGCCCGCGGACACGCGCGTTCGCCGCAGCGGAACCGTCTCACCCGTAACGCGATCACCACCGGGCGCCCGCCGACCGGGCTGTCCGCCAGCCGCCGGAGATAGCGGCTGTGCACCCGGTCTGAGAGCACACCGCAACTCGGGCATGCGGTCTGGAGGCCGTGAGCGCGGGCTCGTATGACCACCGACTCGTCGTCGGTGTCGATGTTTTCGATCACGATGTCGTCGGTCTGGCGGAACCACAGGTCCTGGAGGAGCGCGTCACCCGCAGCCGTTCATGATCGCGGAATTGGTGACCTTCTGTGGCTCTGGCACGGAAAGTGGCTCTGTCGCTAATTTGGGGGTAGTTGGGCAGCTATCCGATGTGATGGGTGGGGTTCAGATCGCGGATCTTCTGCTGCCGGGTATCGCGGTGGAGGTCGACCAGCTGGTGCTGACGGATGCCGAGGTCCGGGTCGCCGTGCGGTCAGGGGCCGTGTCGGCCGCCTGTTGTGGATGCGGGCGGAGATCTTCGAGGGTGCACTGCTACTACCAGCGGACTCCGGCAGATCGTCCGGTCGCTGGCCGGCGTGTGCGGATCGGGCTACGAGCGCGTCGGCTCGTGTGCGGGAACGAGCACTGCGCCCGTCGGACATTTGCCGAGCAGATACCGGCTCTGACGCGTCGCTACGCACGCCGCACGGACGCTCTCACCGCCCAGCTCACCGACGTGGCCCTGTTCCTGGGCGGCCGGCCAGGCGCCCGCCTGTTCCAGCGCATGACCATCGACACCTGCAAAGACACTCTGCTCCGGCTGATCCGTACGCTGCCGCTCCCGTCGTCGGGACCGGTGCCGCATCTCGGCGTCGACGAGTTCGCCGTTCAAAGGGGACGAACCTACGCGACGATCCTCATCGACATGGCAACCCACCGCCCGATCGACGTCCTGGCCGACCGGGCCGCAGCGACCTTCGCGTCCTGGCTGCGGGACCATCCTGAGGTCCGGATCATCTGCCGTGACCGTGCTGGCTCCTACCGCGACGGGGCCCAGGCCGGCGCTCCGCAGGCCAGGCAGGTAGCCGATGCCTGGCACCTCCTGAACAATCTGGCGCAAGCAGTCGAACGCATAATCGGGCGGCATCGCGCTGACCTGCGATAACTGTGAGGATCATGGTGTGCCGCAGGGGGCCGGGGCCTGACCCGTGCGACAACTGGCCGCAGTTGCCTTGGAGTGGAACTGTCGGCCCCGGCCTCCTGCGGTGCGTACTGCCGCCGGCCCGGTGAACGTGTCCCGATAGGGGCTTTGCTGCACAAAGCACCGTCACAGTTCTGACCGCCCACCGGACCGGTGTCAGCCACCAGACCCAGTCCAAGGAGCCTCGTGACCGTCACCAGCATGCCCCAGCCGACGCTGCCCGCGCAGCGGGTCCCCGCCCCGGCCGAGGAGCCCGAGGACGTGATCCTGGGGGTGGACACCCATAAGGATGTCCATGTTGCCGCGGTCATCACGGCCCTGGGTGCCTCGCTCGCTCAGCAGGAGTTCCCGGCAACCGCCATCGGCAACCGCCATCGGCTATCGCCAACTGCTCAGCTGGGCACGGTCATTCGGTGCCCTGCGCCGGGCCGGTGTCGAGTGCACCGGCTCCTTCGGAGCCGCGCTGACCCGGGTCCTGCGTCGGGAGGGCATCGACGTCATCGAGATCAACCAGCCCGACCGTGCCACCCGACGCAAGCGCGGCAAGACCGACGCCATCGACGCGGACGCGGCCGCTCGTGCGGTGCTGTCCGGACGGGCCACCACCGTGCCGAAGAGTGCGGACGGGCCCGTAGAGGACATGCGGGTCCTGCGGCTGGCCAAGGAATCGGCGGTCAAGGCCCGCACCCAGGCGCTGAACCAGCTCAAGGCCGTCCTCATGTCCATCGACCCGGATCTGCGCGAACTCCTCACCGGCCTGAGCAACCCGGCCCTGATTGCCACCTGCGCGGCCCTCGATACCGATGACCAGGGCGAGGCCGTCTTCACGATGCGCCTGCTCGCCCGCCGTGTCCAATACCTGTCCGACGAGGTCAAGGAACTCACCCGCCGCACCACCAGGGCCGTACGCGCTTGCCGGCCCCAGATGCTGGACCTCGTCGGCGTCGGGCCCGACAGCGCCGCGGTCCTCCTCATTGCCGCAGGTGACAACCCCGACCGGCTCGTCGACGAAGCCTCCTTCGCGGCGTTGTGCGGTGTCAGCCCGGTCGAGCAGTCCTCCGGCAAGACACAACGGCGGCGCCTCAACCGCGGTGGTCACCGCCAGGCCAACGCCGCCCTCTACCGGATCGTGCAGACCCGCATACGCTGGGACGAACGCACCCAGGAGTACCTGCGGCGACGCACCGCCGAGGGCATGTCCAAGCGCGAGATCATCCGATGCCTCAAGAGGTACGTCGCACGCGAGCTCTACCGGCACATCCAGCCCCGAGCCACCAACCAAGTCCCTCCTGCGGCTTGACGAAACATAGGGGCTTCCGCTCGGCTGGCCGCGCCCATCGAGGGTGTTGAAGCATGCTCCCTCCGCGACCCGGAGCTGACCGGCATGCCCGCTCCACAACTGGACGTTCTGGTCCGCGCGTTGATCCCGGCACTCGCCCAGCAACGCGAGCGAACCCGCCACGAGCGCCGAGGCGGGGAGCGCCAGCGGAGACGAGGCGCAGGTGCCAAGGACAAGCTCTCCGATGCAGACCGGATCCTGGCCACCGTGCTCTGCCTCCGCAAGATCGGCACCCATGACCTGCTCGCCCAGCTCTTCGGCGTCACCGGAAGCACTCTCACCAGGGCCGTCCAGGAAGTGCGGCCCCTCCTGGACGAGCACGATCACACGATCTCGCCCTCAACTGCCAGATTCCGCACCCCGACAGACGTGGCCGCCCACCTCGGCCGGTACGGCAGCCACCTACCGCAGAAGATCAAACCAGCATGTTGATTCTCTGCGATCCCTTAGCTTGGCGTTTATCACCTGAGGTCGAACGTCGCGTCGAACTTGCCTGGGATCTGCTGTTCGCCTGACGTGAGGGCGGCCTCCGTCTGATCA
>NZ_JBVIQR010000093.1:0-10819 GCF_055576875.1 Streptomyces sp. NPDC033229 | reverse complement strand
TACGCCATCAACCCGCTGGCCGCTGCACGTTACCGCGACCGCAGCAGCGTCGCCCGCGCCAAATCAGACGCCGCCGATGCCCGCGTCCTGGCGAATATCCTGCGCACAGACATGGCCGCTCACCGGTCGCTACCCGCCGACAGCGAACTTGCCCAGGCCGTCGCCGTCCTCGCCCGAGCCCACCAGGACGCCATTTGGGACAAGACCCAGATGGTCAACCGACTCCGCTCCCAGCTGCGCGAGTACTACCCTGGCGCCCTCGCCGCCTTCCACGGGAGCGGCAACCTGGGCCTCGACTCGGCACACGCCCGCGCAGTCCTGGCCGCGGCGCCCACTCCGGCGACAGCGGCCCGGCTCACCCGCAGCCAACTACGCGCCCTGCTCAAGCGAGCCGGACGGCTCCGGCGCGGGATCGAGGCCGAGGCCGAGCGGCTCCGGGAGATCTTCCGCAGGGAGTACCTGCACCAGCTGCCGCAAGTCGAACAAGCCATGGGCAAACAGACCCAGGCCCTCACCCAACAGCTCGACGCGGCCTGCCACAGCGTTGATGACCTCGCGGCGGCCACCGAGGAAGCGTTCTCCGCCCATCCGGACGCGGAGATCATCACCAGCTTTCCCGGCCTGTCGGTCATGTCCGGAGCCCGCGTCCTGGCCGAGGTCGGCGACGACCGGGCACGGTTCGCCGATGCCCGGGCACTGAAGGCATACGCCGGCGCGGCACCCGTGACACGGGCCTCCGGCCGCAGCCACGTCGTGGTCGCCAGGACCGTCAAGAACCAACGCCTGGCCTCCGTGGGCTACATGTGGGCCTTCGTAGCCTTGCGCTCACACGAGCCCCGTGAACACTACGACCGTCGACGCGGCGGCGGTGAACGGCACACCGCAGCCCTGCGGAACCTGTTCAACAAGCTCCTCGGCTGCCTCTACCACTGCCTGCGGAACCGCACCGCCTATGACCCGGAGCGGGCCTTCGCCCTGCACGTCGCACTCGCGGCCTGACCGTCGAAGTTGACCTTCAGCGACATGAGATGTCTGACACCCGGCGTACCCAAGCCGTCCCGGGCGGCTCGCACACGCGGGCCGCCCCTTCACGTTCCGCAAGGAGAACCCCGCTCATGACGACTGCCACGGTCCCCGCCTCCACCGTCGACAAGAACCTGGACGCCGCCTGCGCCGCGGTCACCAGCGAGATCGCCCGCACGGACAGCAAGGCGTCCTTACTGCTCGCCTTCAACGGCGCCGTCCTCGCTGGCCTCGCGTCCGTCGCCGACAGGGAACTGCCACCCGCGACGAAGGTCTTCGGCACGCTCGCCGTCCTCAGCCTGGGCGCGGCCGCCGTGCTGTTGCTCCTGGTCGTCAGGCCCCGGCTGCGCGGTGATGACCGGGCGTCCTTCCCTTACTGGGCACGCCTGGACGAAGACGAGATCTGCGCTTGCCTGGGCGGCGACACCCGCGCCGCCCGCATCCGGGTCCTGTCCGCCCTTGCCGTACGGAAGTTCACCCACCTGCGGCGCGCGGTCGACCTGTCGCTTGCTGCCCTGGTCCTGCTCGCGCTGGCCGCCGCCGGCCTCGCGCTGTGACGGCGGCCGCGGCGGCCCGCACCCGCTTGAAACGCGTCCGCGCCTCCGTCCGCACCCTTCACCCGCAAGGAGCCAGCTGAGATGGCGAACACCAAGGCGATGAACCCGCCCCGGGGGCAGTGCACGCAGTGCTGGTTCCACGCGTACGCCAGCCGTGAGGCGCACGCCGGGCTCGGTCCTCGCGAGGACTGCCCGCAGTGCGTGGACCACATGAAGAACGGCCACCCCGCTCACATGATCGCCCGCTGACGGCGCTGCGCGAAGCCGTCGCCCTGCTCACCGACCACGCCGGGCGGCGCCTGACCTGGGCCGCCCGCTCCCTTCATCCGCAAGGAGATCCCGAATGACCTCGGTGCTGTACCCGAACCTGCCGGAGAACGGGCTGATCGTGCTGATCGGCGCCTCCGGAGCAGGCAAGTCGATCCTGGCCCGCACCTGGCCGACCTCCCAGGTCCTCTCCCCCGACGCCCTGCGCGGCACGGTCAGCGACGACCCGGGCAACCAGGACGCCACGGCCGACGCAGCCGACGTCCTCAAGCTGATTCTGGAGCGCCGGATGGCCCGCAAGCTCAACACGGTCATCGACGCCACCAACGTCGAACAGCCGGTGCGGTTGGAGCTGGTGATAGCCGCCAAGCGGCACGGCATGCCGACCGTCGCGGTCATCCTCGCCACGCCGCTGGACGTCTGCCTGGAGCGGCAGGGCCCGCGGCCGGACAACCGGCGCGTGCCCAAAGACATCCTCCGTTCCCAGCACCAGGCGATGGTCCACTCGCACCACCGGCTGGCCGCCGAAGGGTTCAACACCCTCGTCTTCGCCGACGCCCTGGACCGCCTGGAACCGTTCCTGGAGCGGCTCTCGCAGACCCAAGAAACCGACCTTGGGCGCGATGGCAGCGACGGCCTGGGCGACCTGCTGCTGGTCCGCCGCTTCTTCGGTCCGGAGATCCTGCCGCTGTGGCGGTGGCGACCGGGCTCGGACCTGGTGACCGGCCGGGACAGGCCCGCGGAGATCCGCCTCGGGCAGCAGGCCCTCACCCTCGCGTTCCGCGACGACGTCGACGGCGAGGGCGACTTCGGCTTCGACGTAGCGCTGTCCTGTCCCTTCGACCTGGAGTGCGCCGGGCAGGCGTGGGCGCCGGTTTACTCGGTCACCGACCTGCACAAGGCGCTGACCGGTGCCATGGACAGCGACCCGGACATCGTCTGCACCGTCCACGGCGACGGCGACGGCGTCGACGACCAGGAGGACGACCCCGAGGGACGTGCCGACCTGGAAGCGCAATACGCGGACGCGGTCGCGTGAGCCGCGCCGCCGACGGCCCGCACCCCCACCCGCACCTCGCCGCCGGCACCACCGACCAGCTCGCCGCACACACCCGGACCCGACTGAAACGGATGCAGTACCGCCCTGCCCTCCTCGACGGCTTCATCGCCGAGACCGGACTGACCCTCACCCCACCATAGCCATCACCCCCAAGCGAAAACCTCAGAAGCGCGTCGCGCGGATCATGCGCGAGCACGGCAACGCCGGAAACAGCCGACGCACCGGGCGCCGCAGCCTCACCAAGGCCGACAGCAAGGCAGCCCCATCGCCGGACCTGGCCGGCCGGGACTTCACCGCTGCCCGACCCGGCACGAAGATTGTCGGGGACATCACCTACATCCCCACCGCCGAAGGCTGGCTCTACCTCGCCTCATGGCTGGACCTGGCCACCCGCGAAGTGATCGGCTGCCCGATGGCCGACCACCACCGCGCCGACCTCGTCGTCGATGCCCTGGACATGGCCGCCGTGCTGGGACGGCTGGAGCCCGGCTGCGTGTCCACAGCGATCGCGGCCCGGAATACACCTCACATCAACCCCGCACGAAAATCGCTGAGTTGGGATACTCCCTCGGTATCCGCACCTCCAGGACAGCCTTGCTAGCGGCGCTGGCCGCCGCCCTGTCGGCTGTCACTGTGGCGGTGCCCCGGCCCGTACAAGCCGTCTCAGGACACCATCAGCGTGGTCAACGCGCTCGCCACGCACGTGCGCGCCCTCCACCATACGATGATGAAGACGCTGACCTGGGACCGCGGCACTGAACTGGCCGAGCACCGACGCTTCACCGTCGCCACCGACGTCAAGGCCTACTTCTGCGACCCGCGCAGCCCATGGCAGCGCGGGTCGAACGAAAACACCAACGGCCTTCTCCGGCAGTATTTCCCCAAAGGCACCGACCTGTCCGGGTACACCCAGGACGACCTCGACACGGTCGCGTTCCGCCTCAACACCCGACCACGCAAGACCCTCGGATACACCACGCCGATAGACAAACTCGTAGCAACCGTTGCAGCGACCCCTTGAGATCACCACCGCCTTTCCCGCAGGTGAAAATCGTGGGACTGGGCGAATGCGGGACACATGCCGTGGTGGCGGCCCGGCTGGGGCCCTGGCGTGTGGGCGAGGGCGCCCTCGCTAAAGAACTCGTCGCCGACTTCGAGCCGGGCATGCTGATCACCGCTGACCGGGGGTTTTACGCGTACCGACTGTGGGAGGCGGCTGCCGCAACGGAAGCGGATCTGCTGTGGCGCATGCCCGACGGACCACACCTGCCGGTAGTCCGGCCGCTGAAGGACGGATCGTACGAGTCCTTTCTCCTCGACCCGAAAGTTCAGGGCCGGCGCGCGACCCAGCGTCACCGCGGATCGCGGATCGCGGAGCCGGCCGGGACCCCGGTCCGGGTCGTCGAGTATGAAGTGACCAACCGCGAAGGCAAAGGAGAGATCTTCTGCCTGATCACCACCATCATGGATCCCCACGAGGCCAGCGCCACTGAACTTGCAGCCACCTACGCAGGCCGTTGGTAATTCGAATCCAGTCTCGACGAGATCAAGACTCATCAGCGTGGCCGCGGCGGCGCCCTGCGCTCGAAAACACCGGACATGATCGAGCAGGAGATCTGGGCACTCTTGCTGACCCATGACGCAGTCCGGCACCTGATATGCGAGGCAGCCGATCAAGCCGACATCGACCCCGACAGACTGTTCTTCGCTAGATCACTGCGCGTCATCCGCCACCAGGTCGCCGGCCAGGCGATCTTTTCCCCCTCATCGTCTCACGAAAGCCCTTGAAGCAGCCCGCGCAGAAATCCTCGGGAGACCCAACCCGCGACGGCGGCACCGCACCAGCCCACGAGCCGTCAAACGCGTCCACACGAACGCCTACAGAAAGAAACTTCGCACCGAAACCACCATCCACCACCCCGACCCACCCGACTTCAAAATCCTCGCCGTTTCTCAACTACGCGGCATTGGCCTGCGGGGGCATGCAATTTCATTGAGCACTCTCGGAATATCTTCGGCCTTCTCGACTACGTGTAGCAGGTCGAGGGCCGACCTGGTCAGGAATCCCGAATAAACGCATCGCTCGAGTTGGCTAGTGAATCCCGCAAAAAAACTTTCAACATTCACCAGTATGATGCTTCTGCGGTCGCACCCCTCGCTTCTCATTGCTTCAATAATGCTTTCAAGGGTCTCGATACCACCAGGCAGGGCGACGTATGTGGCCGCCAAACTCTCTATCACCTTTCTCCTGCCGGGGGATGTGTCAACTATATGAAGAGTACCTGCTGGAATTCTTTCGGGTGCGGCTCCCAGAAGGCCATCGTCAATGATGCGCCGTGGGATAACTCCTATGACGGGAGACCCTGCCTTTATCGCAGATTTCGCCACAGCGTTTCCCAGCGGGCCGCAGCTGGCGCTGTAGGCGATTCCGTAACCCGAAGCGCCCAGGACGTCTCCGACCTTCTCAGCAACTTGTATATACTTGCCACTTTCCGCCCCTAAGTGATCGCAGAGGACACCGACAATGGGCTTCACTGTCACCACCTCGCACACGTGGCGCCTCCCTTCTGGGGCTTGGTTCCCGGAGGGGCCTCAGGCGCGGCCGACCTCGGCGGTGAGGGCTGACCTGCGCATCAAGTGTGCGCTAGGTCACTTTGGCGGATCCCGAGGGCTCGGTCGCCGGACTGGGCAGTCGAGGTGAAGGAGTCGTAGGGGAAGCCCAGCGGTGGACCATGACTGGAATTCGTGCTCGGGGGTGCCCTCGCGCTCGCGAGCCAGGCGCGCAGCACGCCCGTGAGCTGCTCGAACGCCGTCATCCTGCCAGCGGGGGAAGTAGCCGTACACCACATGCCTCGGCGGGAGAACCCAGGAGGGGCAGCCAAGCTCGCGCGTCCAAGGTTGGGCTGTGCATTAGCCGAGAAGCTGTCTACGGGCTGCCTGCGTTGGCTTGCCGTCTGTTCTCGCACTGCTGGCTGCGGATCGTTAGCGGAGGTGGCGGTAGTCGAGGACCGGGCCCAAGAGCTGAGCCAGGGCACTGCTGGCGTAGACGCCGTCAGGGAGGTGGAAGGACAGTTCGCACTGGAGGGCCTGGGGGTGTAATCCGTCAGCGACCGGTGGCCCGATCCGTATGAGGGTCTGTGTCACGGTTGCCCGCTGGCCTGTCTGGCAGGGGGCCTGCGGCGCACGTCTGAGCAGTTCCAGGAGGGGAGCTGTCTTGTGCGTGAAGAGGTAGAGGTGGCCAGCTCGGGTGGCGTGCGCGACAGCACCGTCGGCCAGGTCATTGACCATGGCTCGGAGCTGTTCGTTCCACAGGGAGGCGTCGCGCGTTGCGGGAGAGAGCCTCGCAGGCGTGCCGGTGAAGAACTGGGCGTCGAAATAGTTGAGCGTGTAATGCGTGATGGTGCGGGGGCCCCGCAAGTGGTGCGCGGCCTGGGCGGTCAGGTTTCTCACGTTCACCCGGAAGTCATTGCCATGCATCATGCCTGTCTCCAGTGGACGCGCACCCCAGCCCTGCCAGGCCAGGTGCAGCCAGCGACTGTCTGATTGGGGCTTGAGGTTGAAAGCCGCCACGGTCTGAGGCGTGCATTCCAGCGGGACGGACAGATGCTGCTGGGTGATGCCGTCGTCGTTTTTCGAACAGGCGTGTCCGATGCGAGTGGGCGCTACACCCAAGAACCTTGCGAGGTCGCCGACGGCCTGCCTGGTGCTGAAGCCCTGTTTGGTGAGCAGGACATAGGCACAGCGTGCTTCGGCCGGGGTAGTGACGAGCGGGAGCACGAGGCTCTCGCAGACCCGGAAGTCGCATCGTCGTTCCTTCAGCGTTGGTGTATGCGTAGGGTCTGGGGTGGTGGGCCAGGCGAGGGACCGCAGTCCGTCAGCGAGGCCATCGGTGTCAGGGCGCTCCATTGTTCACTCGCTCAGGCGGGTCGGGGGGCGGATGACCTCTACGGCTACGGTGGTGGCTTGGGTGTCATCGATCAGGTAGATCTGACCGGGGTTGCGGTACCCGTAGGCCGTCATGTCGGCGAGGCGGCGGGTCTGGTGAACTCCGGCGACTTCGGCCCGCGAGATCTCCGGGCAGGCTGCCAGCACCGCGTTGCCCATGACGTAGCAGGTGTGTTCGCTGGAACGGCTGGTATGCCCGGCGAAGGCGTCAGTGGCTGCCTGCCGGGCCCGGCGCCGACAAGAGCGGAAATCGGTGTCAGGGCTCTCGGTGAACCATCGCACGTCGGCTCTGATGCCCAGGGCGCGATCGCCGAAGACCGGGGTAGTAGTGTATTCGTCGCACAAGAAGTCTTTGAATGTCGAACCAGTTGTCATGAACAGGCTCAAATCGCGTACGCCGCCACAAACGGAAAGGCATCCTCCCGAGCCGATCTGTGCGACTGCGGTCTGCCACTCCCGCCCCGGGAACGTGAAGCTGGTCCGCTCTCGTCCCTCGCCGAGGGCTTCCAGGTCTGCCACCTCCACACTTACGGTCACGATGTGCGCCGCCGGGCAGGCGGTACGGAATCGTTGGGCAAGTGCGGCAGCATAGGATTCGGGCTCGGCGTCTATGCAGCGTTGCGCGAAGGCCAGCATGGTGTTGCTCACCGCGCTGCTCGGCAGGAGCTTGGCATTGTCGCCTTTGGCGAAGACGTCCTCGAGGCCGCCTGTGAACTGCGCCGTTACCCTAAATTGGCGCACGTGGTGCTGCGGGCGACTGCGGTCCACCACGAGGAATTCGGCATCGGACTCGCCGAAGCTGTGTCGGCCTGCCGTCGAGTTCATGACATCCACTCTCCATCCTGCAGGAGGTCTTGCAGAGTACGGGGACACGTGCCGTCACCGGGCAGAGTCTGCCAAGGCCACTCGTGTGTACACACTGGAGCCAGCGGGGGCAGCAGGGGGCTCATTCCTCTTTGCTTCGCCTCGCGTGTGATGGCTGCTCTGGCCGCGCCCCCGAGAATTTCAGTGTCGCTGAGGTAGTAGCAGCCGAAGAACGTTCTGGCGAGTTCACGGTCTGAGACGACGCGGGCAAGTGTGCTCAGCATCAGCTCAGGTGAGGTGGTGAACTGCGGCGTCTCGAACAGCAGCAGCCTGTCGCCTATCGCGTCGGTGCCCATGAACTGGGCGAGAAGGCTGAACAGGATGTTGTTGCGCCGAGTGACGTAGAGCGTATTGCTGGCGGCATAAGTAGACGCCCAGGCCGCGCCCAGCTCCCGCCGCCAGTCGGCAAGGACCTCCATCCAGTGGCGGACCTGGATATCGGCGCACGTGTCGACAGCCCGCGCGAGAGAAGGGGCGACCGCTCGCGCATACTGTTGCAGTTCCTCGCCAGCAACAGTGTCCGAGTCGAGACAACCGTCCATGAACACCAGGTTGCGCTCCAAGATGTGCTGAAGCAGCGCTGCATCTTCCCGGGCCAGGGGCAGACGTTCCAGGCTGTCGAGCGCTGTCCGGCAGGTTTCCGCGTAGGCTGCCAGCGATTCCTGCCAGTTGTAGTTCCTGTCGGACACAGCCCAGGCCACGATCTCGTAGACGGCCACCGGGCTGTGCCCGACCGCCTTGAGCTGCTCGTAGGCGGCGGGCACACGCGGGGCTTCCCGGGGCCCGTGCCCGGGTGTATACAACAGCATGCGTCCGCCCTCACCGCTGAAGAGAGCCAGAATGACCGGGTCCCGGTTCAGCAGCACTTCGTGAAACCGCTCGCTGGCCCGCTCGTAGATTCCCATCATGGCGGCATTGAGAACGGACACGGCCTGGGCAGGTGGAAGATAGTCAGACTCCACCGCTTCTCCCTATCGTTGGGCTGGCGCGAGGGGATCGGCTGCAGCGGCCTGGTAGGCGCCTTCGCCGAGGATGCCAGCGCGCGCGGCGACCACTGTAGGAACCAAAGCCTGGCCGGCTACATTCGTGGCGGTCCTCACCATGTCCAAAAGGGGGTCGACAGCCAGCAACAGGCCCAGTGCGGCAAACGGCAAACCCAGCATGCTCACGGTCAGGGTGAGCAGCACCACCGCTCCATTGAGGCCCGCAGTCGCGACGGAGCCCACCACGGCAATGAAAACAATCAACAGGTAGTCAGCCAGGTGTAAATGTATTCCGGAGACCTGGGCAATGAATATCGCCGATACCGCCGGAGATATCGCTGAGCAGCCATCCATCTTGGTTGTGGCGCCCAGCGGAACGGCGAACGCGGCGTAATCACGCGGAACCCCCAGCCGCTCCACGGCGCGCTGGGTGACCGGCAAAGCTGCGACAGAGGAACGGGTGATGAAGGCCTGCCATATAGCGGGCCAGGCAACGTGGAAGAAACGCAGCGGACTGAGGCGGGTCGTGACAGCGAACACCACGGGGTAGACCACGAACAGCACGATCGCCGAGCCGATGTTGACAGCCAGAGCATAGCGGCCCAGAGAACTGATTACGTCCGGGCTGACCGTCGCGACGGCATGGCCGACCAGCCCGAGCGTACCGACCGGCGACAGCCAGATCAGCCACCACAGCACCCTCTGGACGATCTCGAAGACCGCATGGTTGAACACCAGAAAAGGCGCAGCAGCCTCCCCCACCGCCAGCGCCGCAGCTCCCGCCACAACAGCCAGCGTCACGACCTGAAGAATGTTTGCCTGGGCAAACGACTCAACGATGTTGACAGGGACAATGCCGGTCAGAAAGTCCATCCATGTGCCCTGCCTGGGTACCCCGCCCGCCTCGGTGACTGCAGCCCCCCGTCCCGGATCACCGATCAGCCCCACCCCGATACCGACGCCAGCAGCCAGCAACGCTGTGACACAGAACCACCACAGCGTACTGACAGCCAGCCTGGCTGCACCAGCCAGCCCCCGCAGCGCCACCGTGCTAGCGACGATCGCCGAGAACACGAAGGGCGGCACCACCAGCTTGAGTAACTGGATAAACAGATCTCCGGTCTTCCCCAGAACGGCTGACAGCCATTCCAGACCGGCAGAACGCGCCAGGCATCCCAATAACACGCCCAGGAAGAGCCCCCCGACAATCCGAGCCCAGTAGGGCATCTTCCCGTGGTCATCTATAAGGTCAGAAACTCTCACCATCAGCGACACCCGTTAAGCCAACCTCACTCCACCAGTCTGGATCATCAGCCGAACACGGAGCCGGAACCCCGCAAGTACCTGTCGCTGCGCCGGTCCAGGTCGCCCCCGGGCAGGACTGCGATCCCCGGGCCGGTCCGCCGACACCGGATCAATCGGGCGGTCAGTTCCGTGGCAGCCATAGCAGAGTTCGTAGCAACACAGTGCATCGGGAGCAGCCAGCCGTCGCTCTGCACAGTGTCCCGGCCCCACACCAGCGAGCCATCAGCAGCCATGATTTCTACCATCACGTTTTCCCTCCAGGAGTTGTCAAGTTCAGCGTGACGCGCCACCAGAGTGGCCACGGGCCGCAGGTAGTCCTGTTGATGAACACCGCGTCCGGCACGGGACCACTGTAAGTAAATTCCCGCATGGGGCCTAAGTGCAAAAGGTGTTGTTCCCCTGTGAGCTGTTAAGTATCTCAGTGTGTTTACTGTGAGCGCATTGGTGGGCGGCCGCTCTGAACCTTTTTCATCTTGTCCCGGGAAGGTGAAAGGGCTGGTCAGAGGAGGATCCGTCAGCAGGGCTGATGCGTTCTCAGGTTTCGGGATCGAGTAGTTGGAGTGCGTGGTCGGGTCGTGACCGGTAGTGGTCGGTTGCGGCGGCGGTGTTCGTCCGGCCGGTCGGCGGGCGAGGCTGATGGCGAGGTTGCGGAAGGTGGCCGTCGCCCGTGGCGCGCTGCCGGGTGCGGACGCGGGAAGCGTCCTTGGTGAGTGTCACGTCCCTGACGTGGTGCGGGGCTTCAGCCTGCCAGTGCCCGCGGACGAGTTCGGCGGGCTTGTCCGGGGTGGCTTCCTCTGGAGCGGGGCTGGTGACGG
>NZ_JBVIQR010000092.1:0-10931 GCF_055576875.1 Streptomyces sp. NPDC033229 | reverse complement strand
GCGCGCGGTCTGCTCCGCAGACACGACGCGCCGTCGCTACGCGACGGAAAGACGGCACCGCACTCCGTGCGGTATCCGGGACTTCGTCCCGGGCATCCGGGCCACTCCGTGGCCCAGGATGCCAACTCCGTTGGCCTCGGGCTCGGATCGCTCCGCGATCCGGCCTGACGGAACACGCGGGGCGTGTTCCTGCGGCTGACAAGAGGGGGAGTCTGCGGGTCGGGGTGACGGAGGATCAGGGGGCTGGTCTCCGTCTGCCGTTGGGTAAGAGGCGGGCGAAGGCAACGGGCAGGCCCACCGCAACGGTCCCGGGATAGCAGAAACGAACGGAACGGAACACTTCCAACGACTGGGATGCGTCATCCTGCTGTGCCCGATACCTTATGGAGAGGCAAGCCACCCCCGCCACGGCCTCTGGAGCCACCGAAAGACCACAAATAACCGCCTGGGAACCGCTCATCAAAAGGCTGGATAAACACCCACTACCCAGTGTCAAGAATTCCAGCACAACCAGATTACAGCGGCCCTGAGAACACACCAGACACGACGAAGGGAAATAGCATGCCAGGTAAAGAACTGTTTCCGCATCAGGTGGAAGCAGTCGATGCCATCCTCCGTGTTCTGCAGACACCCGCCGACGGGCACCTGCCGACCGAGGGGCTGCGGACCCAGGTCATCGCCGCGACCGGCTCGGGCAAGACACTGATCGCCACCGAGGCCGCACAAAAGCTGGCTGCCCGGCGGGTCCTGGTCCTCGTGCCGACTCTGGATCTCCTGACCCAGACCGCAGCCGCATGGCGGGAGGGCGGCCGTACCGGGGCGATGATCGGAGTCTGCCGGCTAACGGCCGAGGACGCTGACGGCATGCCCTGTACAACGGATCCGGCCGAGCTCGTGGCCTGGGCACAAGGGCTGGAACGGGTGACGGTGTTCGCCACCTACGCCGCCGTGGGCCTCGGCATTCTCCAGCGCGCCCATACCCAGGGCCTGGGCGTGTGGGACCTGATGGTCGTCGACGAGGCGCACCGGACCAGCGGAGACGCGGGCAAGCCCTGGGCAGCTGTGCACGACCAGGGCAAGATCCCGGCGGGCCGCCGGCTCTACATGACCGCCACCGCCCGAATCTGGGAGGCCGCCGAAGGCAGCCGCGACAAGGCGCCGCGGCCGATCGCAAGCATGGACCCCGACTCTCCGCTGTTCGGGCCCGTGGCGTTCAAGCTCACCCTGTCCGAGGCCGTCAGCCGCGGACTGGTCGCGCCCTACCAGGTCGTGTGCGTCGACATCACCGACCCCGAACTCCACCAGGCACAGCAAACGGCCGGACCCGGCTCGGACGCGGTACGCGGAGCCAGGCTCGCAGCGCTGCAAGCCGGCGTCCTCACCGCAGCGGCGCAGGAGCGGCTGCGGAAGGTCCTGACGTTCCACAGCAAGATCACCGAGGCCGAGGCCATGGCCAAGGGCGTAGCCGACGTCGCGCAGCGGCTCTGGCAGGACGACCCGCGCCGCTTCCCGGCGCCGGAACGGGTGTGGGCCGGCTGGCTCTATGGTGAGCACTCCCCCGGCCACCGGCGCGCCGTGCTGGAGGGGTTCGCGTCCGATGTCATTGAGGACGAGGACGGGTTGCGGCCGGCTGCTCTGCGCGTGCTGAGCTCCGTGAGGGTACTGGGTGAAGGGGTCGATACCGCGAATTGCGATTCCGTCGCCTTTTGTGATGCGCGGGGGTCGATGGTCGACATCGTGCAGATGGTCGGCCGCGCGCTCCGCATGAAGCCCGGCGAGGGGAAAATCGCTTCGCTGATCGTCCCGGTATTCCTCGCGCCGGGTGAAAGCCCGGACGAAATACTGACCTCACCGGCCTACGAAACCCTGGCAAAGGTCCTCGGAGCGCTCCGCGCACACGACACCGACACCATCGAAGCCCTCGCCGACCCCCGCGTACGCAGCGGGAGCTACGCGCCGGAGGAGGAGGGCGGTGAAGGCGGCCAGGAGCGGGCGGAGGGTGAGCGGGCGATGCAAGGGTTTCTTGTGCAGGGTCAGCAGTCCGCAGCCCTGGCAGCCCTTGTCGCCGAGCCCGGGATGTCTGCCGACGGTGGTCTCCATGCCCGAGGCGGTGCGGGCGTGGGAGTCGTGGCGGGCTCCGGGCAGGGGCCGGCCAACGGCCCTGAGGCGGCCCCGGAGGTCGGACATCACCTGGACGTTGTGACCGGTGCGGCGGTGCTTCGCGAAAAACAGCTGCTCAGCGGCCTTCCAGTCCCAGCACGGGGCAAGAAAACCGTCAACAAGGACCGGCTCGCCCCGCGGCCGCCGGGCGACGCCGAACCCCAGCTGCTTCAGGCTGCCCCTCATCACAGGCCGCAGCACGGCCGCATAACGGCAGACCATGGGCTACGAGACACCGAACAGCTCACCGACCATCTCCTGAACCGCGTTGTGACGCAGCAGGAAACACAGCACGACCACCGCCCCCCACAACGGCAGAACACGCGGCCGCCCCGCCGGCGCGCCCCAGCCCGGCAAACACCGCTCCACCCTCCCCATGAGCAGGGACAGCTGATACAGGCTCAAACCGGTAGTACGGTGGAAACGCATCGGTCCCCCCGAGCGTCCGCACAGGAATCGACACCCCGTACGGTACGCCGAGCGGACCGATCCTACGCCCAGCAATCAACCAGCAAGACCCACCGACTTCTGAATAACCTTCCAGGCCTTACGGGACATCATTTAGAACCACGAATTGGCGACGAACCCTAGACTGCTAGCTGAAGCATGCGCACGTAGAGTCCCGGCCAGGCCTTGATGGCTGTAGTTGCAGTGGGAATCTTCATAAAAAGTCCATTCTTTGTCAGTTTCGTTAATAATCGAACGCGCTGGAAGTGGCGTTGCGCCGCAAGAAGGCCAGCTCCCCGGACTGTAATCTTTCCTATTCCCCTGGAAACTCTCCTGATCCCAGAAACAGACGGAACCGCTTGGGCATTCCGGGAAGGCGTCGCTAACCTCCGCCGACGCACCTGCGGCCGGGATCAGTAGCAGACATGTGAGCGCAGCAACAGTAAAAATTCTCATACTGACAGGATAGCCAAGTTTAGTCCGGTGAGCTTCGTCAACTCGGCCACCGATCAGGTGAAGTCCATGGGCGAAGTCGTCTGGTCGAGGCCTCAAAGATCGAGGTCGGCACCGCGTCAACCCTGACCCCACTTGTGCCTCCCCTCGTAGTGTGGAGATGTCCGCTATTGATCAGAAACGCTTGTGATTCTTGGTCGTTGAGCTGGGCGTGAGTGATCTGGTGGGGGGACGCCCGGAATCTGCGACCGGCAGCGCAGGAGGTTCTGCGGTTGCGGGCGGTAGCCGCGTTGGTGGCGGGGCGTGAGTGCCCGTTTCTCAAGTCGCTGAAGTGATCTTCTGGCGGGCCTAGCCTGGTGGGGTGGCCGATGGTGACGGGCGGGTGCCTGCCCGGTACTGCCGGGCTTGTGGTGAACGGCTTCGGCCGGATGCGGGCCCGCGGGCCCGGTTCTGTTCGGCGGTGTGTCGTTCCAGGCAGTGGCATCAGGCCCGGAGGGTGCGGGCGAGGGTGGTCGCGTTGCGGGATGTGCGGGACGCGGCTGAGTGTCTGTCGTGCGGGACGCGGTGGACGCCGGGGGTGGAGCATCCGGCCGGGACGGTGTTCTGCTCGCCGAGGTGCCGCACAAGGGCTTGGCGACGGCGGCAGGAAGGGTTCGGAACAGCGTCACAGTGACGCCGATCCGAACGCTCCTTTTGGTGAATTTCCGCCGGTTCTGGCCGAGTTGACACCGAGGGTTGTTGACGATCTCGCGGAGGTGGACGCTCCGAAAAGGAGCAAGGGGCCGTGGGTTCCCTTGCGGCCCTTGGTGCCGCACCCGGCCCCGTGAGGAGTGGTGATCGCCTTGTCCGAGAACATCGGTCAGGTCACCCGGAAGCGTTACGAAGAGATCGTCGCCGCTGACCGCCGGCTCGTCGCCCAGATCGGGCGGGCGATGTTCACGATCGGCGACCACGCGCTGGAGATCGAGCCGATGCGCCCGCACGGCGGTTCGGTGATGCACGAGGACGAGCTGTTCGGCGTCCGCGCATCACTCCAGATATATGCGGACGACGTCGGGTTATCACTGAGCACGGTGCTGAACTACCGGTTCACCTCCCACCGCTGGCCCGTCGGCCGGCGCCGGGAAGGCGTCTCCCACAAAGTCCACACGATCCTGGCGTCGATCCAGGACGAGAACGAGCGGTGCGAGGCGATCGGGAACCCGCCCGTCGACGACGTGACCGGCACGCGGCGGTGGACGACGAATCTGGCCCAGAAGCACGTAGGGCGCCGGCCGGACCGGCCCGGGACCGTCCAGGAGAAGGTGGACCGCGTCCACGACCTGGCCGTGGACGAGGACGTGGCCGTCCAGGTGGCGGCTGACGTGCTGCGGCGCCCGGCGATCGCAGCCCGCCTGATGGACGACGCCGCGGTCCGCCAGGCCGTCGCCGAGGCCCAGAAACCCGAACACCGCGCGGAAGCGGTGCGGAGCCTGGTGAGGGACGATGCCGCCGCCGCGAAGGTGGCGAGCGACGTGCTGCGGCGGCCGGAGGTCGCCGCGCGGATCGCGGCCGACGACACCGCTCGTCGCATGGTCAACCGGCTCAGGCCGACCGCTCCCGACAGCAGGCCACGGCCTTCCGCGAGACCTCGCCGGCCGCGCCGGCGGTGAGGCGGATCGAGCGGACCGAGGAGTTCGTCGACCTGCTCGGCGCTTTCCACCGGTTCGTGCGCGAGACGTCCAAAGCGGTGCCGAAGATGCGCGACCGCCAGTGGTCGGGGGATGAGCGCGAGGTGCTGCTGTCGAACATCGCACGGGCCCGCGCGGCGCTGGACTGGATGGAGACCGCGGTGGCAACCGGTCAGGTCGACATGGACGAGGAACTCGCCCGCATCCTGCGGGGTGAATAGCGGTGCGCAAACGCTCCCCGGCCGCGGAGCGTCATGCCGAGCTCATCCAGATCGCGCTGATGGAGGCCGCCCCGTCGGGGCTGGTGATCAAACGCCTGATGGGCGCCTGCGAGCTGAGTCTCTACCAGACCCGCAGCGGCCTGCGGGCCTTGCGGGACCTGTCCGGCGAGCGGGGCTGGCCCCCGCTGATCTGGACGCGCGAGGACGGGTACCACTTCTGCGAGCGAGGCCGAGCTGGAGGCGTGGGAGCGCGCCTGGATCAGCGAGCGGCTCACCCAGTTCCGTCGGATGATCACCGGCACGCTGGCTCCCCACCTGGCGCTCTTCCCCAACAGCCGGTGGGCGAACTACCTGAACACGCAGATCAAAGCGGTCGAGGCCAGCCTAGCCATGGCAACCTCGCAGAGCCAATGACACCGGAGCCGCCGGCACGCTTCACACGGAAGGGACCAGGGGTCCTGGCCGACTCTCCCCGGCACTTCGCTGCGGCCAGGACCCCGACCTTCGTGATGCGCCGACGCCGCTACCCTTCCGACACTACCGATGCTGAGTGGGCCTTGATCGAGGCCCTGCTTCCGCCCGCCTGCGAGATCGGCCGGGGCCGGCCGGAGAAGCACCCCCGCCGCGAGATCGTCGACGGCATCCGCTACCTGGTCGACAACGGCATCAAGTGGCGCGCGATGCCGTCCGATTTTCCCCCTTGGCGGACGATTTATGGGTTCGCCCGGCGCTGGGCGGCCTCCGGCGCCATCAGCGTGATCCGTGACCAGCTGCGGCGGGCGGTGCGGGTCAGTAGTGGCAAGACGCCGCAGGCCACGGCGGTGATCGTGGACTCCCAGAGCGTGAAGGCGTCCGAGACGGTCGGCAGGGACAGCCGCGGCTTCGACGGGGCCAAGCTGATCAACGGCCGCAAGCGCCACCTCGCAGTCGACACCCGCGGCCTGGTCCTGCTCATCATGGTCACCCCGGCCGACGTCACCGACCGCGAGGCGGCCAAGGAACTTTTGTTCCGGCTCAACGTCATGCACCCGGAAATCGCGACCGTCTGGGCCGACTCGAACTATGCCGGCAAGCTCGTGGCCTGGGCGAAGGACCGGTGCGACATCACGTTGAAGACCGTCCGCAGGCCGCCGAACACCAAGGGATTCGTAGTGCTGCCCCGCCGGTGGGTGGTCGAACGCTCCTTGTCCTGGATCATGCGGGCCCGCCGGCACTGCCGGGACCACGAGAGGCTGCCGCAGGTCAGCGAGTCGCTTATCACCTGGGCGTCCATCACGCTGATGACCCGCCGCCTCACCCGCAAACCGGCCAGGAAGACGGCGCTGCTTGCCGTCCCGGTCGTCCTGCCTACTGCGGCCTGACCAACATCCATCTCGTCGTCGTCACGCCGACGGTCCCCCTGCTCCTCCGCAGAACCGTGGCTCTCACCCTGGCCGAACCGCTGACGTCAGCGCGAGACCTCCAGGCCTTGCTCAGGAACCGGCGGCGATTCCTGAGCAAGACCACCGGGCGGCTGATGGGCGGGCCGCCCGCGCCCCGGCTTCCGCTAGCGAAGGAAGACAGCACAGTCGTACCCATCCACCCGGTCGGGGAGGGACGGTTCGAAGCGGGAGCACTCGTACCATCGTCCATCTGTCCGGATATGGAGACCACCACCGCCGGTTTCCCCGTTACCGGTGCAGTTTCCAGAGGCGTGGACGTAGGGGTGGACCGGACCCGACTCCGCTGCAACGGCGTGGTCGCATGTGTAGCTGCTGTCGGCGTGGGCTGGTGCGGCGGTGACCACCAGGCCGGCCAGCCCGAGCCCGGCGGTGGCCACCATGGCGGCCACCCGGTGCGCGAAGCGCGCACGGACGGGCCTGCCTCCTCGGCGGGCGGGCGCTTGCACCGTCACGAGGGGGGCCGAGCGTTGCGTAAGTGGCATGAGATGCCTCCTTGTCGGACATCGCCGTTCTCAAAGGATGCGGCGTGCAATCAGGACAGCAGTCACCGTCAACATCAGTTGCCGCTATCTGCAAAATTCACCCGAAAGGGTGTGATGGGTGGCTTTCGCGGCCACCCGCTCGCGGACGTCAGCCGCCTGGCTCCCCGCAGCAACTCTCTCCAGAGGACGGCGGCCCAACCCATCGAGCTGAGCGAGTTCGCAATCCGTCGCTCCCGCCCAAACCCATCGCTCCGCAGAGGTCACACAGCTCGGACTCATCTCTTCCTCGCTGTCGGCGTACGACGCTCATCCCAGCCGTCGAAATCACAAACAGGCACCTAGGCGGGTAGTGCGTCGATGGCGGCCTGCCACGGGTACGCGTCGAGGTCACCTTGCCGGGGCTGGTGGGGGACGAAGCCGCCGTCGCCGAGCAGCAGGGTGACACCCGCGTCGCGCAGGGTCTCCACGTTGCGCGGCACTGCCGGGTGTCGGCCTTGGGCGTCGTTCCAGTGGGGCAGGGCGACGATCGGCAGGCCGAGCCCGATGCCTTCGGTGATGAGTCCGAGGGCCAGGGTGTCGCTGATGCCAGCGGCCCATTTGTTGAGCGTGTTCGCGGTCAGTGGGGCCACGAGGATGGCGTCCGGTGAGGGCAGTACATCCGGCTGTGAGGGGAGTTTGTACTGCCAGCGGACCGGGTGACCGGTGAGCTGCTCCAGGGCGGCTATCTCGCCGGTGGCGTCCTCGCTGGCCCACCGGTAGGCGGAGGGCGTGAGGATCAGGCAGACGTCCCAGCCGGCGGCCTGGGCGGCTCGGATCGGGGTCGGCAGACGGCGGGCGGGCGGCGCGGCGCAGGCGATCAGGTACAGCGTGCGGGTGGTGGTCATCGGGGCAGTCCACATCGTCCCGCGAGCGCCTGCAAGAGCCCCTCGGAGGACCCTGCGCCGAGAAGGCGCAGATCTTCGACGAGGCGGTGTGTGCGCGGGCGGCAGCGGACCTCTTCGGGGGCTTCCTCCTCGGCGTCCAGGAGTGCGGTGACGGCGTCCTGGCGCTGGCCGGCCTGGGTGTAGGCGTGGGCGAGGTCGGTGAAGTGGTGGGCGCGTCGCTCGCGCGGCAGGCCCTGGCGGGCGGGGTGGGAGATCTCGCGGGCGGCGGTGATGGCGTCGCTCCCCTGGGAGAGCTGGACGTGGGCGGCAACGCGGTAGAGGTTGACGTTCGTCGTCCCGAACGCCGTCCACAACGCGTTGGCGTCGTCGACGCCGAGCCGGGTGGCGTGCTCGTCGGCCTCGTCCAGGAGCGGGGGGACGGCCGCGGCCGCGGCGGCGGCGCGGGCTTCTTCCTGCTCGGCGACGGCGGCGGTGGCCATGGCGGCTTTGAGGTAGAGCATGCCCAGGACGCTCAGTCCGTCCGCGCCCCGCTGCTGGAGATCGGCGGACAGGCGGTCCGCGGCCGCAATGGCGAAGTCGGCGCCGGCGCGCGCCTGGCCGTGGTGGGTCATCGCGTCGGTCAGGTGGCGCGCGGCTGACGCCATCGTGACCGGGTCCTCGCTGCGCTCGGCGGCGGCCACCGCCCGGTGGGCAGAAGTGATGGCCAGGTCCGTGTCACCTGCCTTGATCGCGGCGGCCTCGGTGACCTCCAGCACCCAGCACAGCAGCCGCCATGCCTCCCGTCGCTGCTCGCCCTCGTGGTGCGCGGCCGCGCGCGTGGCGGTGACCAGCAAGGTGGGCACCAGGCGCCCCAGGCTCGCGAACGCCCCGGCCTGGAACGCGGTCCTGGCGTGCACGACACTGCGGCGCAGCGCGGGCAGCGGGGGCGCGCCGGTGCAGTCGGCGTCGCAGGTGCCGGTGATGACGTCATGGCGGTGGAGGGCTGCGCGGATCGCGGCGAGCTCGGCGGCGTCCGTGCAGTCGGCGGCCGTCCCCGGCGGGGCGTCCGACAGCAGGCGCTCCAGCGGGATCCGCAGGACTCGGGCGGCGTCCTCCAGGACGGACAAGCGGGGGTCGCGCTGTCGAAGGCCGCCTTCGAGGTTTTGCACCCAGCGGCGGGACTGGCCCATCAGGGCCCCGAAGTCCGCCTGCGTCATGCGGCGGACGGTGCGCCAGTAGGCGATGCGGCGGCCGATGTCCCGACTGTCCATGGAGGTGCTCCAAGAGGCACGATGCACCCACTTTGGGTGCCTGCCTTCCGGTATACCGCCCATACGGTCCCGGCATGACCCCTTCCCCCCGAACCTCACAACCGCCGTTGCAGCTCACGCCGATGATGGTGGGTGAGCTGCCTCCCCTCGATCTGGTGACCATCCGCGCAACGGCCTGCCGCGCCGTCGGGGGCCGCCGGTCCGTACCCGGGCCCCAAGAGGTCACCGAGCTGACTGCGGCGCTGCGGGAGCACCTGGAGCAGATGCTCCCGCACGCCCAGGCCCACGCCGACCAGATCGCCCCCGCAACAGCGGCCCGGGAACAGTGGCAGGCCCTGATCAGCCGGGGCCGCGCCGCTGCCACCGCCCTGCCCGACCGGCAGGGACGGGCGGCGGCCACCGTGCACATGGCCGCGCTCGCGCGCGAGGCCCGGTTCCTCGCCGACTGTCTCGACGAATAGGCCCCGGACCGTGCCGAAAAGTCCTTCCCCGAGCCGGGGCTGGGTCTCGCTGGCGGAGCCGGATGCGTCCAGGCGCCGGCGGTGGATCACCGCACGGGACCACACCCGGTGGACAGCATGCGGCGTGCACTGGGACGCGGTGGCCATCCGGCCGATGATCCTGGGACTGACGGCACTCAGCCGGATGCGCCTGCCCCGCCAGCGCGGCTACCCGGTCCTCGCCGACTACCTCCGCGACGAGCTGTACGTGATGGTGGCGCCCGGCACCGGCGACGCATGCGCCGGCCTGCCCGGCGTCCGCGTCCTCACCCGCGGCCACCACCTGATCCTGCCGCGCACCGAGTACGGCTCCCCTGCGGCCGACTGGCTCAGCCCTCCGCGCGAAGACCCGCCCCTGTGCGTCCCCGCCCCGCGCCTGGCCCGGCAGATCCACTCCCTGACCAAACCTGGGGCGGCCGCCGTCTCATGACCGCCGGGGGCACCCGGCGGCCCGAGCGCGCTGGATCGGGGGGCTTCCCGTGCAGCCGGTCGACGGCGGCCGCCGCGAGCGGGCACACTCGGAGCAGACAGAAAGGGGCCCGCGATGACCGCACAGCCGATCCACCCGCACGAGCCGGAGCGGGTGCCCCGCAACGCGAACGGGATCGCCAGCGCGCTTGAAGGCCCGCACCGGGTCGAGTTCTACCGCCAGTTCCTGGAGGCCGCCCCCGAGGAGGCCGAAGGCGTCCTGCGCCACTGGTGGTGCGAAGCGATGCTCGACACCGACCCGGCAGGCGACCGGATCACCGCGGCCGCGCTGGACGGAACACTGCCCACGACCACAGTCGCCGACCTGATCGAGCGCCGCCGCGCGGCGGGCCTGCCCGTTGAGTGAGCCGTACGACCAGGAGCCCGAGGGCCTGCCCTGCGTGCTGTCGGAGGAAGTCACCGAACTCCTCATGGACCCCGGCCTGCCCGGCCCGGTGTTCAGCGCGATCGTGGCCGCCACCGTCGTGATCAACGAGACCTCCGGCCAGGTACCGGGCAGCACCGCATCAGCCCGGTGGCCGCAGCAGCGGCGCATACCGCTCGGCGCCGACGGCTCACTCGGCATCGCCGAGTACGTCATCGCCGCCGACGCCGACCCGCCGCACATCGTCCTCACCCGCATCCAGCTCTACTGACCCGATCCGAAGGGTCCGGCGAGACACCCGTCCGCCGGGCTTCGGCGTTCGCGGCCGCAGCGCCGCACGGAGCCTACGGCGACTCCTGCTGCTCACCATCGCGGGCAGGCTGTGGGCGGCGTCTGAAACATTTTTCAGACGCCGCCCACAGCGTTCAACGCCCACCGCTACACCCGCAAGGGCTGGCTTCTCTGCGAGACCGCTTAGATCCTCGGAGTCGAAACCCGGCCGACGCGATGCTCACGCACTTCGCGGCGGGCCTGCATCTTCCCCGACGGCGTCAGCACAGGCACCGGCT
>NZ_JBVIQR010000091.1:0-11056 GCF_055576875.1 Streptomyces sp. NPDC033229 | reverse complement strand
AACCGCCACCCCGCCACCCACTACGACGTAGGCAAGACCGTCAAACGCCCCGAGACACTCATCGCTCTGCGTGACAGCCGACCATAAGGAACAAGCTATATACGGTTCCTTTCGCATTCGTGGCACACGCGTCGTCTGAAAAACGCGTCGGCCGACAGCTGTTCGGGACCCGGCCGCACGGGCGGCATGAAGCGCACCGGGCCAGCCGTGCGGGCACCCAAGCCCCATGCACCTTCCTCATCGGCACGGCAGCGCTTGACCGCAGCAGAGAGCCCACTGAAACTGAGGGTACGTCAGGCAAGCTGGCTGTTTGGGAGGCTCCATGACGAACCGGATCGACCAGCCGCGACAGCTTGACCTGGTCGGCAATCCCATCCTCGTCGCCGGTGTCGGAAACGGATTCGAGGCCACCCTGCATTACCGGATCGAGGAAGGCCACGACGAAGTGAGCGGGCACTTCATGGCCGGAGGCGGAAGTGGCGAACACGGCCAGTTCCAGCTCAAGGTGAACGTGAGTGGCGCAGCGTTCCAGCTCGACCGGCTTTTCGTCCAGGTTTTTGAGATCAGCCCGCAAGACGGCAGGGAGGTCAACGTCGTGACCGTTCCCGTCATCTACGGGCCGCGAATCGTCCCGGGCTACATCGGCTACCGCCAGCACGTGGTAGCGCGGGGAGAGACTTTATCGGCCATCGCCGAGGCGCACTACGGCGACGCGTCACTCTACCGGCGTATCATGCGAGCCAATCCAGCCCAGATCAGCGACCCCGACCGGATCTTCCCGGGACAGGCCCTCCGGATTCCCATCGGATCATGAGAAGACACTGAGCTTCTTCAGCGACAGCCCGATGGAGTGATGACGCCCCTCGGGTTGACCGGGTCCAGGACCTGGTGCCTACTGACCTTTCCGTTGGGTTGTCGGCTCGTGTCATGTGGCCGGGGGTGCGAGGCCGGTGCTTGCCAGGCAGCCGTCGATGAGGGGCGGGGCGCGTTGGAACGCTGCTCTACGACGTGAACAGAGCCAGCCAGCCACCGCCACACCGTACGGTCGGAGACGTTCAGGCACTGCGACGTGGTGTGGACGTGGCCGCGGGTAAGCCGGCCCTCCGCACGCAGAACGAGCAGACGCCGCACCGCAGGGCCGCGCAGGGCAGTCAGCGACACGGCGTCGAGGGCGGGACCGGCCAGGTGCGGTGAGGGCTCCCGTCCAGCGTCGTCGGGGGTGGTCGCGCTCATGGGGATCCTCCGTGCCTCTGAGGAAACGGCTGCATCAGAGGTTGGGGCCGAGGCGGGAGCAGGCCCGCTCAGCAACGCACGGTCCACCGCGGTACCGGAGCCGCGGTCCAGCGCCGCGTACACGTGGGAGGTGATCTCCGCCCAGGTGCGGAAGTTCCCCCACGCGCACGTCTTGTCCCCATGGAGCAGATCCTCGTCGGCCGCGGTGTGCCACAGCGGTCGGCTTCCGGTTTCGTTTCCGGGCGGGGGCGGGTCGGGCAGGTCTGGCGGGCTCCTGGGGGATGATTCGGCGAACGGGCGTGGCGGCAGGGGGATGCCTCCAGGATGACCGCGGTCCCGGCCACGGTCCGGTCCTCGTGCATGGTGGTCTGCCGGCCGGGCCGGAGGTGCCTTCGGTGGGCGGGGGTCAGGGGCTGACCCCTGAAGGAGGGGCGGGAATCGGGAAGAGTTCCCGCCTGGCACCCTCGCTCGGGCCAGGTGCGTCTCGGCCTCGGCCGGAGGCGGGTCGCTGACCCGTGCGCCCTGGGCGTTGCGGATCGGGGATGTGAGAGCGCCCGGCTGGGGTGTCCCGGCCGGGCGCTTTCCTGAACCGTTCACCACATCTCAGTGACCGGTGCTCCGCATCTGGCCCTTGAGTGTGTCCTGGATCCCGTAGTGCGGCCGGGGCCGTGCGCCGGGCCCGGAAGGGGCCGGGGCGCAGGCTTGTCGTCTGCCCGGCGGTTCGTTCAGCAGGGGAGGGTGGTCTTGCCGGCCGCACCGGTGGCGCCGGTGGTGCCATCGGCCGTGAGGGTGGCCGCGGTGCCGTTACCGCCGGCCTGGCCGGGGCACACCGGGCTGGCGGCGCCGCCGGCGCCGCCCTTGCCGCCTGTGTGTCCGCCGCCGACGATGGACGCGCCGCCGTTGCCGCCCTTACCGCCGGCGATACCGGCACCGGCGTCGCCTACGCCGCCTACGCCGCCCTTGCCGCCGGTACCACCGAGCTTGGCCGCGCCGCCGAAGCCGCCGTTGCCGCCATTGCCGTTGGCGCCGCCGGCGCCGCCCGTACCGCCTGCGCCTCCGGTGCTCGCGCTGCCGTCACCGTTGCCGCCGGCGCCTCCGTTGCCGCCGTTGCCGTTGGCGCCGGCCGCGCCCCCGGTACCGCCCAGGCCGCCGACACCGCCGTTGCTGCCCACGCCGTTGGCGCCGTTGGCGCCGGGCAGCCCCAGGATGCCGAGACCGGTGGCTGCGCGGGCGTTGCTCGTCTCGGCCCGGCCCGTCGCAGAGGCCAGGGCGGGAGTGACGGCCAGGCCGGCCACAGCGATCGCGGCGATCAAGACCGTACGGGGAACGAGGGTGGTGCGCGTGGAGCGCATGAGGTACGCCTTCCCTTTCGCCCAGTCAGAGAAATTCTCCGGCTGACAACTCGTAGCCTAGCGGGAGAAGTGCCCGATTCATCATGCAGAATGATCAAAAGCCTTAAATGGCCGAATTAATAAAACTTTGGCTTTAAATCCCATTTTGCGTTCCAGGGGCGGGCGTTGAACACCGGGGCCCGGGAACAGCTGATGCTGTGCCCGTGCCCGTCCGACACCCGCCCCGGACGCCAAAGCCACGTATCCGGTGCCTTGGGGCCCTGACATGACGATGCCGGGCTCCCGCTTCCGGGGTACGAACCCGAAAGCCAGGGGTGACCCGGCGGGCGCGGAGTAGGCGTCGGTACTTGTCGTAGTCGTAGCCGCGGTCGGCAAACAGCCGGCGCGGACGATGACGGGGGCGGCCGCGTCGGCCGCGGATGCGGGGGCTCGCGTCCAGCAGCGGCATCAACTGCGTCACGTCGTGCCGATTTCCGCTGGTCAGCGATACGGCGAGGGGTGTTCCGTGGCGGTCGGTGATCAGGTGGTGCTTGCTGCCCGGACGGGCGCGATCGACCGGTGAAGGCCCGGTGCGAGCAGCACGTTCTGCAGGTGCGCAGTCAAAGCGGCCCACGTGCGGAACGTGCCGTGCGCGCACGACTGGTCGATCCACGTCAGATCCGCGGCCGGGACGGTACGCCACAGCGGATGGAAGCCAGTCACCACGGTCGCCACCTCCGCTGCGGCCAGGCGGGGAACCTCCTGCCACGCGCCGATGCGCGATGCCAACTGCGGCAGCCGGGCCAGCGCCCGCTCGCTGCCCGCCCCGCACACACCAACGTGATCCACGTGCCGGGGCGGTCCCACAGGCTCCACCGCGCCCCCAAACGCCTGGGCTTCCTCGATCTGCCACCTGCGGCAGATCGCTTCCACCAGAGTGGCCAGCGAGACGTCGCCGGGCGCCCAGCAGCGGAAACAGGACACCTCACCGGTGTAGCGATGCCGCCGCGCGACCAGCACACTCGTCCCGGCCCCGGTCCCGGCCGCGTTCTCGTTCTTGTCGGCAGTGTCGTCGGGGCGGACGTCGAGCCAGGCCCAGCCGTACTCGCGGATGCCCTTGGTGCCGTGTCCGGTCTGTCGGCGCATCCACTGCCCGAGCCGCACCCTGTTGATCAGCTTGCGGGCCTCCCACCGGCGGCCGGCTCCGCCGGTGACCTGGTATGAAGCCGGGATGCCGACCGCGTAGCCGAGACCTAGCGAGCGTATGCCCCGGCGCAGTTCACGGACGCAGTACACCTCGTCGCCCGCGAACCAGCGGACTGCGATCCCCGTGGCGAGCGCGTCGGCGACCATGGCCAGCGCCTGCTGAGGCTTCGTCGCGAAGGCGATCCGCTCCGGCACCCCGGCGGCCTCGCGGCGTTCCTCGTCCGCGGCCCAGTCCGCCGGGAGGTACAGGACCCGGTCAATGATCACCTTCGTGGTCGCGGTGACCGCCGCCAGGTGCACCGCCACCTGGCACAGACCGACACCACCCGATCGCCCCCGAGTACTGCCTGCCGGTCCCCACGCAGCCCGTGGACGATTTCGCATCCCCCGTCTCGTCCACCACCAGCACCACATCCTGCCCGGCGAGTTCACCGGCAACCAGACCGGCGATCTCCCTCCGCGCCAGGCCGTGGTCGAACCGGGCCCGGGACAGCAGATGCTGCAACCGGTGCGGTCCCGGATGTCCCAACGCCTGCGCGAGAGTCCAGCAGTTCCGCGTGTCCAGCTCCAGCAACAGCCCCGTGATCAGCTCCGCCCCCGTCGCGCGTGCCTCACGCCGTGCGAAGCAGCCCGCGACCGCCGTCATCGCCCTTCCGAATGCCTCGCCCCACGCCTGCTCCGCTATCGTGGCCTCCACGGCCACCGCGTCTTGATACGTCGTCACAAACGTTCATGGTCACCGATGGCATAGCCCCTTGGGCCGTTACCTGCGGTAGATCCTCGCGGAGAGTGCAAGCGCTGGTTTTCGCTCCGATGTATCAACCCCCAGTTCCGCCTCGGCCGCGCCGCTGTCTGTGAGTGGACCTCGGATCATTGCTCGAAGAACGCGCCAGCGACCCCCACCTGGTAGTACGCCAAGACGGATAGGGCGAGTAGTACGAGCAGTCCGGCCACTGTCACGCCGCCCAACAGCTTGGCCCACTTCGAGGTCCACGACGCCGTGAGCCACTCCACTACCTGGTAGACCGCGGTGAGGGAGACCAGCGCGACCGTGGGGTACAGCAGCGCCCCCAGGCTCACCCCCACGACCGCGCCGGCGATCCGGAAGGGCCCCCAGGCCAGCGACAGCACTAGCGGGATCAGGACTGCGCCCGACAGCCCGCCGACGAGCTCGACCCACCACGGCCGGTCACCCATCCAGGGCAGCCCGAAAGGGAGGCCGGTGTAGTCGAAGAGGTCGAGGGTCGCCCAGACGCCGAGTCCAAAGATCAGGAAGAGGGTCAGGCCTGCGACCAAGCGGTACCTCCACTTGACCCCCGTCGACCAGCCCGTCCCCCTGCCGTCGAGCATCGTCACCGTCGCAACCGCCGACCAGACCAGCCACCGCCGGATTCGCGCGGTGCCGCAGTCCGCCATCGCGTCGCGCAATACGCGGTCGGCCTCCACACGCTGCACGATGCAGCCCTTGGAAGAAATGTACGTCTGGTCTGCTGGTGGGTGGTGCAGTCCGTCGTGCAGCAACGTGGCCGGAAGATGCCTCCCAGTCTTCGGCACGAGCCAGGTGAAGAGCGCGGGCACCGAGGTCAGGTCGCTCTTGAAATCTCCGGTGCTCGGGGGCACCACAAGAACGCCGTACTTCCGGTCGTCATAGGCGATGCGGCGCTGCATGCACCATAGCTCGCGGCCGCCGTCATCCTGCCGGAGCAGCTCGATCTTGACACTGGAGCTGGAATTGGGCGCTTCTTCCTCTCTTTTCTTCTCTTTGCAAGCGTCGACGCCACCGTCGTAGAACCGCTCCGGCGCCGGTTTGAACGGCCGCTTGCCATCCCCCCTCACCACGCGGCCGCCCCGGTCTTCTCGCTACTCCGGTTGGACATGGGCAGGGGGCCGATCACGAAGAAGCCGTGTGCGGACATGCGTACCTCTCCCTCTCACCACATCAGGTTCACGCCCCTTCCCTTCCGGCGATTGGCTGCCGCTATCCGTCCTCCTAGCGCTTGCCACCCAGGTGCCTCACCGCCGCCCTCCATCCGTGGCACGCAGTGGACATCCCCGTGATCGGCTACACCGACGCGGCCCGCGCACGTTTTGACGTCGATGTTCCCCAGCCCCTTCCCCAACCCCGTCACCGCCCATTGGCCTTCGCCGGCCCCTGGACCCCGCTCCCCCCGGTGCTCCCCGGCGCGAGACGGCAACGTCGCGGTGCCCGCCCGTGCGCGCCGGGGAGCACCGGGGACTGGATGCTTCGGCTACCCGTCCGTTGGGGTGGAGGGGTCGGGCTTGGGCAGCCTGCCGGTGCGGCGCAGGTGGGCGGCGTAGTGGGCGATTGCCGCGTCGGCGATGTCCTGCGGGCACCCGCGACAGGTTCACCCGGCCCAGCGCGAACGCGGAGATCTCCTCCACCCGCACCATCGCCGTGCCCGTCGACTTCACCGGCGGTGTACGCAGCCGCTCCAGCTCCGAGACCCGCCTGCCCTCCGGCACCACCAGCAGCTCCGCCAAGGCCGGCGCGAGCACAGGATCGGCCCGGTACGTCGCCCGGGCCACCGCGTCGTACAGGCGCCGCTCGGCCGCCGTACGGGCCTCCGACACCTGCCGGGCCAGCGCCGAGACACCGGCAGCAGCACCCGGTTCTTCCGCAGCCACGTCACCGCGTGGTTGAACAGCGCCACCGGCCCCTCAGCGTGCGTCCACGCCCGCCCGTACAGGAAGCCGCGGAACTCCCGGCCCCACTTCCGATCGGTGAAATCCCGGTACTTGAAGCGCCTCTGGATCTCGTCCGCGTGCTCGTACACCGTCGAGCGCCGCTCGGCGTACCGCTTCACGCACGAGGCGTCCAGGATGCCGAGCTGCCCGGCCAGGTACTCCACGACCTCCCACGGCACCGCGAGCGGGTCCTCGCCCAGAAACCGGCCGACGTAGCGGACGGTACAGATCTGCACCGCCATGCCCAGCCGGTGCGCGTCCGTACGGCGCAGCGCGGACGAGAAGGTCAGCGGCCACATCGCGGCGCCGCTCACGCTTCTCTCGGGCAGGCCCCCGCCCATGGTCATACGAACGCGGGTGTGGACAGGGGTGGCCGCATGGGCCGCCCACCGGCTGCCGGCGCCGACGGTTTCCGCGGCCCGCACCGGCTGCGAGTCGATGATCGCCGCGGTCGGATCCGTTTCCCGCCCTTCGGCCCGGCGGACGGCGTCGCGCAGGGCGTCGTGGAGGGCGTCGACGTCGCCGTCCTGGTACCACCGGGTGAAGATCGCGTGCACGGTCCGCCAGGGCGGGAAGTCCGCAGGCAGGTTGCGCCACTTACAGCCGTTGTCCGCAACGTAGAAGACGGCGTCGACGACCTGGCGGCGGCAGTACTCCTCCGGACGCCCACCGTTGCCGTCCAGCCATACCGGCCAGGTGCGGTGAGGGCTCCCGTCCAGCGTCGTCGGGGGTGGTCGCGCTCATGGGGATCCTCCGTGCCTCTGAGGAAACGGCTGCATCAGAGGTTGGGGCCGAGGCGGGAGCAGGCCCGCTCAGCAACGCACGGTCCACCGCGGTACCGGAGCCGCGGTCCAGCGCCGCGTACACGTGGGAGGTGATCTCCGCCCAGGTGCGGAAGTTCCCCCACGCGCACGTCTTGTCCCCATGGAGCAGATCCTCGTCGGCCGCGGTGTGCCACAGCGGGTGGAACAGGCGCAGCACACCGGGAACCTGCGTGGTCCAGGCGTGGCGTGTGCTGCCAGGTAAGGATTCTTGAGGCCAGCGCGGGAGCGAGGGCCAGGGTACGCTCGGCACCGGCGCCCCGCACAGCACCACAGACGTCTGGGTGGCAGGCGTGTCGAGAGTGAGAGGTGATCTCATGGCGCGACGAACCCGCTACGACGCGGGCCAGGCCGCCAAGCGGCTCAAGGTGTCCGCAGCCGCGTTCCGCTGGGCGCGGCACGCCGGGCTCATCCCCGACCCGGACGTGTCCTCCTGGCAGTGGTCCCGGGCCACGATGGAAGCGCTGGACACTGACGCCATCCGCGCCGCACTCCCCTGACCGCCGATCTCCTGCGACGCGGCGGCAGGCCGAATCGCCGAAGCCCTCGGTACTTTGGCCGGCCCCGGGCGATGGTCGAGCGGGCTACGGTCGGGGTGGTCACGATGCATGCGCGGGCCCGCTCGGCGGGCACGGACTGCCCGCACTGCGGTAGTGCGTCGGACCGGGTGCACGGCGGGTACATACGGCGGCTCGCGGATGGCGCGGTCGGTGGCACCAGCGTGGTGATCGAGCTGCTGGTGCGGCGGTTCAAGTGCCCGAACCCCGGGTGCCGGGCGGTGACGTTCGCCGAACAGATCGCGGGACTGACGACTCCACATGCCCGCTACACACCACTGGTTCGCAAGCAGTTGACCCACCGGGCAGCCGGGATACGCGACTTCATCGCCACCCACAGATCTAATACCGCAGCCACCTCACCGACGGTTGTCTGACCGCAACCGGTCTCACCCCCTGACGACAACGCCGCTGCAAAGTCAGTAATGAAACCCACAGGGCCCAAGAAGAGCCGACACTTCAGTCGGCCGCTTAGGGGAATACGGTGTATTAATAAAATTGGCACCAGAGAATGCCATGAGTCGCCCATACCTCTTTTATGTAAGGAACGTGATGACAATCCGCTTTGTATTCGCGACCGTCGCACGGCCGAAGTGCTTGCTTTTGACCCTCGTGGTGGCCATCACGGCGCCATTGTTTGGCTGGAGTGCTCCGAACGCCCACGCTGCACCTGCGGATCTGATCTGCGGAGGGATCGGCGAGATCAGCTACAGCCCGGGGATCCGCACGGCTGTCCCCATTCCCCCGCTGATTCCCGGCTGGGCTCCGAGAGCCACCAACGTCACCAGCTCAGGTACCTACAGCGGCTGCGTCGACTTGACTGGCACCCCAGCAGCTGTCTCTGGCACCTACGCGAGCTCCGGGACTTCGACGATCGGATGTGAATCCGGCCCTACGACGCGTACGCGCACCATCACATGGAGCCTCGCGAGCGGAGCCACTGACACCAGCATCCTCCAGGAGAGCACGTTCTTCGTCGCACGTCCTGTGGGTGTCGTCCTCGCGAGTTCAACAGGCAGCGTCATCGCTGGCCGATACCTGGGCGACACCCTCACGTCAGCCACCCAAGCGCCCTTAAATCCTTCAGATATCCAAGGGACATGCCTCGACGTCGGCGGACTCACCTTCGTCCGAGGCCCACTCGAGCTTGTCCTGACCCCGGGGACGACATCAGAGTGCTTTGGACGGACCGCGACCATCACCGGCACACCCGGCCCTGACAGCCTCTCCGGTACCAGCGGCGATGACATCATTGACGGGCTCGGTGGCAACGACACCATCGACGGACTGGACGGCAACGATATTATCTGCGGCGGTACCGGCAATGACACCATCCACGGAAATCCCGGTGATGAAAAAATTTCCGGTGGTGACGGCAACGACACCATCCACGGCAATGCCGGCTCCGACCTGATCTTCGGCGACAACGGCGACGACAACCTCGACGGCAATGCCGATACCAACGCAGGCCACGGCGGGGCTGGTTCCGATACCTGCACAAACTTCGCTGCCACCACGGGCTGCGAAGCCTAGCCTCGATCGTTCATGAGTCCTCGTCGGTTCGCTGATGGGGACTCTGCGTTTGTGTTGGTGCGGTCTTTTCGGGGTCAGGGAGGCTGAGGGCCCGGCTCTCGCGTCGGGGAGGCGCCGGGTTCCACTCTTCCGGGGCGGTCGTGCGGGCTGTCGGGGCGGGATGTCGCTGGTCTGCCGGGACTCGGCAAGGCTTGGAGCCGGTCGACCGCCTGGGTGAGGAGGCCGGTCCAGGGCCATCGGCGGGCAGGCGGAGCCAGCGGCGACGGCCGGAGTTCACGAGCTGGGCGGCGGCGGAGGACAGCCGGAGCCGGAGCCGTTTGGGGCTCCCAGCGGCGGGTGTCACCGGTCAGGGCGAGCATCGGCATCCAGGCGGGGAGGTCGAGCGAGATGGAGACGGTCTCGAGCCAGATCTGGTGCTGCGCGCTGTCGTGGAGGGGAAGGTCGCGCAGGCCGACGTCGCGGGCGTTTCGTATGCGGTCCCCGCAGCGGGCCCGCCTGCGGTGACGTAGTTCGAGGTCGGCGAGCTGGCTGCCTCTGGTGTTGGCGGCGAAGCAAGTGAGCCATCGTCCGTCGAGGCTGGTGACACGCAACTGGGTACCGGGGTGGGGCTCCTTGCGGACGATGAGCCGCATGCCCTGAGCCAGGTGGTCAGGTCGGGCATGCCGGTGATCTCCGCGGCTCAGGCGCCGGGTCGTTCGGTTCCGCCCGCGTCGCGGGCCGGTGTCCATGCCTTCTCCGGGATGTTCAGGACGGCCTGGTGGAGGGCGCCGGTCATGGTCATTCCGACGGAGCACGAAAGCCACCGTCCGGGCTTGGAGAGCCAGGCGAGGAAGGCGTGGGTGCCGCCAGCTGAGCCGGTGCCGATCAGCGTCTAGCGTCCCCGCCGCAGAGAGCTGGGCAGTTGGGCGAGGGCGAGCCGGGTAGCTTTGATGTGATCGTTGGCGGTGCTGGAGCCCGCGTTGCCGGGCTGAAGCAGAGCTGCCACCTCCCCGGAACCGGTCTGACCGTGGCCGACGCACGAGATGGGGGTGATGACCGTAGGTCTTCTTCCAGGTCGGGTGGCGTCCTGCTTCTCGGAGTGCGCAAGGACCAGCACACCGTCGGTGTCCACGATCACGTGACCGTCGGCGGCCGGACCGTTCGCCCCGGCCAGCCCCCAGGCCCGCGTCCGTACTTCTGCCCGCGCCGACCGGATCGCGGTGAGGGCTTTCGGTCCGGCTGCGGCGAGGACGTCGATGAGGCGGGAGACGGGTGCCGGAAGCCACCGGCTCGAGTACCTCAGGCTCGGCTCGCAACAGCCCGACGTCAGCCAGGCAGTCCCCGCCCAGAGCGACTCCGGGCGGGGACATCGAAGAGAACCTTGCCCGGATCGTGCACCACCCCGCGGCTTTCGCCACGGCGCCAATGCTGCCGATATCGCGCCGTCCAGACCGGACTTGCGGACCGTCTCCACCAGCAGCACCGACCCGGCCTGCGAGACCACCGTCCACCCCCCGTTATGTTTTTCGTGGTCCTGCAACGGGGCCGCTGGCCTCCGGGCCCGGTATGACTGTGTCCCCTCTGTCGAACGGATGACAATGCCGTTGCTTTTGGCGGTTACTGCCATCTGTGGTTCATGGTGATGGCGACTGCCGGACGCTGTTGGCTGGCCGACTCGTCGGGGGCCTTG
>NZ_JBVIQR010000090.1:0-11400 GCF_055576875.1 Streptomyces sp. NPDC033229 | reverse complement strand
GAATCCACCACCCTGTGCGTACCGCATACCTGTCGACGTACCGCAAGGATCAAGACCTGTCAGCACCTATGACAACACGAGTTCAGCCTCAGTAAAGCCCTAGCCCTCCCGGCCCGTGACCGGAAGCGGCGCCTACAGCCGAAAGTGGCGTGGCAGCATCCAGCTCACCGGTGGCAAAGCTCGACTCCAGGCACGCCGGATCACGGGACAGAGCGCGCCACAAAGGACATGAGCTGTGAATCCAAATCACCGCGACAAGCGTGATGCCCGCGCCCTCCGAGATCAGAACGGCAAGTCCTACGCTTCAGCGCTGGCCGAGGTTCGGCGAGAGCGCTTGGAGCGCCGCGATCACGTGGACAACGAGGTCTTCTCACCTGGATCTCTCCATGCCGGCGATCCTGTGCCGCCTGAGCTCCCACTCTTGCTCCGTCATCACATTGACGAGGTCAGCAACTACTTCAACGACGCGCTGCGGCATGCCCACCACGCCCGTAGCTACGCAGACTGGGCACGCATCGTGCTCTACAAGCTCACCGACGCGTTGGAGCATCTGCACCTCCTGATCGGCACCATCGTCGCCCACCTGCAGGAGAACCGGATCTCCTCTGACCGCGTACGCGTCTACCTCCAGGTGCGGAATCACAAGGATGTCGAAGCCTTCGTCACTCAACGCGTCAAAGAACATCTCGACGGGTTGATGGGCCGACCGTACGACCCGGACAACAGGCGGCACGTCAACATCAACCACATGGTCGGCCAAGGCATTCGTACCCAAGAACACTGGGTAGCTCCTGACCGCGAGGACACCCTGGAAGCGTTCCTCGCCGTGTTGTACAGCAACTATCCCTACGACAGCCAGGCCTTCGACAGCCTCCCCGAGAGGATCAGGGACTGCGCTCTTCAAGCAGCCCCCTTGTCCCTGGTGAAGGCTGTCAGCAGCGACGACGAAGGCTGAGGCAACTCTGGTCCTGCCTCGTCTGGCTGAGGCAGGACCAGGAGATAGGTCCCGGTTCAGCTGCTTACTCGCTACGCCGAGGCCAAACACCACCGCAATCAGATGTAAATGGGGCAAGTGGTGCGGTGCGGCTACCTGCGATGCCGCCAGAGGCTAGTAAGGTTCCCCCATGACCGATGAACGCCCCGGCGCAGACCGGGAGAAGGTAGTCTCCAAGCTGCCCCAGACGCTGCGTCAGCAGCTCAAGGTGCGTGCTGCGGAACTGGGAATCGACATCCAGGATGCCGCAGCTGACGGAGTCGCTCGATGGCTCGAGCTCGAGGCACCGCTGGAGACAGTCGATACCGCTGGTGCCGATAACTGGGCCACCTGGCTGCCCGAGGGCATGTACGGCCAGCTCAAGGAGAAGGCCACCCAACACGGTCTCCCCTACGTCCAAGGCGTCGCCCAGGCCGTCACCCTCTGGCTCGCCCTGCATCCTTCCCCCCGGCACCACTCCCCCGGCGGCGGCGAACCGCAGCGGAAGATCGTTGTGAACCAGAAGGGTGGTGTCGGGAAGACAGCCGTCAGTGCAGGCCTCGCCCAGGCGCTCGCCGAGGAAGCCGAAGCTCTGACTGCGGCCGGGATGCGGGTCTTGGTCGTGGACTACGACCCGCAAGGCCACCTCACCAAGCAACTAGGGATCCCCCCGCTGGAGATGGGCGGCGACAGCCTCCTCAAGCACATGGTCGGCGAGGCCACGGAGAAGATCTCCAACCTTCTCGTACCAGTCGAAGGGGAACGCTTCGGCGGCCGCCTGTGGGTACTGCCCGCCTGCGCTGACGCCTTCCTCCTCGATGTCCGGCTGGCCCCCATCCGCGCCTCCGAGCGATCCCTGGAGCGCGCCCTGAAGCCGCTGGAAGACGACTTCGACGCCATCATCATCGACGGACCGCCCAGCCTCGGACTCGGCGTCGACGCTGCGCTCTACTACGGACGCCGCCGCAGCGGTGAGCGTCACGGTGTCTCGGGCGTCATCATCCCCGTCGAAGCAGAGGACTCGTCCGCCGACGCCTTCGAGATGCTCACCGGCCAGATCTCCTCTCTCTACTCCGACTTCGGAGCCGAGGTCGAGTACCTGGGCATCGTCGTGAACAAGTACGACGCCCGCCGCGGCTACGTCGCCACCTCTTCCCTCGAGCTCTGGCAGGGCCTCGGTGAGCCCCGCGTCATCGGCGTCGTCCCGGACCTCCGCGAACAGCGCGAGGCCGTCCGCGTCAAGCGCCCTCTCCTGGACTACGCACCCAACTGCAAGCAGGCCAAGGTCCTGCGGGCCATCGCCAAGGAGATCTCGTGAAGGCATCCGAGCGACTCGGCACAGCCAGCTCGTTCAGCGGACTCAGCTCCCGACGACAGCTGATCAACCAAGCCACCGGACGGACGACCGCCCGACCGTCCTCCTCGGTTCCCCTGGACCAGCTCGCCCACAACCCCTTCAACCCCCGAGACGAACTCCTCGACCTCGACGAGATCATCGCCTCGCTCCAGGAAAAGGGACAGATCACCGCCCTCACCGTCGTCACCCGCGACGCTTTCCTCACCGCTCACCCTGAGCAGGAGCCGAAGATCGAGGACGCTGAGTGGGTCGTCCTGGACGGCAACCGCCGCCTGGCCTCCGCACGTCACGCCGGCCTCCCCGAACTGCGCATCGACGTCAACGACGCCCTGGCCACCTCAGCCACCGATCTGCTCGAGAACGCCCTGGTGGCCAATCTCCACCGGGTTGATATCCCGCCCATGGACGAGGCCAAGGTAGTCCGGGATCTGGTGAAGATCCACGGATCCCAGGGCACGGTCGCCAAGAAGCTCAGCAAGTCTGAGGCCTGGGTCTCCCAGCGCCTGGCCCTCCTTAAGCTGCCTGACGATCTACAGGAGAAAGTCGAGGCAGGCGAGCTGAAGGTCAAGGACGGCCGCAGGATCGGACGGCTCCCCGCTGATCAGCAGCACGCCGAGGCGGACAAGGCTCTTAACCGGGTTAAGGCTCCCCGCAAGCCGCGCACTACCGCGACTGCCAACCAGGCGCCCTCGGCTGCTGAGCCCGCGCCTGCCGCAGATGCTGCTCCCCCAGCCATCCCTCTTAACCCGGTTAAGACAGAGGTTGCTCTGCTCCCCGAGCAGAGCAGTGCGCCGTCCCCCGACCCGGTCGCCAACGCCGTGGAGCGCCTACTCGGGCTCGCCGGGGACGCCGACGGGCTGGCTGATGCACTCATCACCCACGCCCCCCACAGCACTCTCGCAGCACTCTCAGAAAAGCTCATCGACCGGCTGGCCTAGCCAACTGCACCCCTGCCCGGTCTTAACCCGGTTAAGACCGGGCTCACGGGAAACAGGGGCGCCTCCACACATGTGTGGAGGCGCCCCTGTTTCCCGTGTTGGGCCTGCTCGACCAGCAAAGGTGCGCAGGACCGGACGAAGAGTTCGCTCGTCTTGGCGGCCTCGAAGTCCCGGGAATCCTGCGGCCGCAAGCTGCAGTCCGTGGGGGAAGGAGACCTGCCAACTGGCGTGCGAAGTCGAACGCGGTCTGCGGACACTGGGCATGCAGCCGGGCAAGCCGTGTTCGGGCTGAAGTCTCTGGAACTGCTAGCGGCCGCGTGGTTGCTGCCCAGGCCGCGTACCTCTCCCCAGTACGAGCTCACCTCGCCAATGGCCCTCGCGGCTTGACAGACGGCATTAGGAATCGGTGGCAGGTGCTCGGGCTTCGATGACAGAGGACGCAAATACTCGCGATACGGCCATTTGGCTCAGATCGCCATGAAAGTAAGCCTGCAGAATGGGCCCGCTCGCGGCCGTTCGCAAGGCCGCCAGGGTGGTTGGACCTTCACGCGACTGACAGGCCGGGAGAAGGCCGCCCACGGCCTTTCACTGACTGGGCGGGCCCCGCTTCGCGAGTCGGGCGGCTCCGGGGGGTCTGTAAAGTTTTCGGTGTAACTGGGTTGGTTTGTAGGCTCGGATTCGGTTGTTGGTGAGGCGTCCGTCGAAGGTAATGTCGAAGGCCTGGAGGGCTCGCTTCCAGCGGGTGGTCCAGCGTTTGCGGCCGGCACCGGTCGGGTCCAGGGACATCACCGCGAGGTAGACGCACTTCAGAGCGGCGTTTTCCGAGGGGAAGTGTCCGCGGGCCCTGACCGCCCGGCGGATCCTGGCGTTGACGGACTCGATCGCGTTGGTGGTGCGGACGATCCGGCGGATCTCGGCGTCGAACTGCGGGAACGGGACGAACTCGGCCCAGGCGTTCTCCCACAACCGCACGATCGCCGGGTACTTCTGGCCCCATTCCTCGCAGAACTCGAGGAACCGGCTGGTCGCGGCATCTTCGGTCGGCGCGGTATAGACGGGCTTCAACGCTTTGGCGATCTTGTCCCAGTCCTGGCGGCCGGCATAGCGAAACGAGGCCCGCAGCAGGTGAACGACGCAGGTTTGTACGACGGTCTTGGGCCAGACCTCGCCGACCGCGTCGGGCAGGCCCTTCAGCCCGTCGCAGACCAGCATCAGGACGTCCTCCACGCCGCGGTTCTTCAGCTCGGCCAGAACCCGGAGCCAGTGCTTGGCACCCTCGCCTCCCTCGCCGCCGGCCCAGAGTCCGAGGATGTCGCGGTGGCCTTCGGCGGTGACCGCCAACGCCATATAGATGGGGCGGTTGGCGACCTGGCCGTCGCGGATCTTCACGTTGATGCAGTCGATGAAGACGACCGGGTAGACGCGGTCGAGAGGGCGGGCCTGCCATTCGGCCATGCCCTCCATCACCGAATCGGTGATCGTCGAGATGGTCTGCCTGGAGACCTCGGCGCCGTAGACCTCGGCCAGGTGGGCGGAGATCTCGCCGTGGGTCAGTCCCTTCGCTGAGAGCGACAGGACCATCTCGTCGACGCCGGTCAGCCGGCGCTGACGCTTCTTGACGATCTGCGGCTCGAACGCTCCCTCGCGGTCCCGCGGGACGTCGATCTCCACCGGACCGACGTCCGTGACGACCGTCTTGGAGCGTTTGCCGTTCCGCGAGTTGCCACCGTTCTTGCCCGCCGGATCGTGCCGGTCATAGCCGAGATGGTCCGTCATCTCGCCCTCGAGAGCGGACTCCAGCAGCCGCTTCGTCAGCTGCTGAAGCAGACCGCCCTCACCCGTCAGCCGCAAGCCCTCGGCCTGAGCACGGGCCACGAGCTCGTTCAGGAACCGGTCATCGACAGCCGTCGGCGAGGCCCCAGCCTCAGACGCCATGGCTATGTTCTCGCTAGTCACGGGTGCAATCCTCCATGATCGGAGTTACACCGTTTCTTTTACAGCCCCGTTCCGGCCCCTGAGAGGGCTTTGACCTGGGGTTCTGTGAGGGATGAACCTTCGGCAGTCGTTGTTGATCGACTGTTTGGAGGTCCGGGGTGCCGGTCGAGTTTTTGACGGATGAGCAGGCTGCCGCATACGCGGCGTATCGCGGGGGCGCCGTCCCGTACGGAGCTGGAGCGGTTCTTCTTCCTGGACGACGTGGACCGGGAGCTAATCGAGTCCAAGAGGCGGGCGCACAACCGGCTGGGGTTCGCGGCCCAGCTCACGACCGCGCGGTATCTCGGGGTGTTCCTGGACGATCCGGCGGACGTGCCGGTCGAGGTCGTGGAGTACCTCGCCGAGCAGCTGGCCATCGGTGATCCGTCGGTGCTGAAGGGCGTACGGCGAGTGGGAGAACACCCGGCTGGAGCATGTGCGTGAGCTGCGGCGGGTCCTGGAATACCGGGAGTCCGCCGAGGCGGAGGAGGAGCTGCGGGAGTGGGTGGACGCGCGGGCTTGGACGACGGGTGAGGGGCCGAAGGCGCTGTTCGATGCGGCGGCGGGGTGGCTGCGGGAGCGGCGGGTCTGCTGCCGGGGGTGACGACGCTGACGCGGCTGGTGGCCTCGGCGCGGGAGGCGGCGAACCAGCGGCTGTGGGACACCCTGTACGGGATGCTCGGTGTGGGGCAGCGGGCGGTGCTGGACTCGCTGTTGACGGTGCCGCCGGGTGAGCGGGTCCCGGAGCTGGACCGGCTGCGCCGGGGGCCGGTGCGGGTCTCGGGCCCGCAGACGAAGCGAGCTTTGGAGCGGGCGGAGGAGATCGCCGCGCTGGGGATGGGCGCCGTGGACGGGTCGGGGATACCGCCGCGGCGCCTGGCGGAGCTGTCGCGGTACGGGGTGGACGGGAAGGCGTCGCTGCTGCGCCGGCACTCCGATGCCCGCCGGTTGGCGACGCTGCTGGCCACCACCGTCTACCTGACCTCGCGGCCGGTGGACGACGCGCTGGACCTGCTGGAGGTGCTGATCGCGACGAAGCTGCTGGCGAGGGCGGAGAGGGAGAGCGCGAAGGAGAAGCTGAAGACGCTGCCGAGGGTGGAGCGGGCGTCGGCGAAGCTGGCGACCGCGTTCCAGGTCGTGTTCGACACCACCTCGGAGCAGGTAGACACCGACACCGGGGAGATCGCCCCGCCGAAGGTGGAGAGCCTGGAAGCGATGTGGGCGGCGATCGCCGCCGCCTGGCGGACCCGCGGCAGCCTCGCCGGAGCGATCATGCACACCGACCACGGCGCCCAGTACACGAGCATGTCCTTTACTGAAGTCTGCAGGTCAGCAAGGGGTGAGGCAGAGCATGGGCGCGATCGGGTCCAGCGCTGACAATGCGCTCGCGGAGTCCTTCAACGCGACCTTCGAACGAGAGACGCTCCAAGGCCGCAAGAGCCGGCCCAGCGAGCGCGAGGCCCGCCTCGACGCTCTTCGATGGCTCAACCGGTACAACACCCGCCGCCGGCACTCCCGCCTCGGACAACGCAGCCCCATCGCCTACGAAACCGCCACCACAACAACATCAACTACGCTGGCCGAAGCCGCATAACCCGTGTCCAGGATTCGGGGTCAAGGCCCCGCGTCGCGGGCGTCGGTCTTGGCCTGGCCGGGGTAGAGATCGGCGATCCGCCGCATCGTCAGCCCGGGCAGGTAGGCGACCTTGCAGCCCATGTCGCGGGCGACGGCCAGTTGGCAGGGCGCCGATGGAAGCGGGCTGGTCGACGACCACCCGCCGGGTGCCGTGCTTGGCCTGGAGCTTGCCGAAGACCTCGCGGAGCTGGCGGCACTGGTCGTTCGGCGACCGGTACTGGGCACTGCAGACCCTGCAGCCAGCCGCCCTGTACGGACCCGTCGAACTGCCCTGACACCGGCCAACCTGCCTTTCACGAACGAGGAGCGATCTGTGGGAATCACCCGGACTGACTGGTCCGAGCGCTACACCGAGGGGCGAGGTTTCCGGCGGCTCGGGGACGAGGAGAAGGGCCTGCTCGTCGAGCACGCGTCGGCGCCCGAGGGCGGCCGTGCGCTCGACGTCGGGTGCGGGGCGGGCGAGATGTCCGTGTACCTTGCCTCGCTCGGGTACACCGTAGACGGAGCTGACTTCGCCGAGGGTGCCTTGGAGCAGGCCCGCGCGGACCACCCCGACGCGCAGGTGCGGTGGCTGTGCCTGGACATCGAACGCGACGACCCCGCCCCGCTGGGCAACGACCTCTATGACCTTGTGGTGTTCCGCCTCTCGGTGGCCTTCTTGCACGATCGCACCCGTGTCCTGCACGCGCTCGGGCGCCGACTGCGCGAGGGCGGCACCATGCTGATCATCACCCCGCTGGCCGCGCACACCCCGGCCGAGAAGCGGGGCATCGCACTGGACGAGGAGGAGATCGCCGCCCTCACCTGCGGATGGACAAGCGTGCAGCGCATCGCCGCCGGCGACGGCCTGGCGGCGCTGGTCCTGCGCGGTCCGTGTGCGGACACGGTCGCCGTGGAGCGGTCCGTGCCGGCCACCGGCTACGCCGTTGCCGGGGCGCTGGCTGTCGTGACCGACGAGCACGGGCGTGTCCTGCTCGGCTGGTCCAAGCGCGGCATGTGGGAGGCTCCGGGCGGGAAGATCGACGGTGCGGAGCCGCTGGACGGAGCCGGGGTGCGCGAGCTCGCCGAGGAGACCGGCCTGCACGCCACCGGCGCCAGCGTGGTGTCAATCCTCACCGACGCCGCCCAGGGTGTCCCACGGGTGACCGCCGTGATCCGGATCGCCGGCTTCACCGGCACCCTCACCACCGCAGAGCCGCAGAAGTTCACCCGCTGGGAGTGGCACGACCCCCACGGTCTCGGATGTCTCGGCCCGGTGTTCACCCCGGCCGCGAACGCCCTGGCTGCCGTCTGGCCCGGTGTCATCCCCGGCCTGCCGCCAGGCAACGCCTACCCGACCCCCGCCGAACCTCCGCCGGTACCTGGAGAGCCGGGCTCGTGAACTACGCGACGGAGTCGCAGTCGCCGACTACTCCCGGCCGCACTCCTCCAGTAGAGCCTCGCCCACCTCGGCGTCGACTACCCCTCACTTCCTTTGCCTGAAAGCGATCCGCTATGACCACCAGCACGACAACCAGCCGGTTCCGGTTGGGCACACGCCCCAGCCCCATGGCCATGGAGCAGACTGGCCGGGTCGACCGAGCCTTCCGGTCCCGGTATCCCGACATTGCCCTTGAGATCCTGAAGATCACCTCCCAGGGCGACCAGCACCGGGCCCGCTGGCCGAGATCGGCGGGAAGGGCGCCTTCACCCGCCGTGCCGACGAGCAGCTCCTCGACGGCCGGGTCGAAGCCACCGTCGCCTGCGCCAAGGACGTTCCGGGCCCCCACGACCGGGCCCCGGGGATCACGGTCGGAGCGGTCCTTCCCCGCGAGGATGTTCGGGACGTCCTCGTCCTGCCCGCCGGGCACTCGCCCACCACCCTTGACGCCCTGCCGCCCGGCACTCGGATCGGCACCAGTGCTCCCCGCCGGGCCGCCCTCCTCAAGGCTCTGTACCCGCAGCTCGTCCCGGTGCCGATCTGCGGGAACGCCGACACCCGGATGAAGGTCCTCGACGCCGGGGCCTTGGGGGCGGATGCGATGATCGCAGCCCTGGCCGGCCTACGCCGCCTCGGCCTTGAGAGCCGGGCTTCCCAGGTCCTGGACCCCACGGTGTGGCTGTCGGCCGCAGGCGCCGGGATCGTCCTCATCGAGCACGCTGTCAACGGCCATGTAGTTCTCCCCAGATGTGAGGTCCGGGGAGATGCTTGACGGTTCGGTCCTGGGACTTCTTTGACGGTGTCTCGCGTGATGCTTGACGGTCCCGGCTCTTTCTTGACGATCAGCGAGGGTCGGTGATGTAGCGGGTGACGGGGCCGCCCTTGCGTGGGTGGGTGGAGATCTCGACCTCGCCGTCGAGGACGGAAGCAGGTCTCCTCGATGACGACGGTGACGGTCTTGCCTGCGTGTGCGATGCCAGGTCGGAGCTTTTGCCGGGCGATGGCGAAGGTGCCGTCGGCGCCGATGCGCCGGATCGCTCGGCGGGGCTGCGAGGGTGGTGGTGGCAGCGGTGCTGTCGCGACTCGGGCGCCGGTGAGCTTTGCGCGCCGCTGGTGCGGAATCGGGGCGGGGAGCGTTTTGACCAGGAGGCCGGCGTGGATGACGTGCATGAGGCTGCCGTCAAATCGCAGGGTTACCTGCTTGCCGATCAGTTCGGGGCCGAGGGCGACGGGTGTTTGCCCGAGTGAGACCATGCCGTCTTTGGAGGCTTTGCGGTTGACCTCGACGACGGTGATCGGGGCCAGGGGCTTGTCCGTGGCGATGCCGCCCTGGGGCTCGGGCCCGCCGGGTCGCCCGCCTCGCATGATCAGCTGCTGCAGGTCGGCGTCCGTGAAGGCCATTGAACGTGTGCGGATCAGCAGTCCGTCCAGCAGGACGTGGACGGTGCGGTGGCTCACCCAGACGGTAACGGTGCGGCCGACCAGAGTCGGGCTGAACTTCAGACTCTGCCCCTGTGGCAGCATCACGTGCCGGCCAGGGCTGACCACGGCCTCGAACTCCACCGCCTGGAGCGGGGCCGTCTCCTCGGAGGACCGCGGTGGCAGAAGCACCGGCAGCCGCATGGGTTCGCACCGCCCGGTCACCGACTCGGCCGGCTCCGGACACTCAGCCGTCGCCGGGCCGGCTGGGAGGGAATGGGGGCGGAAGAGCTGTGCCGGGGTGGCCATCTCCAGCGACTGGTGGGGCCGGGTGTGGTTGTAGGCGTGGGCCCACCCGTCGATCGCGGCCTGGGCAGCTACCGGGTCGGCGAAGGGGCCGGAATGGTCGAGCATCTCGCGACGCAGAGTCTTATGGAATCGCTCGATCTTGCCCGTCGTCGTCGGTGACCTGGGCTTGGTCAGGCGCTGGATGATGCCGTTCTCCCGGCATACCCGCTCGAACATGACCTCTGTCGGCAGCGGCTTGGAGTAGCGGCCGGTGAATTGCTTGCCGTTGTCGGTCAGCACCTCCGAGGGAACCCCGAAACGGCGCATCGCCTCGATGAACGCCTGGCAGACAGCCCGTCCGGACGGCTGCAGCAGCACCGTGGTGATCACGATGAACCGCGAGCAGTCGTCGATCCCGGTGACCAGCTTGCATTCCCGCCCGTCGGCAAGGAACACCCCGCCCATGAGGTCCATCTGCCACAGCTGCATCGGTGCGTCCCGCTGCCACCGCTTGTAGACGCGGAGGTGGACCTGGACCTGGTGGTTGACCAGGCCGTTGCGGACCAGGATGCGGTGCACCGTGGAACGGCCTGGTGCATTCGCCATCCCGCGCGTGGCCAGCTCGTGGGCGATCCGGCGGGCTCCCCACTTCGGGTAGGTCTGCCGCAGCTGGCAGATGGCGAGCTCGACCTCGACCGGCACCCGCGAAGGCGAGCTGTGAGGCCGTCGTGACCGATCCCTCAGCCCGTCCCGTCCACCTTCTCGAAAACGGCGCAGCCAGGTGTGCAGCGACTGCCGTGACGTGCCGTACCGGCGGGCTACCTCGGCCACCGGCGCACCGTCCAGGACCTCGACCACGGCCCGGAACCGATGTTCCACCAGCCAGTCTTCCTCGACGGCCATCCCGCCGGCTCCCAGCACATCAGCCATGCCTGGCCAACGAATGACCCTCGTCAAGGATGTGAGCGGACTGTCAAAAATCTCACCCGACCGTCAAGCAAGACCAGGGACAGCAGCATCAAGCAAGTCCTCGGACTGCACAGGCGCCGGATCTGATCGGACGTGACTTCACCGCTGCCGCGGTGAACACGAAGTACGTCGGCGACATCACATATCTGCCGGTCAGCGGTGCGAAGCCGCTCTATCTCGCGACCGTCATCGACCTCGCCTCACGCCGTCTGGCCGGGCGGGCGATCGCCGATCACATGCGCACCGAGCTCGTCATCGACGCCCTGGCGGCAGCCGAGCGTACCCGCGGGGGCCTGGCCGGAGCGGTGATGCACACCGATCACGGCTCGCACGGTGGATTCAACTGATCGTCGCAACACCTCGTTCATGGAGGTGCTGATGGGTAGGCCAGCGGGCTGGATGACGGAGCTGACCGGCAGGTCGCCAA
>NZ_JBVIQR010000089.1:0-11667 GCF_055576875.1 Streptomyces sp. NPDC033229 | reverse complement strand
GAACGACGCTGCACCCCCGAGGTGACGGGTTGGCGGGGAGCTGGCGGGGCCACCCCCGACTTCACATCCGTCCGAGTGGTTAAAAGACAAGCTGAGAAGTGCGGGCAGGTACGGAGCGGAGAGCCGGCGCCGGAACTCAGAGTTGCTGTCGTCGGCATCAACGGCTGCGGGCCCCGGGGTTGTGGGAACCCCCGGGGCCCGCAGAGGTCTACCGGCGGATGTTGACCGTCACTCGGATGCCGCCGGCAGCGCTCGCTGCGCCGCCGGCCAGGCCGACGGCCGATGCGGCGGCGGTATGGCCGCTCAGGGCGAGGAGCACGACCGCGAGCACGGACAGGAGTCCGGTCACGGCGGTGAACCACATCAGGTACCTGGGGGGCTCTGGAGGTTCTGGGGTACGTTCGGTGGGCGCCATACGCACTGTCTCCGTTCTGTTGGACGTGCCCGACGGCGCAGGTGAGGGGGACTCGCGGCATGCTTTGGACGGCTTCTGCGGGTCTCCCTCCGTCGCGCTCCGGAGGGCAATTGCTCGCACCAGGGCGGTGGTGCTCGTCAGCCGGTGGTTTGGTCAGCGGCGGCCAGTGAACTCGTACAGCTCGGCCGCCAGGCGGCGGTCGGGCCGGCTGACGATGCCGCAGCCGCCGCTGGAGGCGAGGCGGTCGACCTCGGCCTCCAGGGATTTGGTGGGGACGCCGCTGGCGTTGCTGCCGTGCCGGCGGACGTACTGGGTGAAGACCGACAGCAGGTTGAACAGGCCGTCGACGGGCGGTGCCCCGGCCTCCGACGGTTCACGGTTGGCCTGGTTGAACCAGTGCTGGGCCTCGCGGAGCTCACCGCGGCCGGCGTGGTGCAGGTGCAGGCAGTAGTCCGCGGCGCGCAGGCCCGCGCCGGCGGCGAGCTGCCACCAGAACTGCGCGCTGTCGCAGTGGCCGGTCAGGTGCAGCAGGCAGGCGAAGACCAGGGCGCCCTCGATGTCGAGGAAGTCCTCGGCGCGCTGGGGGCTGGGGGATGACTGGCCGCGTGCCAGCCGGTCGACGTGGGCGGCTGCGTTGGGCTCGTGGAGGACCCAGCGGCAGACCACGCCGAGGCGCTGGCGGGAGAGGCGGGCCTGGGCGAGTTCGGGGGCGCGGCGGGGGCGGGCGGCTTCGGCTGCCAGGCGGCGCAGTCCGGCGGCTGGGTCGAAGGCGTGGGCTGCGGTCGTCGGCACGGCGACGTCGGTCATGAGGTCGTCGATGCTGGCGGGGGTCACTTCTTGTTCCTCTCCTTGCCAGAGGGCGAGCGTGGGGGTGTGCCGGGGATGCCGAGCTGGACGCGCAGGCGTTCTTTGGCGTTGCGGCCGTGGTAGTCCACGACGCTTTCGCTCAGGCCCATGAACCAGGCGATGCGGCTGGTGGGGTAGCCCAGGACGTGGCGCAGGACGATGACGTCGAACTGTTTGGGGGGCAGGTCCGCTATCGCGGTGAACAGGCCGCGGCTGCTTTCCATGATCTTGAACTGGTCCTGGCTGGCCCGCAGGGCCCGGGCGACGGCCCCGTCCGCGATGAAGGACGGGCGGCGGTCCTCGGCCTTGAGCTGCAACCCGATCGCCTGCCGCAGGATCGCCCAGGCGGCCTTCTCGAAATTCCCCTCCCCCAGCAGCGCCTGCCAGGCGTCCTGGATCTCGGAGAACACCTGGTGCACCAGCTCTATGGCACTGCGTGCGTCGCCGAGCTGGGCTTCGGCGTAATCGAGGTAGAGCTTGATGTGCCCGATGTAGAAGGCCTGGAAGTCCAGCGGGAGCTGCGCCAGGGCGTCCACCGGTCGGCTGGGGCCGGCGAACGCGTCGGACAGGGCGTCGTAGAAGTCGTCGTCACCCGTCATACGGGTGCTCCGCCGCACAGCCCGGCCGGTGTGTCGCTGGGGACTGCCGGCGGCGGCGCCGCCGTGTGCCCGGGCCGCGTGAGGCGGTCCGTGTCGAACGTGGTGCTCATCCGTTCTCGTCATCCGTTCACTCAAGGCGAGGCCAGCTCAAGTGGCCTGCACGGGAAGCGGGTTGGTCCCCCGGCTCCCACTTAAGTGATTTCTGCCGCCTGTCGCTCAACCGCCCCTGGGAGAAATTCCGGTGGCCCGCGGGTTCGCGAGTGATCGTTGAATCAGCACAGACCGACAGGTCTACACCACATGCCCCACCTGCATATATATGCACCCGCTCGCCTAAGGCCACCCCGGCCCCGAACATTTGAGTGACGCACATCACATTCGGGTGGGCCGGTGGTGTAACGATTCGTCAGGACGACCGTCCCGGAGGGCCAGAACGCCGCGTCGGCGAGGCCGGAGCCAAGGGGGGCGTCCTGCAAGAGGGCCCCACCGGCGGGCACAGCACCCTCCTGGCCGCCACCGGCGGCCGGCTCCTCTTCGCTAACGCCGGGCGACGGCCGCCTCGACGGACCGCGGTCAGCGGCAGGAATCAGCTCGCCACGGCTCGGCCAGCAGCCCGACCTGGCCGGTCGCCACGTCGAATCCCAGCACCGGATACCCGTAATCGCCTTCCGGATCCATCAGCACCGGCTTCCCCAGCCGCCGCCCGATCGCCCGCAGAAAGCCACAGAAGACTTCGAGCCGCTCCTGCCCTTGCAGCTCCCGCAGGCCGACATCGAAGCCGACCTCCTCCGGCGCGTAGAAGCGGAAGATCGCCAGCACCCCGGCCGCCGGCCAGACCCGCAACTCCGCGCACTCGGCCCCAGCCGGGCGGGACAGCACCGCCTCTGCTGCGGGTACCGGCATCACGGCACCGCCCTCGGAGTACCGACACCTCCAGCCCCTCGCGGTGACGAGGTCGAGGACCGCCTGCCAGTCCTCCACCGAGGCGTCGGGAACACGCACCTCCGGCAGCGACCCCATCAGGTCGGGGTCGAAGAAGCACTTCACGTCATCCCACAGCAGCTCAGGCACCCCGTCATACTCCCCCGGCACCCCGCCGTGCTGCCCGCTTCCCCTCCGCGCGCGCAACACGGGAACAGCCCCAGGCGGCCGGCCGGAGACGGTTGCCGAGTCCGGCCACAATCCGCCCCTTCAGGCGCCTGGCGAGGAACATGTGCCCTGCGGCGTGCTGGAGTCGCGAGGTGTAGCGCGGGGCGGGTGGTGTGCGCTGGGGCGTGTGCGCGGGGCGCCGCCAGGTGGTGCGAATGTTCGCCTCGTGTAACACGTACTGGGACTTTCAACTTTGGGGCACCGGGTGGCGCACAGTGAGGTTTCTCGGCGCTTCGCCGGGGTCCTCATCAACGGGCCGCCCTACTGGGCTGCGCCCTGGAAGCAAGGGTTTGTTATGTCTTCAGCTGTTATCGCCCGTATTGCTGCTACCGCCGTCGCGTGCGGCGCGGTCCTCGCCACCACGGTCCTCCCCGCGACCGCCGCCGCCCATGCCGACTCGTTCCGTGCGACCTCGCCGGTCGTGATCGGGAAGGTCCAGTACGACAGCCCCGGCAAGGACGACCGCAGCAACTGGAGCCTCAACGCGGAGTGGGTCGAGGTCGTGAACACGAGCCGCCACGCGGTGAACCTGAAGAACTGGACCTTGACGGACACCGACCGGCACACCTACCGATTCGGGTACCTGCGCCTGGCCGGCCACCAGAAGGTCCGCGTCCACACCGGCATCGGCCGCGACACCGTTCGCGACGTCTACCAGAACCGCCGCGCCTACGTCTGGGACAACTACCGCGACACCGCCACCCTCCGCAACGACCACGGCCGCGTCATCGACACCGAGTCCTGGGGCCACCACGGACACTGACCGGTAAACCGAAGCCGCCCCTCACCCGAGGCGGCTTCACCCCACTCTGACGGTGCGCCCCGGGCCCAGATGTGGCCCGGGGCGCACCGCTGCTGCAGAACCACCCCGTCGTACTCGCCGATTGCTGCCTCTGCCGAGCGGACTTCGCTGATCGCGTCCGGTCGGGCCCGGGGCCCCTTACGGTCGTTCCACAGACGGCGACCGGCGGTGGCGCCGGGTCAGGCAGGGGAGAGGGGTTCCGACGATGGTCAATGCCCGTACGTACCCGTTGTGGCGGGATTTCGCGATGAGTGAGGACCTTCCAAGGAAGCCCTCAAGACGGTGATCGAAGCCCTGTGCACCCCGGCGCCGCAGGGCTGCGGCCGCCGGGACGAGGAGCGGCGGGAGAAGGCGCTGAAGGCCGCGATGCCCTCGCTTCTGGCCCGTACGACGGCCAAACGGCTGAGGGGCTGGCTCCTGCTGCACGCCGATCAGACGATGCTGGCCTCCCTGGCTGCCGCGGGCACGGTGACCACCGCCGACCTGCCCGCCATCCTGCGTACCTACCAGCCCTGGGCCGGGCTGATCGCCGGCCTGGCCCGGCACCCTGCCCAAGTCGAGGCAGCCATCGCCCTGCTGCCCCGGCTCGCCGGCGTCGAGCTGGAGCAGGTCATCCGGGACTGGGACCCCGACCGCTACACCCGCAGGAACGAGGATGAAGCAGCTTCGCCCGTTCCGCAGGCCCTGTTCGACGCCGTCCTGGAAGCTTCCCTCACTCCCCTCGCGGCGTTCCTCCGCCACCCGCAGTGCGAAGAAGGGTGGGAGGCGTTGTCCTCTTGTTCCGAGGACTGGTCACTGGAGTTGGACGGTCATGCCGGCTGGGCGATGCTGGCCAGATGCCCCGAGCGGTGGGCGGAGCTCGTCGCACACCCCACGCTCGGGCCTGCCGTCCAGCATCTGCTGCTGGACCAGGCAGAGACCCGTGCCCTCCAAGACGCCCGCCTCCGCGCCACCCCCAGCTCCTCCCAGGGCGAAGAAGAGCCTCCGACCGACGAAGGCCCTGCTCCCGCCCTCAGCGAAGAGCTGCTGCTCGCCTGCCTGCCGGCGCTGTGCCTGCCCGAACTGTCCGAGCTGCCCAACCCGACGGTGACCGCCCGCAGGACCCTGCACCACATCGCCGACCGCATCCGCAGCAACCCGCGCCTGACCGGGCTCGCCGCCGACCAGCTGCACGCGGCCGCCGCCGCCCTCGTAGACCGAGGCCACCTGCTGAGCCTGCCCAAGAAGCAGGACAACGACTACGCCTTCGACGGCCACGTTCTGCGCCTTGCCGAGGACTTGGCGCTCCTTGGCGCCAGCCCCGGCCACCTGGCCGGGGCTGGCGCCCAGTTAGCCACGCTGGATCAGCCAGCCGTCATCTCCCCCGCCCCGAGCCGGGCTCTGATGCGTCTGTTCGGTGACGACGCCGACCGGGACCGCCCCGCAGTTCTCCTGGAACGGCACTCCGAACACCACCGGGTCCGGGCCCTGGCAGCCCTCGCGGCCAACTCGCACACCCCGCACGCCGCCGTCAGCGACGTTCTCACCGGCCTGCACCCCGCCGAGCTGGCCTGGATCGCCGAGAAGACCGACGGCCCCGACTGGTTCCTGAACGCGGCAGCAGCCGTCTCGGCCGACGACGAGGAGGACAGTGCGCTGCGGCTACTGAACGACGACGACCTCGACCAGCATTCCGACCCGGCAGCCGTCCTGCAGTACTGGCTCGACTCTCCCGCAGCCGACGAGCCCCTCTCCCGCTCCGAGGTCTACCGGGCCGTCATCACTTCCCGCCACCGCACCCTCGACCACCTGCTCCAGATCCCGGCCGACGAGATCCTTTCCCGCCACGAGCCCGAGATCGCCCTGCCGATCCTGCTGGACCGCTGCGGACGCAGCAGCGACCGGTGGGCCGCGCTTGCCGCCGCCATGACCTTCGCCTACGACGAAGAGAAGATCACCTTCGGTGAGCTCCTCGACTCCCTGGACGACTCCCCCGCCCCACCCCAGACACCCTGACCGAAACCCGAGCTAGACGGCTCCACGCCCTCGACGCCCTGCTGCCTGCGGGCCCGCCGACACGGCGCGCCGTCCTGGCCGGACCAGGATGGCCTACCCTCAATGCGGACGCTGACATCGTCCTCGTGCCGACCCATCCGCAGACCGGGGAGACGTGGACCCCGGCCGTCCCGGCCACTACGGCGTACCCGGTGCCTTTGCCGTTCGGGGTGTGGCTGGGGCTGGCCTTCCCCAAGCCGCACCTGCCAGTCCCCGCGTCGGGCGGCATGCCCGATGGCGTCCTGCGCGACGACCCGCCCGCACCGCGCCCCCGGTACTTGTTCCGGGCCGATCCGGACGCGTTTCAGCACACCCTGGTCCGGCTGCCAGCCGTCCGCAGTCCGTGGTTGCGCGAGATCACCGAAAACCTCACGCAGCACATGCGCACCGGCCTCTTCTAGCGGACTGACCAAGGGCGCCGGTAGCCAGTCTCCGACCTGCTCCGCAATCGAACAGCGCCGGACAGCGGTGCCTCCCGAAGTGGTGAACATCTGCTGTCCGTTCTCGTGGACAAAGCCAACCCCGCAGATCAGAAGGTTCATCCAGGGCGACACGGTGACCACGCCGCAGGAAGCGGGCATCCTCCAGGCGGCCGACACACTCCTTCAAGAAGCACGTCAGCAGGCCGCCCAGAAACAGCGGGCAGCGGACGAACGCCGTGCGGCAGAGACCCGGGAGCGCGAAGAACGACGGGCCCGGGAATGGGGAGAACGCCGTGCGGCAGAGGCCGAAGAGCGTAGGAGGCGTCGCGCGGCAGAGGCTCAGGAACAGCACGCGCAGCCCGTGACGCAGGCCCAGGAGCGCAAAGCACGCAACAGGGCGCGGGGACAGGTCCAGAGCATCACCGGCCGTCTACGCCGTGAAAAGCTGTCCGCCCAACAGCAGAATCATCTCGTCGAGGAGCTGGTTGTTGCGGCGAAGGAGGCCGGAGACCATCTGTCCGAGGCTGAGCAGCACAAAGTGAACGAGTGGGTGGGAAGGACCGCCGCCCCCGTAGAAGAACCGGGCACGGCCGAGAAGACCTCTCCGGCCGCGCAACCACAGCCGGATACGATCACGAAGCCCGCCAAGCTGCCGGACCGTCTCATTCCCGCCGCGTCGGCTGTCCGCGGAGCCTTGAAGAAGGCGGCGCGGGAACGGACCGCGACCAGCTGGAACCGGCTGGAGCACCAGCTCGGCTCCGCGCTCCCCTCTCTCACCAGCAACGAGCGCGCCCAGGTGCTCGTCCAGGTCGACCGGTCCACGGCCGGCGACGAGCCGCTCCTGTCGTCCCTGCTGGCCGCGGGCGACCCACACTTCGCCTACCAGTACTACCGGCACGTCCTCACCGCACTCGGCCTGGACGCCCCGGACGACGAAGACCTGCGGGACGTCGTCGAAGCCGACGCCGAACAGGTCTTCACCGACTGGCGCTTCCGCTGAAACCGGCCGGACGGCAGCAAAGCACCCGGCGGGGTGACTTCGTGGATCGCGCCTCGCTCGGGCCCGGGCGCGCCGTACGGGTCGTTCCACGGATGGCGACCAGCGGCCGCTGGATACGGCTGCTTCTTTACGTCGTAAAGAAGCAGTGCGCCGATCTGCATGTGGAGTCTCGCCGTTCGCGGCACAGGCCGTGATCGTTGATCAGCCGTTCTTCCGCTGTCTGCTACGGACCGCGCTGTGCCAGCCGGAGCGGACGGTGCCGCGGGCTCATGGCTGTGGCGTCTTGGCGCCGGTCCGCTGCCGGATGCTGGCGAGCTCCCGGCCGAGCGCCTCGCGGGCCGCCTGCTGGGCGTCGGGCGGAAGGGAGCCGAGAGCTCTGTCGATGCCACCGAAGATCTCTCCGTAGGTGGCCTTGTCCGTCAGGGCCCGCTGAGCGCGCGCGCCGTCGACCTCCCGGCGGGTTTCCTCCGTGAGGCCGGCGAGCCACGCCGAGCTGGCGAGCTCCTGCAGGTGCTCCGCACCCGCGATCACGTTGCAGACGGCCGCGAACTGCGCCGCCTGGCCGGGGTGGCCGAGGCCGGCATGCGGCGGACGTCGGAGCTGCTCCTGCACCTCGCGGGGCGAGGGCTTGCCGTCGAGCGGCGCACCCTCCGCCAGTAGGGACCGCCACGCGGCGTGCTCCACGCTGTAGCGGATCGCGCTGGCCAGGCCGCTCAGCTCGCTCAGGTAGTGCTGCAGGTCCTTGGGGGACGCGCAGTCCCCGCCGATCTGCAGCAGCTCTTTGGCCATCTGGTTGATACGGGCCTGGAGCTCGGGGTTCCACTGATCGCGCACGATCACCTCTCTGGGGCGGTCCCGGGAGGCACGCAGATCGCCCCTCCCCCTGGAATCAACGTTCCCGGCTCGGTCGACGTTGCGGGTCCTGAGCGGAAGACCGAATCCGGGTGGGTCTCGCCGCTCGTGGCCCACACTGACGCTGCGACCTGGTGGTTGTCGCGCTGTCTCACGGCTTGGCCAGCGCCGTCTCCCGCGTCTTCACCGGAGCATCCGGCGCGGCGGCCGGCGTCTGCGTGGCGTGTCAGGAGCCCGAAGCGGTGCCGTCGGCCAGGGCCCCGGACGCCGCGTATGGCATCGGTGCCGGTCCAGCGCCGCTCAGGGGCCGGGGACCTGCGGTGACACCGGCCCTCAGCCCTCCGGTGTCACCTGTTCGCTCTCCAGGTCAGAAAGGAGGAGCGCGAGGCGCTGGTAGGTGCGGGCGTACGCGATCTGCTTGGTCACCACGTCGGTGTACGCCGCGTCGGGTGCTTTGGGGTTCGCGCCCTTCAAGAGGCTCGCGAGCTGCCCGGGTCGGTGGGATCGAGGGGCTGGGAGAGGGCGGCGACCGTCTTCACCCCGAGGTCTACCCCGACGGTCCCGTGCTCGCGCGGCCGCTGCGACGGCTGCTCGGGGATGGCCATGGTGACCTTGCACAGCACGGAGGCGTACCAGCGGTGGCCGGCGCGGGAGACGGTCAGTCGACCTCTACGTACGCGACCAGGATCACGGTTCCGAGAACCGTGGGGATGTACACCACGCGAACCTGCTCGGTGCGGTACTCCCACTCCAGCTTGCCCTCGGCTTGGGTGCCGATGGTGTGGTCGGTGGAGATCTTGACGATGACCGGGTCCAGCACCGCCCGCTCCGCGTCGGTCAGCGCGTCGATCTGCTGCTCGGCGACGTCATGCAGGACGACGTGGGCGCGCCAGGGGCCGTGCTTAGGAGACATCAGGCGGCGCCGGCGGTGTGCGCGGCGTCGTCGTCACTCAGGCCGTGCCGGGCACGAATGTCCTCGTACGGGGTGCACGCCGACAGGTCGATGCCCTCGGTGCCAATCCGCTCGAGAACGTAGGCCAGCAACCCGTCCCCGTCGGCGGCGTGCTCACGAGCGGAGTCCCGCAACATCTTCGACTCGTCGGTGTCGAAGGTCAGGTGCGCCATGGCTCCTCCAGTTCTCGGGTGCTAAGTCGAGGCTAGCGCAGAGCCCCCGGCCTTCGGCATCGGAACAGCCACGCCCACCGGCGGAACCAGGCCCGGCCGCGCATGAGGCGAGCCCGGGGCCCTGACAGAGCTCCCAGGCTCGGCTGGACTTGCAACTCTCGCCAAGTATCTGGCTGTTCGTGACGATAGGCGCGCTATGTGGCACCGAAGTTGGCGGCCTCGATGACGCGGGCCCGCTCTAGTTGTGCCGTCTCATGACATTGGTTCCTCGCTGTCAGGCTTGGGGGCGTAGGACGTGAGGCGATCGGCGAGCGCGATGACGAGGTCGCGTAGTTCATCGGGGCGCTCGATGATGAACGGCCGGTCGAGTGAGGCGAGTGTCCGAGGCAACCAGTCGAGCTGCTGCGCCCGTAGCTCGACGCGCAGCCAGTGCTCGGCCGCCGGGTCTTGGCCGGCCGCGGGCTCGTGCTTCTCCAGGATCGCGACGCTGGCGGGGAGGTGCGCGCGGATCTGCTCAACTGTCCCGTGGATCCGCAAGGTCACCTCATGCCGGTACTCGGCCGTGGCGAATCCTGACAACACGCGCTGTGCCGGACCGGGCCCCACGTGCGCTTCGAATGAGCCGGGCAGGGCCCTCGCGGCGGCGATGCGATCGAGCCGGAAGGTTCGGTCCTCGCCGACCTGGGCGTCCTGGCCCGTCACTCACCACCGGCCCGCATGGGCGACGATCCCGTACGCGTGCAGCGTGCGTTCGCTGCGCCGTCCGCCGCGGTCGGCGTAGCGGATCGAGACCGGTCGGCGGTGGCGCACCGCATCGGCGATGGTGAGCAGGAGTCCGGCGTCCGGGTGGTCCAACTCGCCGGGCTGATCTGTGAAGGCGAGAGCTTCCAGGAGTGTGTCGAGCCGGCGGGCGATGTGTTTGGGCAGCACCCGCCGGATCTTCGCTGACGCCGTCTCGTTCGCGGTGCGCTCCGTCGATGTCAGCCCTGCCCGGCGGCCGGCGACCAGGCCGAGCAGCACGGCCAGCGCCTCGTCGTCGCTGAACATGAGCGGAGGCAAGCGGTACCCGGGAGCCAGCCGGTACCCGCCGTAGCGGCCGCGTACCGACTCCACGGGCACGTCCAGGTCGATCAGCTGGTCCACATACCGCCGCACAGTGCGCCCTTCGACGCCGAGGCGGTCGGCGAGTTCGGCCACAGTCCGGGTGCCGCCCGATTGCAGCAGCTCCAGGAGTGTCAGCACGCGGCCGGTGGGTCGTGGCATGTTCGCAGCCTAACGCGAATACAGGACCGATTCTGTCCACTATTTCTCCTAGCCTGCGACGTGCACGCCCCCAGCACAGTCAAGGAGATTCCCATGGACTTCGTCTCGATCCGCATCATCACCAGCGACGTCGCACGCCTCGTCGAGTTCTACGAGCGAGCAACAGGGATGCAGGCGATACGGGCCACCGAGGACTTCGCCGAACTCAAGACCGCGGGCGCAACCCTCGCGATCGCCAGCACCCGCACCGTCCCGCTGTTCGCCCCGGGCTCTGCCCGCCCCGCGGACAACCACAGCGTGATCACCGAATTCCTCGTCGACGACGTGGACCGCGTTCACCAGAACCTGACAGGCTTCGTCACCGACTTCGTCAACGAGCCCACCACGATGCCCTGGGGCAACCGGTCGCTGTTGTTCCGCGACCCCGACGGCAACCTCGTCAACTTCTTCACCCCCGTCACCCCGGAGGCCATCGAAAAGTTCGCACGCTGACGCCACGCACAGCCGCTCACGCGGGAGCCCCGAGAGCCCAGGGCTCACGGTATCGGCGTCCGCGTCATCGCGACGTCGACTCATGCCACTTCACCGGCTGCCTGCGGAGCGCGTGACAGCTCGGGGACGGTTCGCCCGGCACGCTCGGCACGGGCCTGGCGCAGGGCGGCGGCTTCGGTCACCGCTGCCTGACGACGTCGCTGGAGGCGAGCATCGTCCATCGAGGCCGGCGCATCGTCCGGGGCGACGTCGGGCTCGGGGAACGCGCGTCGGCTGAGTTCACGCATGGCCCTGTTCTGCCGCTCGATCGCCTCGATGACGCCCGAGCTGACGTGCTGAACGCGCGGGACGGCCTGGTGGGCGCTGAGCGCCCGGTGGAAACCGGGCGGGGCCATGTGGCGCGTCTTGACCGGCGCCTCGGGCGCGGCCGCCGCCGTCGGAGCTGCCACCGCCTCGCGCGGCGCCGGGGCCGTGGCGCCCACGGGCAGGACGCGGACGGTGCGGACCGCCTGGGCGCCGACCGCGTCGTTCGCCGCGGCGACGATCCGGGAGCTGATCAGGCGCAGCTGCGTCGCGTACGCGGGCGAGTCCGGGTGGAGGTCCAGCTGTCCGGTCTCCGCGTGGAAGGCGACCGCCTGGACGTGCGCGGCGAGCTTCGGCGAGACGGC
>NZ_JBVIQR010000088.1:0-11690 GCF_055576875.1 Streptomyces sp. NPDC033229 | reverse complement strand
CCTCCCTCCCCTCCCCATACACCCCCTCCAATCCCTCGCCCCGAAAACCGAGCCCATCGTCCCCCCCCCCCCCCCCCTCACCCCCCCCCCACCCCCCCCCCCCCCCCCCCCCCCCCCCCCTCCCCCCCACCGCCGCGCAGCGGAGGTGCGTTTTTCCCGCAGCCCCCGGCAGGGGCCCGGCTCTGGACAGCCCCGACAACCCACCGGTAGCTTTCGGCCTGAGCAAGCGCTTAGGGCTGGGCTGCCGCAGGGAGGGGAGGCGCTGTGCGTCGCACGGTGTTCAACGAGGACCACGAGGCGTTCCGGGAAACCATCCGCGACTTCATCGCCGCCGAGGTCGTGCCGTTCTACGACGAGTGGCGCGAGGCGGGTTCGGCGCCCCGCGAGTTCTACAAGAAGCTCGGCGCGCTGGGCGTCTTCGGCATCGAGGTGCCCGAGGAGTACGGCGGCGCCGGCGAGACCAGCTTCAAGTTCCAGGCCGTCATCGCCGAGGAGTGCGCCCGGGCGGGCGTGAGCTTCGGCGGCGCCGGCGTGCACACCGCGCTCTGCCTGCCCTACCTCCTGAAGTACGCCACCGACGAGCAGAAGCGGCGCTGGCTGCCCTCCTTCGTCTCCGGCGACATGATGACCGCCATCGCCATGACCGAGCCCGGCACCGGATCGGACCTGGCGGGCATGAAGACCACCGCCAAGCTCTCCGAGGACGGCACGCACTACGTCCTCAACGGCGCGAAGACCTTCATCACCGGCGGTGTCCACGCCGACCGGGTGCTCGTGTGCGCCCGCACCGCCCCGCCCACCCCCGAGGACCGGCGCGGCGGCATCTCCATCCTCGTCGTCGACACCGCCTCCGAGGGCTACGCGGTCGGCCGCAAGCTGGAGAAGCTCGGCCTCAAGACCTCCGACACCGCCGAACTCTCCTTCACCGATGTCAAGGTGCCCGTGGAGGATCTCCTCGGCGAGGAGGGCAAGGCGTTCGGCTACCTCGGCCACAACCTCCCCCAGGAGCGGCTGGCCATCGCCGTCGGCGCGTACGCCCAGTCCGCCGCGGCCGTGGAGTTCGCCAAGGCGTACGTCCAGGACCGCACCGTCTTCGGGCAGTCGGTCGCCGCGTTCCAGAACACCAAGTTCGTGCTGGCCGACTGCAAGTCCGAGGTCGACGCGATGCAGGCGGTCGTCGACCGCGCCCTCGACGCGCACGACGCCGGTGAGCTGACCCCGGCCGACGCCGCGTCCGCCAAGCTCTTCACCACCGAGCGCGCGGCCACCGTCATCGACAAGTGCCTCCAACTCCACGGCGGCTACGGCTACATGATGGAGTACCCGATCGCCCGCCTGTACGCGGACACCCGCGTGAGTCGCATCTACGGCGGCACGAGCGAGGTCATGCGCTCGATCATCGCCAAGTCGATGGGCCTGTAGGCCACCCCACCCATCCCGTAAGGAACCACCGGCCCCATGAGCGAGCCCCCCACCCCCCTGGACGATCTGCTCGGTCAGCTCGACCTCGAGACCGTCGAGCAGGACATCTTCCGCGGCACCACCGGCCGCCCCACCCTGGTGCCCCGGGTCTTCGGCGGGCAGGTGGCCGCTCAGGCCCTCGTCGCCGCGGGGCGCACCGTCCCCGGCGACCGCCTCGCCCACTCCCTGCACTCCTACTTCCTGCGCCCCGGCGACCCCGAGGTGCCCATCGTCTACACCGTCGACCGCATCCGGGACGGCCGCTCCTTCGCCACCCGGCGGGTGGTGGCCGTCCAGCACGGGCAGCCGATCTTCCATCTCTCCGCGTCCTTCCAGACGTACGAGGAGGGGCTGGAGCACCAGGAGCCGATGCCGCCGGCGCCGGACCCGGCGACCCTGCCCACCGCGGCCGAGATGCTGCCCCAGTACGCCGACCGGCTCGGCGGATCCGACATCGTGGAGCTGATCCTCAAGGCCCGCGGAGCCGTCGACCTGCGGTACGCGGAAGAGCCGCCGTTCGCCAGCATGGGGGAGCCGCGCGAGCCCAAGTCGCAGGTGTGGTTCCGGACAAACGGCAAACTGGCCGACGACCCGCTGCTGCACCTCTGTCTGGCCACCTATGTCTCCGACATGACGCTCCTGGACTCCGTCCTGCTCGCCCACGGGCGCGGCGGCTGGGCGGTCGGTGACGTCGTCGGGGCCAGCCTCGACCACGCCATGTGGTTCCACCGGCCCTTCCGGGCCGACGAATGGCTGCTCTACGACCAGGAGAGCCCGACCTCCCAGGGCGGCCGGGGGCTCGCCAGGGGCCGGATCTTCACGCAGGACGGGCGGTTGGCGGTTTCGGTCATCCAGGAAGGCGTGGTCCGGGTCCCGCGCGGCTGAGCCAAGTACCCTCGTGAAGCTGATCATTGGGAACGACTTCGGGAGGGAACCGCGATGACGCGCGCGCCGGCGCCCATGGCGATGGTGACCAGAGTGCTGCTGATGGGCGGAGGCGTCGTCGGCATCGTCCTCGGCGCCATAGCCCTGTTCCTCTGGCACACCAGGATCGTCGAACTCACCGGCGGGCCCCGGGTGGTGTCCGGAATCGGCTTCCGGCTCGCCGAGGCCGCCGTCCTCTACGGAGGCAGCTGGCTGTGCGTCCGCGCGTGGAACGGTGGCCCTGGCAAGTCGGGGGAAACGGCTTAGGCCATGGGGCCTGTCCGGAGGGTGGGACGCACCGGCCGCTGCGCGGCGGTGTCCTCAAACGCCGGACGGGCTGCTGTGCTGTGTCCTCAAACGCCGGACGGGCTGGATTGGCTGAGCTCAGCCACAACCAGCCCGTCCGGCGATTGAGGACGCGCCCGCAGGGCGCCCGCCGCCGCAGGCGGCACAGCGGTCGGCAGCCGAAGCCCGGCCGGCTAGGCCCGCGGCGCCGCCAATCCCGTCGCGCCCAGCAGGTACGCCGTCATCGGGTCGTAGAAGCGCGGGCTGTGGACGTGGTCGTCGATCGGCACGGCCACCTGGAGGGTGCCTTCGGCCTCGGCGAGGAAGAGGGCCGGGTCGTTGGAGTCCGCGTAACCCACCGCGTCCAGGCCGCGCTGGGCCGCGCACCCCGCCCATCCGTGGTCGGCGACGACCAGGTCCGGCAGCGGGCGCCCCTCCCGGGCGAGACCGTCGAGGATCGCGGCCATCGGGGCGGGGGAGTGCGTGTGCCACAGCGTCGCCCCGCGCTCGAAGACGGCGACGTCCGCGAACTGGAAGACGTACCCCTCGTCGGCCGTCAGCCCGTCCGGGATCACCACGATCTCGCACCCCGCCGCCCGCAGCGCGGCGGCCGTGGCCCGGTGCACGTCCAGCAGCCCGCCGGGGTGCCCGGTCGCGAAGAGCACTCGCTGTCGGCCCGCCGCCGCCTTGCGCAGCACGGCGGCCATGCGGTCCAGGGCCGCGACCGTGAGTTCGGGGTCGATGGTGTCCTGGCCGGCGCGGTGGCCCAGATCGTCGCTGACGCCGCAGCGCTCCGCCATGACGGCCAGCACGTCCTGCTCGTCCGTCCAGCGGTCACCGAATTCCAGCCCGAACCAGTAGTGGCGATCACCGCTCGCGAGCTTGCGATAGTGGTCGAGGTTGTTCTCACGGGGCGTCGCGACGTCTCCCGCGATGCGCGTACGGACGAGATGATCGATCAGAGCGGTACGGCTGGGTATCGACATGGGCTCATTCTCCCCCGCGTTGTGTGCACGATGGACGAGGCGCCCCCACGCGATGGACGTCGTGTCCATATGGCGGGGCCGGACCCTTCAATCCGTACATGTGCGGAATCCGTCGCCCTGCCTACCCTCGGGTACGTCCTCCACTGCCGCCCCGACGTTGCCCCGACCGTAATTCGTCCGTGATTCGAGAGGCCCCCGCATGACCCCCCAGAACAGCCCCGCCCCCCTTGAACCGCGTGGCCCCGTCGACTCCTCCCGCATCCCGCGCTACGCCGGTCCCGCCACCTTCGCCCGCCTGCCCCGGCTGGACGAGGTCGGCAGCACCGACATCGCCGTCGTCGGCGTGCCGTTCGACACCGGCGTCTCCTACCGGCCCGGCGCGCGCTTCGGCGGCAACGCCATCCGTGAGGCCTCCCGTCTGCTGCGCCCGTACAACCCCGCGCAGGACGCCTCCCCCTTCGCCCTCGCGCAGGTCGCGGACGCCGGTGACATCGCGGCGAACCCGTTCAACATCGACGAGGCCGTGGAGACCATCGAGGCCGCGGCGGACGACCTGCTGGGCACCGGCGCCCGCATGATGACGCTGGGCGGTGACCACACCATCGCGCTGCCCCTGCTGCGCTCGGTCGCCAAGAAGCACGGCCCGGTCGCCCTGCTGCACTTCGACGCGCACCTGGACACCTGGGACACCTACTTCGGCGCCGAGTACACCCACGGCACGCCGTTCCGCCGGGCCGTCGAGGAGGGCATCCTCGACACCGAGGCGCTGTCCCACGTCGGCACGCGCGGCCCGCTGTACGGCAAGAAGGACCTGACCGACGACGAGAAGATGGGCTTCGGCATCGTCACCTCGGCGGATGTCATGCGCCGCGGCGTCGACGAGATCGCCGACCAGCTCCGCCAGCGCGTCGGCGACCGCCCGCTGTACATCTCCATCGACATCGACGTCCTGGACCCGGCCCACGCCCCCGGCACCGGCACCCCGGAGGCGGGCGGTCTGACCTCCCGCGAGCTGCTGGAGATCATCCGCGGTCTGTCCTCCTGCAACCTGGTCTCCGCCGACCTGGTCGAGGTCGCCCCGGCGTACGACCACGCCGAGATCACGTCGGTGGCGGCGTCGCACGCGGCGTACGAGCTGACGACGATCATGTCCCGGCAGATCGCGGCGTCGCGCGACGCTCTCGCCTAGGGCCTGTCCGGCGGTTCTTCGGCTGCGGGCCGTCGTTGCCGCCTGCGGCGGCGAGCGCCCTGCGGGCGCGTCCTCGAGCGCCGGACGGGCTGGAATCGGCTGGGCTCAGCCAGAACCAGCCCGTCCGGCGTTTGAGGACACCGCCGCGCAGCGGTGGTGCGCGGCGGCACGGGCCGCGGCGCCCGTTCACCCGACCCGCCGGACACGGCCTAACGGCGGGCCTCCGGCTGTGCCGGCCGGTTCTTCCGCCTGCGGCGGCGAGCGCCCTGCGGGCACGTCCTCGAGCGCCGGACGGGCTGGGGTCCCCAGCCGTCCGGCGCTCGTCCCGTACCGGCCGACGCCGGTCATTTTGTTGCGATGGGATGAAAATCGCAGCCCACAGCGTTGGGGCCTTCCGTCAGTGGAGAACAGCGGGAGGTCTCGGGTGGCGGCGACGGATACGACCGGTGCGGCGGAAGACGCCGGTCAGGGCTGGGCGAAACGGCTCGCTCACTACTGTTGGCGATACCGCCGCACGGTATGGCTCGCCCTCGGCTCGTCGCTCGCGGGCATGGCCGTCATGGCCCTCGTCCCGCTGATACCCAAGCTCATCATCGACGACGTCATCGGCTCCCACGAGCGCCCCCTCGCCCCCTGGGCCACGCTCCTGATCGTCGCCGCGGTCGTCGTCTACGGCCTGACCTACATCCGCCGCTACTACGGCGGCCGGCTCGCGCTCGACGTGCAGCACGACCTGCGGACCGAGATGTTCGCGTCGATCTCCCGGCTCGACGGCAAGCGGCAGGACGAACTCTCCACCGGCCAGGTCGTCGGCCGGGCCACCAGCGACCTCCAGCTGATCCAGGGCCTGCTGTTCATGCTGCCGATGATGATCGGCAACATCCTGCTCTTCGTCATCTCCCTCGTCGTGATGGCGGTCCTCTCCCCGCTGCTCACCGTCGTCGCCCTCGCCGTCGCCCCCGCGCTGTGGTTCCTCGCCCAGCGCAGCCGCACCAAGCTCTTCCCCGCCACCTGGTACGCCCAGGGCCAGGCCGCCGCCGTCGCGGGCGTCGTGGACGGGGCCGTCACGGGCGTACGGGTCGTCAAGGGCTTCGGCCAGGAGGCGCAGGAGGCCGGAAAGCTCCGCGAGGTCAGCCGCAGGCTCTTCGCCGGGCGGCTGCGGACCGTGCGGCTCAACTCCCGCTACACCCCCGCCCTGCAGGCCGTGCCCGCGCTCGGCCAGGTCGCCATGCTCGCCCTCGGCGGCTGGATGGCCACCCGCGGCCAGGTCACCCTCGGCACGTTCGTCGCCTTCTCCACGTACCTCTCCCAGCTCATCGGGCCGGTGCGGATGCTGACCATGATCCTGACCGTCGGTCAGCAGGCCCGCGCCGGAGTCGAGCGCGTCTTCGAACTCATCGACACCGAACCGGCCGTCGAGGAGCGCCCGGACGCCCGCGCCCTGCCCGAGGACGCCCCCGCCACCGTCGAATTCGACAACGTCACCTTCGGCTACGACCCCGCCCGTCCCGTTCTCGACGGCTTCTCCCTGCGCCTTACGCCCGGCGAGACCGTCGCGGTCGTCGGCGCCTCCGGCAGCGGCAAGTCGACCGTCTCCCTGCTGCTCCCGCGCTTCTACGACGTGACGGGCGGCGCGGTACGGGTCGGCGGCCACGACGTGCGCGAGCTGACCCTCTCCTCGCTGCGCGCCGCGATCGGGCTGGTCCCCGAGGACAGCTTCCTCTTCTCCTACAGCGTCCGCGACAACATCGCCTACGGGCTGCCGGACGCCACTGACGAGCAGATCCGCGCCGCCGCCCGCGCCGCCCAGGCGGACGGCTTCATCTCGGACCTGCCCGACGGCTACGACACCAAGGTCGGCGAACAGGGCCTCACCCTCTCCGGCGGCCAGCGCCAGCGCATCGCGCTCGCCCGCGCCATCCTGACCGACCCGCGCCTGCTGCTCCTCGACGACGCCACCTCGGCGGTCGACGCGCGCGTGGAGCACGAGATCCACGAGGCGCTGCGCGGCGTCATGGCCGGCCGGACGACGCTGCTCATCGCCCACCGGGTGTCGACGCTGGCGCTCGCCGACCGCATCGCCGTCCTCGACGGCGGCCGGCTCGTCGATGTCGGCACGGCACAGGAGCTCGAAGCCCGCTGTGAGCCCTACCGGCGCCTGCTGACCGACCCGGACACCCTCGGCGGCGTGCAGAAGGACCCCGCGGGCCGCACGGCCGCCCCGGCCGTCACCGATGCCACCGAGGCCGCGGCCGTCGGGCACGCGCGCGTGGACGGCGTCACCCCCGCCCTGTGGGTGCGCAAGGAGACGGCCGGCGCGGCGGCGGTCGACGGCATGGACGGGTCCCTGGCCGGCATGCCCGCCACGCCCGAGCTGCTGGCCAAGGTGGCCGCGCTGCCCCCGGCGTCGGACACCCCCGCCGTCGACGAGGAACTGGCGGCACGGCCCGAGAAGGACTACGGCCTGCGGCAGCTGCTGCGCGGCTTCCGGGGGCCGCTGCTGGTGAGCCTGCTGCTGGTGACCGTCGACGCCGTCGCCGGTCTGCTGCTGCCCGTGCTGATCCGGCACGGCATCGACCAGGGTGTCCAGCGCACGGCGCTCGGCGCGGTCTGGGCCGCGTCCGCTCTCGCGCTCGCCGTCGTGATCGGACAGTGGGCGGCACAGGTCGGCGAGATGCGGATGACGGGACGCACCGGCGAACGCGTGCTGTACGCGCTGCGCGTGAAGATCTTCGCCCAGCTCCAGCGGCTCGGACTCGACTACTACGAGCGCGAGCTGACCGGCAAGATCATGACGCGGATGACGACCGACGTCGACGCGCTGAGCTCGTTCCTCCAGACCGGTCTGATCACCGCCGTCGTCTCCGTCCTCACCTTCTTCGGCATCCTCGTCGCGCTCGTGGTCATCGACGTGCAACTGGCCCTCGTCGTCTTCGCGACCCTGCCCCTGCTCGTCATCGGCACCGTCGTCTTCCGGCGCAAGAGCGTCAAGGCGTACGAGCTGGCGCGTGAGCGGGTGGGCGGCGTCAACGCCGACCTCCAGGAGAGCGTCGCGGGGCTGCGCATCGTCCAGGCGTTCCGCCGCGAGGCCGCCGGCGCCCGGCGGTTCGCCGAGCGCAGCGACGGCTACCGGCAGGCACGCATCCGCGGCCAGTGGCTGATATCCGTCTACTTCCCGTTCGTCCAGCTCCTGTCGTCCGTCGCGGCCGCCGCGGTCCTGATCGTGGGCGCGGGCCGGGTGAGCGAGGGCACGCTGACGGCGGGCGCCCTGGTGGCGTACCTGCTCTACATCGATCTCTTCTTCGCCCCCGTGCAGCAGCTCTCGCAGGTCTTCGACGGCTATCAGCAGGCGACCGTGTCCCTCGGCCGGGTGCAGGAGCTGCTGCGCGAGCCGACGACGACGCCCGCGCCGGAGCGGCCACGCGAGGTGCGGGAGCTGAGCGGCGAGATCGTCTTCGACGACCTCCGCTTCCACTACGGCGACGGTGAGGAGGCCCTCGCCGGTATCCGGCTGACGATCCCGGCCGGGCAGACGGTCGCGTTCGTCGGTGAGACGGGCGCGGGCAAGTCCACGCTGGTGAAGATGGTCGCCCGCTTCTACGACCCGTCCTCGGGCGCCGTCCTCGTCGACGGCCACGACCTGCGGGAGCTGGACCCGACGGGCTACCGGCACCGCCTCGGCGTCGTCCCGCAGGAGCCGTATCTCTTCCCCGGCACCGTGCGCGACGCCATCGCCTACGGCCGTTTCGACGCCTCCGACGCCGAGGTCGAGGCGGCGGCCCGGGCGGTCGGGGCGCACGAGATGATCGCCACCCTGGAGGGCGGCTATCTGCACGAGGTCACCGAACGCGGCCGCAACCTCTCGGCCGGCCAGCGGCAGTTGATCGCCCTGGCCCGCGCCGAGCTGGTCGACCCGGACATCCTGCTGCTGGACGAGGCCACCGCCGCCCTGGACCTGGCCACCGAGTCCCTGGTCAACCAGGCCACGGACCGACTGGCGGGCAAGCGCACGACCCTCGTCGTCGCCCACCGGCTGACCACGGCCGCCCGCGCGGACCGGGTGGTGGTGCTCGACCACGGCCGGGTCGTGGAGGACGGCACGCACGGTGAACTGCTCGCGCTGGACGGGCGGTACGCCGAACTGTGGCGGACCTTCACCGGAGAGGCGGTCCCGGCGTCCCGGGCGGGTGTCCTGGGGTGAGCCGGAACGACCACGGGCGGGTCCTTCCCCTGGTCGGTTACGTCCAGCGCAGCGGTTGATCATCTTTCGCTTGTCGCCGGTCAGCCGGCGGTCGGACAGTGATCAGGCGACGGCCGGACAGCGGCCGGTCTCTGATCAGTCGTTGATCAGTCGAGGGAAAAGTCTGGCGTGGCGGATGACGCCCCCGGTAGGTTCGCGGCGACTTTTGCGAACCCAGGGGAGGGCGAATGCGCAAGGCGCTCAGATGGCTGCTGGCGCTGGTGGTGCTCATAGGTGCCATCGGTGTCGGCGGTGCGACGGCGGGAACGGCCACGGCCGCCGCCGATCCGGACATCAAGGAACGCATCCTGAAGATTCCCGGGATGAGTTTCGTCGAGGAGAAGCCCTACGAGGGCTACCGCTACCTCGTGCTGAACTACACCCAGCCGGTCGACCACCGGAACAAGGCCAAGGGCACCTTCCAGCAGCGCTTCACGCTGCTGCACAAGGCCACCGACCGGCCGACCGTCTTCTACACGTCCGGGTACAACGTCTCCACGACGCCCAGCCGCAGCGAGCCCACGCGCATCGTCGACGGCAACCAGGTCTCGATGGAGTACCGCTTCTTCACCCCCTCCCGGCCCCAGCCGGCGGACTGGAGCAAGCTCGACATCTGGCAGGCGGCCAGCGACCAGCACCGCCTCTACCAGGCCCTCAAGCCGGTCTACGGCAAGAACTGGCTGGCCACCGGCGGCAGCAAGGGCGGCATGACGGCGACGTACTTCCGCCGCTTCTACCCGCACGACATGAACGGCACCGTCGCCTACGTCGCGCCCAACGACGTGGCCGACAAGGAGGACTCGGCCTACGACCGCTTCTTCGCGAGCGTCGGTGACAAGGCCTGCCGCACCCAGCTCAACTCGGTCCAGCGCGAGGCGCTCGTCCGCCGCACCGAGATCGTGGCCCGCTACCAGAAGTGGGCCGACGCCAACGGCCAGACCTTCAAGGTCGTGGGCAGCGCCGACAAGGCGTACGAGAACGTCGTCCTCGACCTGGTGTGGGCCTTCTGGCAGTACCACCTGCAGAGCGACTGCAAGACGGTCCCCGCGACAAACGCCTCGACGGACGACCTCTACAAGTTCGTCGACGACATCTCCGGCTTCTCGGCCTACACCGACCAGGGCCTGGAGCGCTTCACCCCGTACTACTACCAGGCGGGCACCCAGCTCGGCGCGCCCACCTTCGACTCCCCGCACCTCAAGGGGCTCCTCCGTTACCCGGGGATCTACCAGCCGCGCAGCTACGTGCCGCGTGACATCCCGATGCGCTTCCAGCGCGGCGCGATGGCCGACGTGGACCGCTGGGTGCGCGAGGACAGCTCCCGGATGCTCTTCGTCTACGGACAGAACGACCCCTGGAGCGGCGAGCCGTTCCGCCTCGGCAAGCGCGCCGCGGCCCGTGACGACTACCGCTTCTACGCACCGGGCGGCAACCACGGCTCGAACATCTCCCAGCTCGTCGCCGACGAGCGGATCAAGGCCACGGCCGAGGTCCTCGAATGGGCCGGTGTCGCGCCCGCGGCCGTGAAGAAGGACGAGTCGCGCGCCAAGCCGCTCGCCCCCTACGACGCGAAGCTCGACCGCCAGAGCGTCGAGCGGGAGCAGACCCTGCGGCCGTGACGGCTGCCGGACACCTCTGACAGGGCCTGTCCCTCAGGCCAGGCGGCGGGCGCACCCGACGGGTGCCCCGCCGCCGACCTGTACGTACAGGGCCGTCGACGGCGGGCAGTCGGCGCGGGTGCGGACCGTGCGTGTCACCAGGTACTCCGGGGGACGGGCGGGGGAGCCGTCGCAGGCGGTCTCCTTCACCACGCCGCGCCGCTCGGTGTACACGCAGTCGCCGACGACGGTGAGCGGGCCGCCGCCCATGCCGGGGTCGCCCGGGTGCGGCGGCCGCAGATTGCGCATGCACGCGTAGCCCTCGGGCGCGCTGTCCTCCTCGGAGACGCCGTCCACGGCGGTGATGTGCAGGACGTAGTCGGTGGCGGACGGGCAGCGCGGGCCCTTCGCCAGCGGGCCGTTGAAGCGGGCGAGCACCCTCGCCGCGGCCGCCGGGCCCGTGCACGGCACCTCTTCGATGGCGGTGGCGGCCCGGCCCCGGCTCGCGCACTCCTCCGCCTCCAGGAACACCGGTCCCTGCCCGGACCGGGTGGGGCCGCCTCCGGTGGAGGCGGCGGCCGCCTTCGCCTCGGCGTGCCCGGCCCCCTGACACGCGGTCAGCGTGTACATCCCCGCCAACACCGCGCACACCAGCAGCGCCTTCGGCAGCGCGCCTCGGCGCATGAACTCCCCCGTCCCCGTGATGCGCGTACAGAGTGGCCCGCCCGGACCCGTACCCGCCAGGCGTGGGCCGGGCTTCGCGGAGCGTGACGGTGTTGCCGGTGCTGCCGGAGAACCGCCGCCGACGCTCTCGAAGGGGGGTGCGCCGACGGCGGCGTGCTGCCGGTCGCAGGCGGCGGAGAGGGTGGTCGGCGGCGACGCCGACACCGCTCTGCGAGGAATCAGCGACAGCACGCGCCTTGGACGGGCGGCGCCGCCGTGCGGTTCCGCGGTTGCCTGTCCGGCGGTCGCGGGGGGGGGGGGGGGGGGGGAGAAAGAGGGGGGGA
>NZ_JBVIQR010000087.1:0-11717 GCF_055576875.1 Streptomyces sp. NPDC033229 | reverse complement strand
GGTCCTTCGCCGTCGCGCCGCGCAGGAGCCATTCGCCTGCGAGGGCGGCGAGTTGCTGGATGTCGCGGCCGTTGAGGCGCAGCCGCCGTTCCTTGTGGGAGAGGGAGGCGAGGATCAGTCCCCCGCGCTCGATCAGCGGTTCCGGGACGTGGGAGGGCTGGGAGGGAGGGTTGTCTTTCTTTCCCTCTGTGTTTGTTGGGTAACGGCCGACGGACGGGTCTGTCGGTTCACCGGCGGCCGGTTCCGGGGCAGTCGGTGCGACCTGCGGGGATCCGTCCCGTACGGCCACTGCTTCCTCGGGTGACAGGACGACGTTGGACACCATCTGCTTCGTGTGCCACTTCCCGCCCGCGACCTGGAGCTTCCACTCATGGAAGTAGCCCTCCGCCTTCAGCTCCCGCTTCGCGACGGTGAACGCGCCCTTCTTGATCCCCGCGTTCTCCGCCGTCGCCCACAGCGGCTCGTCCACGCTGCTCGGAAGCGACAGCTGCCACATCAGCAGCCGCACGGCAGCCGCCGACAGGCGGGGGTGGCGGATGATCTCGTTCGATACCTGAGTGAAGAAACGCTCAGGGGCGATAACATGCCGGAGCATCCTGGGGACTCCTTACAAGTCCTCGTGGTGTAGGCCCTCGACCGGTGTTTGCCGCACCGTCGAGGGCCGCTTCGTTTTCGTGACGAAGCAACCGATTCGCGGTCACCGTACCGCAAGGCTCGCGCCCCAGGATGCGCTCAACTACGTTGCTGGTCGGGATAGTTCATTACTGACCGACAACGCCCGTAAGGGATCAGCGCGCGCTTCGTTCGGCGGCGTTCGCCTGCCACTGGCGGCCGATGGAGCGCAGGAGCGCCGGGTACACCCCGATGTACCGGAAGGGCTTGATACCGGCCATGTAGAGGGTGCCGAACAGCCCGTTCGGCTTCACCAGGACGGCCATCTGGCCCCGGTAGCCGCCGGACCCGTCCGGGACCCAGCCGATGTGCATCACCCCGTGCACGGTCTTGTTGGCCATCTCGGCAGCCCACTCGTCGTCCCGCAGATAGAGGGGGGTGAACGGGGACGAACCGAGGTCGGGACCCCGGGGGCCGTCGCGGAGGTCCGCCGGCATCCGGTCGCGCAGGGAAGGCCGCCGGGCGCCGATACCGGTGCCGGGCTTGTCCCAGCCGAGCAGCGCTCCGAGTTTCCAGCGGACGGCGAAGAGCGCGCGGGAGGCGAGGCCTTCCCCGTTCACCCCGCTCCTCATTCCCTCGGCGGTCTGGCGCACCAGCCACACGAGATCGTCGGGTCCGCCGGGGGTGGGGAGTGCCCACACATCCTCGACCGTGAAGTCGGCGGCGATCTCGTGGATCCGCCAGGGGCGGTCGGTGTGGGCGGTTCGGGGAAGTCGCATGAGCAGGCCCCATATCTATACGGTGGCGTATAGAACGAGTCTAGGCCGAGCTATACGGCGCCGTATACTCGGCCGGGGCGTGAGGAGGCACACAGCATGGGGGCGACCCGTACGCCACGCGGCAAGTGGATCGAGGAAGGCCTGCGGGCACTGGGCGCGGGCGGCCCCGAAGCCGTCCGGATCGAGGTGCTGGCGCAGGCGCTCGGCGTCAGCAAGGGCGGCTTCTACGGGTACTTCCGCAACCGGGACGCGCTGCTCACCGAAATGCTCGACACCTGGGAGTACGAGGTCGCCGAGGGCGTGATCGAGCAGGTCGAGAGCGGTGGGGGAGACGCCAGGACCAGGCTGGAGCGACTGTTCACCATCGTCGCCGCCGCCACGGACGGGCCGGTGCGGGGCACCACCGCCGATATGGCGATCCGCGACTGGGCCCGCCGCGACCCGGCCGTCGCCGAGCGCCTGCGCCGCGTCGACAACCGCCGTATGGACTACCTGCGTTCCCTGTTCTCCGCCTTCTGCCCCGACGAGGACGAGGTCGAGGTCCGCTGCCTGCTCGCCGTCTCGGTGCGCATCGGCAACCACTTCAACGCCGCGGACAACGGCAAGCGGAGCCGCGCGGAAGTGATGGAGCTGATCCGGCAACGGCTACTGGCGTAGCCGCCCCCTGCGTGGGCGCTCCGGCCGCCCCCCGCCGCGAGCAATACCTTTCGGCCCTTTACCTGACCGGTCACCGACAGTGGCTGATCTTGCGCGGTGGGGTGCGTAACGTCTGGCCCCGGCCCGCGCCCGCTGGGGGTCAGGGCCGGACAGAGGGTGGGGACAGATGACCAGCAAGAGCACGACTCCGGAAGAGCGTGTGGAGCGGTTGCGGGGGCTGTTGTCGGGGCAGCGTTCGCAGGACCGTGCGGGACGGGCGTTGGCGGTGGGGCAGGGCACCCACGGCAACATGCTGCTGGGGGCGATGCTGCACGGTGCCGACCGGGTGCGGCAGGGCAAGACACCCACCGATCTGGAGCGTGTGCTGCTCGACGCTCTGGGAGGGGCGCTCTCGGACGCGGAAATGCGGCAGTGGGGCCGGGCGTACCGGGAGCTGGTGACCGCTCAGGGACGGCTCGCGGCGGTCCCCGAAAGGATCACGAGCCGGTCGGTGAACCAGGGATACGCGATAGCGGACCTGTGTCAGGACTTACCGCACCTCATGGCCGAGGCCCTGGCGTGTCCGAACGTGCAGGTCGTGGGCCCCGTCGCGGCGGCGGCCGGGGAGCCGGAGGACCCGGCCTTCATCGAGGCGATGCGGCAGACCGGGTTCGCGGTCACCGGGTTCTCACGCACCGCCCAGCCCATGACCTCCGGCACCGCCGAGGATGGTGCCGGGCAGGCGCAGAACACACCGGGCGAGGGCGATGAGGGCCGGGAGGCCGGCAGCGCGACGGCGACGTTCCGGGTGAAGCTGGAGCTGGAGAGCTTCTACGTGCACCGGGCTGTGGGGGACCAGGGCCAGGGCCGGGACGAGATCTACTGGACCGCCGCCACCGGCGTCGGCGGAGGCGCGGGCGCCACGTACGACTCGGGGGAGTTCGGGGCCGTCAAGCGGGGCGATACCCGCTACTTCGACGGCAACAAGAAGGTCCTCTTCGAGGGGAACTCCAGCGGGTTCCTAGGCACGACGATCCAGGTCTGGGAGGCCGACCACAGCAGCGAGGAGTGGTGGGCCAACCTGAAGGAAAAGCTGAACGCGGCGGTCATCATCATCGACGCGCTGCTGATGATCGCGGACTACGGCCTGATGATCACTCCCCCGTGGGTGGGAATGGCCTGGGAGCTCGGGAAGATCTTCATCTCCATCATCGACGTCTTCCGCAACTACGACGACATGTCCTGCCAGCGATTCATCGGCATGGACAAACAGGACCTGGCCGTGCTCGCCCACCGCGGCAACACCTCCTGGCACTTCAACGGAGACGGCCACCACGAACTGCGAGTGAAGTACGCGGGCGACCAGATTCCCTTCCCCACTGGAACCCTGGAATACGCCGTCCGCGGCGGCGAGACCTGGGGCAAGCCGATCACCCTGCCGTGGCAGAGCAACACGCCCCCGGCCCTGTGCTCGTACAAGGGCCAGCTCTATGCCTCGTTCGTGCGCACCGACGGGGCGGTGGTGTGGACGCGCCTGGAGAACGGGGTGTGGCGCAAGCCCGAGCTGATGCTGGGGGACCTCAGCTACTACGCCCCCGCCCTGGGCGTGGCCACCGGCAAGCTGCACTACTGCGTCACCGGCACCGATCACAAGCTGTACACGCGCACCTTCAACGAGGCCACCTCGACATGGGGGGCGTCGACCAGGTGGGACAGGACCGGCTCGGCCATGGCGCCGTCCATGGGGGGCTACGAGGGCAAGCTGTATCTGACCCACGTGGGCGGCGACCACACCGTCCACCACAGCCTCCAGCACGGCCACGGCTGGGAACCGATCTTCGCGGACACCCTGGACTGGGCGGTGAACAAGCCCGTCGCCATCTGCATGGCCGGCGCCAATACATGGCGCATCGCCCGCGGACAGGACAGCAAGCTGTACGCCAGCACCGCGTCCGGCGCCACGGGTTGGACCAGCCACGGCACCATCCCGAACTGGCGCACCCCCAACGGCGTCGCCCTCGCCTCCCACGGCGGCAAACTGTGGATGTGCTTGCGCGACGAGGACGGTTACCTGCGCGCGGCGACCCACGACAACACCACCTGGAGCGGCACCCATTACGTCAGCGGCACCAAAGCCATCAAGCTGATGGACGAACCGGCCGCCGCCTCCCACGGCAACAAGCTGTACGTGATGTACCGCCGCTGAGAAGCTGCCATATGTCGTGGCCCGGTGACGCTCTGCTTCGGATGGATAGGGCGGCGGTGTGACACCGACGGCCCCGGGCACCGTGGAGGTGCGCCGGGGGCAACTCCACTGAGCGCACGGGTGGTTCACCGCTCACGATAGTGCGCGTGTTTGGGATCGGGAAAGGGAAAACGTTGCGGTGGTCCGTCAGACCACGCCCGAGAGCACGTTCGGCAGCGTGAGGATGGGGCCGCCGCCCGGCCCCGTCAGATTGATGACCCCGTTCGCGTCGGCGCCGATCAGGCCGAGCACGTTGATGTGGACCTCGGCATGCGCCGGTGCGGCCATCGCGGCACTCCCGATCCCGAGCAGAAGCGTGGCGGCGGCGGTGGCGAGAACGCGGTGCATGGGCTTCATGGGGTTCCCCTTGATAGGCCGTATGGGTGGTGAGCGAACCATGTCCGCCAAGATGGCCGACAAACGGCTGTGGGGGAGGGCGCGGGAGCGCCGCACAGGCGCTCGTGAGGCCGTACGCGCCGTGTTCGGTCAGGCGTACTTCTGGCCGAGGTCGCTGGCCTGCAAGGCGGCATTGTCGTTGATACCGATGACGTAGCCGTCCGGGTCGCGGAAGTAGAACATGCGCTGTCCGTTGTGGTCGGTGACGGTGTCCTTGGTGATCTCGGCGTGCTGGGCGATGTGGTCGTAGGCGGCGTCGAAATCGTCGACGCCGAGGTAGAGCATCCCGGCGAAGCCGATGGGCGTGTCCGCCAGGACGGGCAGCCACTTCTTCAGGTCGTCGTTGCTGTAGAGCATCCCGCAGAATCCGCCCTGGTAGAGCAGCATGTGAATGTCGTCCCCGGGCCGGGCGGTGCTGGAATCGATATCGAAGCCGAGCTTCTTGTAGAACGCGATGCTCGTGGCGGTGTCCTTGACGCTCATGCAGGGAGCGAACGGCATTGAATCCTCCATGGGTGGTGGCCAGGATGCGCGTGGGCACCTGTGCCCCTTTCTCCAGCAACGCCGACCCCTCCGCATGTCAAGGGCCGCCGTCCTGGTGAGAGCGCCGCAGCCGAAGCCCGGCCGGCCACGCCCTGGAGGAGGCGGCCCCCGGGGCCGGCCGTCAGTGGCGCCTGGCAGAGTGTCACCCGGACGGACGGGGTCGGTGCACTGGCATCTGCTGACGCCGTGGTGGTTGGGAAGAAACGTTTCGTAGGACGGGGGGAGACGTCGTGGCCAAGTGGAAAATCGAGCTGCTCGGCTTACGCGGGCGCTCCAGGACCTCGGCTCCGGAAGAGATGAAGGGGCAGGGGCCCAAGAAGTGATCGAACTCGGGAAGATACCGACCTTCACGGGCAAGCTGGAGGAGCTGGAGAAGCACGCGGCGGCTCTGAAAAAGACCGCCTCCAGCATCCGCACCACGGGCAGGGACGTTCATACCGCGTTCCAGACCCTGGATCCGGTCTACGACGCCCCCGAGAAGGAGCAACTGCTCAACTCGACGGCCCCGGTGCGGGACAAGGCGGATGACTTCGCGAAGAAGCTGGAGTCCGCCGGCAGCGCGCTGCACAGCTTCGCGACGACCGCGAAGCCGCTGGTCGACAAGATGGACAAGCTCCGTGAGGACGCGAAGAAGTTCGTCACGGAGAACAAGGATGACGACGACTGGAAGAAGGACGGCGACAAGATCGCCGAGAACGCGCGACTTGTCCGTGAGGTCGGCATGACCTGGGTGGCGTTCCAGGGCGTGGAGCGCGATACCGCTAACAAGATCGCGGCGTTGGTGGGCAGCAAGCTGCACTTCGTCGTCGACGACGGTTCGCACAAGCCGGGTATGTACGGCTTCAAGGAAAGCGACGTCAAGGACGCCAAGAAGACCCCTTGGGGCACGGTCGACAAGCGTGAGCACACGGGACTGCGGGCCGCGTGGGAGTGGACGAAGGACAACGTCGGCGGTGGGCTGAAGGGCTTCTTCGCCGACGGTGCCTGGGGCAGCGTCAAGGGTCTCGTCGGCATGGTCAATGTCTTCGACCAGGACACGTTCAAGAAGACCTGGACGGGCATCGGTAATGTCTTCGGCGGTGTCAGCGCGTACGTTGCGACGCCGTACGAGTGGGCCATGGACAAGATGTTCGGCCCGACCGACCACAGCGACACCGACAAGCAGAAGGCCGCCCTGCGCGGCTTCGCGAAGTCTTTCGTCGCGTGGGACCAGTGGGAGAAGGATCCTTCCCGGGCGTTCGGGAACGTTGCGTTCAACGTTGTCACCCTTGGCGCGGGCGCGTTCCTCAAGCTTGGCAAGGCGGGCCAGGCCGGTGAGGCCGGGAAGCTGGGCGCGGGCGCGAAGCTGGCGACCGTGGTGGGCAAGGCGGGCGTGATCCTCGACCCAATGTCGTACGTCATCAAGGCCGGCAGCGTCGCCAAACTCAAGGTCGGCGACCTCATGGCGGGCCTGAAGGCCAGCCAGGCGGGCCTGGACGACATGGCCCGCAACGTGCCCACGGGGAACTCGCCGCATCCGGGAGAGGCCAACGCGCCCTCGGCTCACACGGGCGAGACGCCTGCCGGTCGTGAGTACACCGACCCCGAGGGCAACAAGCGCGTCATCGGTAACGACGGTTTCATCCGGGACGAGCACGGCAACGTCGTTCCCGACACGGCTCCTCACCCCGAGCCGCACAAGGACGACCTGCCGAACGTCAAGGAGCACGAGACCGCTCCGGTCAAGGACGAGTCAAGGGTCCTCGAAGGCGCGGGCGGCCCCAGCCGCGTGGAGAACTCCGCGAATCACCCGCCGGGTTCGGCGCACCCGGGTGGCGGCACCACGCCGAACACGCCGTCCACGGGGGGCCACGCCGCAGGCCACTCGGCCGGCGGCGGCTCGGGCACGGGCTCGCACGCATCGTCGGGCGGGGGCGGCCCCCACACTGCGGGCGGTGGTGGCGCGGGGCATGGCACCGGCGGTCACGGTGATACGCCGGGTACGGGCGTCGGTGCTGGCGGGCACGGCGGCCACTCTCAGGCCACCCCTGGTGGCGAGGGGCCTCACGGCAACGACGTGGGTGGCGACACCCCCGCCTCAGGTTCCGGCGATCACGGGTCCGGCACCGGTGCCGACGGCCAGGCGGAGAAGCCCGCGTCCGGCGGGGAGGAGAAGGAGCACGCCGAGACCGGCAAGTCGAGCACCACGGGCGAGACAGGCGCGACGCCTGGCGAGCGTGCGAACGAGCCTGTTCCGGAGCTGACCGCTGAGGAGAAGGCCGCGCACTGGAGTCACCTCGATGAGGTGGAAAAGCGAGCTCCGGCGGAATTCGATCACCTGAGGCACGACCCGGACCACAAGGGCCACATCAATGATAAATCGATGGATGAGGCGCGGGTCGGCCTCGACCTGCGGGAGAATGGGCGCCTCCCGGCGGATATCCGCCGTCCGGATGCCGATATGGGTGAATTCTACTCCGAGACCACTGGCGAGTACTATGACATCAAGGGTGTCCACTCCGACTATCCGCCGTTCAATAACATTCGCGACAAGTCCGGGCCGTTCAAGGGTGCGTACGACCCTGCAAATTGCGACGCATGGATCAAAAAGCAGCTGGAGAAGCAGATCGTAAAGCGCGGACGTATAGTCATCATCGACATTCGGAACGCGAATCAAGCGGCGATCGACAGCGTCAGGGCTGCTGTGGAAAGCCGCGGTTGGGGAGATCGTGTCATCTGGTACCCGTAAGAACTGGAAGCCGGCTGTGCTCCCGGCCAATCCGGAAGCCACGCGGCAACTGCACGAATGGCTTGCCTCGGAGGAATACAACCTCAACGGCATCGAGCGCGACTTCCGTGGCGCAGACCTCTCGGGCGGGGACTTCTCGAACGCATGGTTCACTGAGGCGGTTCTCGTGGGTGTGCGACTTGTCGGTGCGTCCTTCTACCGAGCCGACCTGCAGTCGGCGGACCTGACGGAGGCGGACCTCACCGGAGCGGATCTCGTCAGGGCGAACCTGGACGATGCCGTTCTCCGATCGGCGCGGCTCGACGGAGCGGACATGGTCCGGGCTTCGCTGAGCGATGTCGATGCGTCGGGAGCGAGCTTCCGTGGGGCGAAGTTCCTTGGGGCTTTGCTGATCGACACGGATATGAGGGGGGCGGACCTGACCGATGCAGTGATGAACGAGAACCTCTTCGAGATCAAAGTAGACGACTCCACAGTGGTACATGGCCTGACAGGAACGGTTTTCGGGCCGATCACGGTATTCAGTGGCGAAACCTCTCGGGAGCTGGCCGGTGCAGAACTCGAAGCGTGGATTAGCGAGCGGGGCGGAGAGGTTCGAGTGATCCCTCCGCGTGGTCCGGTGAAGTAGGCCGTGACCGGCCCTTCTGGTACCCGTAAGCAATGGGAGTCGAATGCGCTCCCGGTCGATCCTGAAGCAGCGCGCGAGTTGCGGGTCAAGGTCACAGTCGACGACTCCACTGTGGTGCGTGGCCTGACAGGCACTGTTTTCGGACCGGTCACAGTCGTCAGCGACGAATCCTCCCGAGCGCTGGCCGGCGCGGAGCTTGAGGAATGGATCGGCGATCGGGGCGGGCAGGTCGAAGTGATCGCACCGGGTAGCTCCCCCCCCCCCCCCCGCAATAGGGCGGGCGCGCCCCTTTCCGGAATCCGCGAATTCCTCGTGACGTGACCGCACCCGCTGGGTCACCCGCGCCGGTCGCGACCGAGGGTGACTCATCGGTCACGGAGGTCGAGGTCGTGTGGCTCCGACCGAGGTCAAGTCCGACTACCTGCCCAAGCACCTGATCGAGCGGAGTTGGCTGGGCGAGTTGGACACGTATTCGCTGACGAGCGATAAGGGAGTTTCACGGGCATGCTGCCGCGCGCGCCGAGGGAATGTGGCTCGTGGTCCTGGGACCTGGATGACGTGGCGGAGCCTGGTCTGGAGTCCGCGCTCAGGATCGCGGGGCGCATGAGTGCGGTGCTCCAGAAGCACGCTTTGATGGAGCCGGACGCGCTTGAGTGGCACTGGTTCCAGGCCGGAAAGGGCGGCCTCGGTGTCCACAGCCGCTTGGACCTTGTCGGTCGTTCGCTCGATGATCCGGCATTGCTCGATGCCCTCCGTGCCTGTCAACCGACCGGTCATCCGCAGGCGGAAATGGGCGCAATCCTTGTGCTGGGATCCGGCGCGTGGTTCGACGCGAGCGGTAGGCGCTACAAGGAGTACCGTCTGGTCGAACTGATGGTGTCACCCGATGAGATCGGCCCTTCGGCCGAACTGTCTGTGTACCACGATGTATGGGGTCTGTGTGATTTCCGGGGCGAGCCCCACCCGGCCATCCATGCCGCCAACGCGCCGCGGCTTGCGTCAGCCCTGCAGGAGCTCGTTCACGTGCTCGGAGTCGAGGCGGAGCCCGGCGAGCCGACGTACTACGGTCGAGCAGAAGGCCACGGTCTCAAAGCTCCCGACATCATCGACGGGCGAGGACCGGACCTCACCGATGCGGCATTTGGCTAGGTTCAGCCCGGAGCACATTGCTGTGATCACTGCTAAACCTGTGGGTGGCGGCGCCAGTACCTGTGAGGCCTGACCTATCCTGAATTACTCGGCGCGGATTTCGACGGGCAGTCGTCGAGCAACATCGATGGCGCGATCACGCGATCGATGAACAGCTCAACAAGGACCTACGCTGCGCCGCGTGGATCCGAAATTCGATTCGTGCTGGGTCGTTCTGCACGCTCCCCCATCGCAGGCCCTGAGGGCCTATCTCAGCCAGGCTCGCTTTACCTTCGTCGAGTACGGACCCGCCCCAAGAAGTAGAAGGCGACGGAAGGCTCAAGGCGTGACCAAGGCAGGCGAACCGGATCTCCAGGGATGGATCGAGGAGGGGCGCCGGAACATCGTCGATGTCGCTGACATGCTCGGGGTGGCACCCGAGATCTATACCCGCGACCCGATGAGTCTCATCCCCGCCCTCCAGTCCTATGTCTCACGCGTTCCGCTGAGTGAGTTCGAGCAGTCGGACTGGATCACGCTGCTCAGCGATCTGATGTCCTACGTCGCCGATTACCTCATCCAGAAGCACGGAGCGCGGTGGCAGGTGGCGGACGACCCCAGTGTGCCCCGCGGATATCGGTATGTGGTCGAGGCGACGGGGCGGGACGGCGTCACTCGTCGCATCGACCCGGCCGATGTAGTGAAGAAGGAATTCGCCAGTCTCCCGATCGAGATTCCCCGGATGCTGGCCAGGGCAGAACTCACTCTGCGTTTGTCGGCGCGGTTCGACGACGCGGAATGACGCACCGAGGTGCACCAGCGCTGCGCGGCGATGTCCTCAAGCGCCGGACGGGCTGTTATCGGCTGGTCTCAGCCAAAACAAGCCCGATGGGAAATACCGTCTCCACGCCATGTTTGCCAACCCGGTGCCGGTCGGCATCCTTAAGGAAGAGCTTCAATGGACGCGCGTTTAAAAAGTTTCCTCAGAGTACATCTCGATCTCGAGCGAGGGTATGAGGCGAGTGGCTATCTGAGGCCCACTCTGTTGAGCTTCAGCGATTCCTACGTGGAATTGATCCGTGCAGGGTTCGAGCAGATCATGTCAGACGACTCATTTGGGCCAGCCGAATACGAGCGGCTGACCGATATTGAATTCCCCGACAGGGAAACCCTGCAGGCCTACCTTAGAGCCATGTATGCCTACCTGTTCAATGGTGCGCCGGAGCAGCCGTTGCCGCCGGGTTAGCGGTACGGGCAAGCTGGAGAAGCACGCGGCGGCTCTGCCGGGGGGACGCGGAGACCGTCTACCCGCTCACGCCCAAGGAGTGAAGGAGATCTCCGCAGTGATCCGCACTCGGTACTACGTTGAAGACGCGTTCGAGGTGCCGGAGTTCTCCGGGCCGGACGGGCTGAGCACCCTGGGAGAGTGGGTCACGGCCGATATTCAGCTCTCGCCGCTGTCCGTCCTGGAAGCGATCGACCTGGTGGCCCAGGCCAAGGCCAACCCGGGCTTCGCGCCGGAGGATCTGGACGGAAACGCGCACACCGTCACCATCAGCCCGCAGGGCGTGAGGGTGGAGAACTTCTTCGTCGAAGACGTTCAGGGTGATTACACCCTCGACGACGCGTTCCGGGTGCTGGTCGACTTCTGGGACTACTGCTGCCTGGCTCTTCCCGACAGGGTTGACGCGCGCCGACGTCAGTACGCCGAGGAGAACGGGCACGACCCGCTGGCGGGAATCCGCGAATTCCTCGCGACGTGACCGACCTGCTGGGCCACCCGCGTCGGTCGCGACCGAGGGTGGCCCAGCGGTGACGGAGGTCGTGTGGCTCTTAGGAGGGCCCCATAAATGGTTACAGTCCCGCGTCATAGGTTGCCCGTTGACGATGCAGCGCAACGCGCGGAGCAGCTCGCCGCGAGCGTCAACGGCCTTGGGGACCAGCGGTACAGCCATTAACGCTAAGCAGTTGATCTTGGTCTGGAGCGGTGAGCTACGAGGGCGGCGACGTGTCGTTGACGAG
>NZ_JBVIQR010000086.1:0-11862 GCF_055576875.1 Streptomyces sp. NPDC033229 | reverse complement strand
GTGAACGACGCTGCACCCCCGAGGTGACGGGTTGGCGGGGAGCTGGCGGGGCCACCCCCGACTTCACATCCGTCCGAGTGGTTAAAAGACAAGCTGACCGACCCTGGCGGTAGCAGCGCCGCGAAATGCCGGGGTGCCGGCTCACCGCCGCCGGAATCGGTGGCGTCACCGGTCACGGGCTGGTCGAGTCCACCGCTTGATACGGCGAGCCGCGAGCATGTCTCGATCTGACGTAACGTCAGCGCGGGCGGCACATCGAGCTCGTGGCCGATCGCCTCGCGCACGGCGTCATGCTCCGGTCCGGGCGCGCTTGCAGGATCGCGCCGGTTCTCTGCGGGATACAGCCATACCGGGTAACGGACGAGGGATCCGGGCTCTCCTACTCGAACCGGGGCAACACGTGCTCGTGCAGGAAGCCGTCGGTATGCCGAGGCTCTCCGGGTTGACGCGCCGGAACTCCGGGTCCAGACGCCCACAGGCCCGCTCGACGCGCTCAGTTGGATCTTGGTGATGAAGCCGCCGCGCGAGCGGCCGAACGCCTCACCTCCCGCACCACCTCCGCCAGCAGGGCGACCAGTTCCGTCCGGATCCGAGCGGCTCTGACCGCGGCGGCGGACCCCCTTTGAGAGCGGGCGGCGGAGTGTGTCGGGCACCGGCGGCTGGACTACAACCAGATGGCCCGGGACCGCACCATCGCCTCGCCCTACTCCGTCCGCCCTGTTGACGGGTCACGTGCGAGCGACAAGCTGCCAGAAGTCCGACCGTCGGTTGACATGGGGATAGTGCTCCAGCGGCTCTGCGACACCGAGGAGCCGGGTGAGCGGGCCCCAGCCGTCAGCGGGATCGAACAGCAGCAGGCGCTCCGCAGGCACAGAGGCGACGACCTCGGCGACGTGCCGCCGGTACACCGCCAGGACGTGTTCCTTGTCGTCCGCCCGGCCGTGGAAGACCCGCTCGATGACGCGGCGTGCCAGCGGGTCCCGCACGGGTGCGCCGACGATGCCGTGGGCGGCCATGGCCTGTCGGGTGCCGCTCGAAGGTTGCGTCGCACCCATCGCGACGGAGATGGTCTGGGCGAAGCTGGCGTACCAGGCTTCCGGGTCACGGACCGTCAAAATCACTTTGGCGGCGGGATAGAACTCCGCGAGCTCCCGCCAGAACGCGGCGGTGGGCCAGTCGACCGCCGCGTTGAACCCGGCGTAGACGCGCTCCCACCGGGGTTGCCTACCTGCCTCCACGTCGGCTAGGACCTCGTGCCATTGTGCCTGCCGGGCAGGTTCGTCGAGCAGAGTCTTCCAGTGGTAGCAGGGCGCGTACCCCAGAGCGTGGAGCGCCTTCTGCAGTGAGGCGGTGCCCGTGCGGCCGAAGCCTGCGCCGATGACGTCCATACGTGTGCTCCTTCATGGTGGTGCGGAGCGACCCGCCCGGCGGACTGCGCGCACTGGCGGGTGGCGGGGGCTACTACACCACGTTGACCTGGGTGACGAAGTCGTAGCTCTTGAGACCTGTGGTGGTGTTGCACGCTGTGGTGTTCGCGAGGACGTTGGTCAGGACGGTGTTGTTCTTGACCGTGGCGCCCGAGAAGGGGCCGCTGTCGACTGCGCCGACGCCAGGGACGCTCTCCAGGAAGTTGCCGGCCGCGATGTCGATGAAGTTGGTGCTGGAGACGGTGGAACTGTCGTCGAGAGTCCAGGTCGCCGTCGCCTCGTAGTGGCCCGAGGCCAACACGCAGGTGGCGTTGTCCAGATGCCCGGAGACGTTCACCGACCTGCTGACGATGCTGTGGCCACCGGTGGCGGACTTGCCGGTGCGCAGGTCCAGGCACGAGCCGGAGGCCGAGGCCGTGACGTCCACATTGCGTGCGCTGAGATTGGTGATGCCCTGGGCGGTGTTGGCGGAGTTCGTGAAACTGCCGGACCCGCCGATGACGCAGGTGACGGCCGTCAAAGCGCGTACCCCGGTCACCGCCTCGGGCGCATGGGCTGTGGCGGTGGCCGGACAGATCAGGGCGGCTACCGGAGCGGCGAACGCAGCCAGGCACCAGCGGGAAAGCGACATGATGACACTCCCAGTCAATTGCGAAGAGTAGGCATATGACTGCTCCTAGTTAATCAAAGTGCGCATACACTGCACCCTGGGCCTCCCGGGTTCACCTGTTCGGCTCACCCGGCGCGCGGGCTCCCTCAGGTCGTGGTCGCATGGCATCCATGACCGCCCCCGAGTCGGCCCTCCACCTCCCGCATCCTGATCACCTTCCGCGATCCCTCCTGGAGCTACGGGCAGCCGCGACCGGCGGCACGAGACCGAGGCCCGGACGGATCGTGCCCCGCCGCAGCGCACGCGAGAGGTGCTACGACGAGTTCTTCGCCGTGACCCGCTCCTCGGGTAGTCCGGCCGTGGTCCTGACCCACTCCCTGAAGGCAACCCTGTCGTCCGGCTACACCTGCGCCGGTGCGGGCCAGCGCACCGCGTTCGCCCGGGCGGCTCGCCTGGCAGGCCTGCGCCTCACCGCCGCGCCGAGTTCCGGCTGGCCTGAGCACACCTCGCCGCTGGAGCGGTGGAAGGCCGGGCACCACCTGTTCTTCGCCCTCAACCAGCTCGCCGTGGTGGCTCTTCGTCAGGCACGGACCGCCGACTGCAGCCGCACGGGAACCGCAGCGGCAGCACACGCGCTCCGGGCGGGAGCCGCGGCCATGACACTGACCGCCACCTTCGACAAAGCCTCCTACCACCGCACCGTCCGGCCGGCGATGATGCCCCCGGAGCTGCCGGTCGCAGGCTTCTCCGGTCTCTGGTCAGCCGACCACCGTGCCCTGGTCGCCGAAATCGGTTTGTGGGGGGACCACCACGCCCGCGTCTGCCGCCCCGACTGCGCCGCCCGCCACGCCCTGCTCACCGCCCTCGACGAAGCCGCTGACGCACACCTGGGCGTCTGCGCCCACTTCGTCGGCCGCCGGCCCTCCCTCCTCAGCAGCGACGATTCTCTTCTGGTTCTCGAGCGGCTCCACCGGGCCCGGTCCCGCTCAGCCGCCGGAAGCCGCCCACACTGAGCCCGAAAGGCAACCGATGGACCTCTCACGCTGGCTCCTGCAGGCAGTCGAGGAGCACCGGTCCTGGACCGAGCAGCACGGCAAACCCGTGAAACACCCCGCCACCGCCATCGACGAGGAACGGATGGCGGACGCCTTCCAACGCCTCACAAAGGCATTGGGCGGCTGCTACCCGTTCTTCCACCCCCGCTACGCCGGCCAGATAATCAAACCCCCGCACCCGGTCGCCGTCGTCGGACAGCTCGCGGCGATGCTCGTCAACCCCAACAACCACGCGCTGGACGGCGGTCCCGCCACTACCAGCCTCGAGGAGGAGGTCATCGACCTGCTCGCCGGCATGATGGGTTTCCGTACTCCGTTGGGGCACCTGACCGGGGGCGGCACCATGGCCAACCTCGAAGCCCTCTTTGTCGCCCGGGAGTCCCACCCGGGGCTCGGCATCGCAGTCAGCGAGGAGGCGCACTACACCCACGCCCGCATGTGCCACCTCCTGGGCGTACCGGTGCACATCGTCCCCGCCGACGAACACGGCCGCATGGACGTGTCAAAACTGAACGATCTCCTCTCCACCGGCCGAGTCGGCACCGTCGTCGCGACCGCCGGCACCACCGGGACCGGTGCGGTCGACCCCGTCCACACCATCGCCGACCTCGCCCGGCGAGCCGGCGTCCGCGTCCACGTCGACGCCGCGTACGGGGGCTTCTTCCGCCTCCTGGCCGACGCGCCCTCACAACCGCTGGGCGACCCGGTACCCTGGCGGGCGATCAGCCGATGCGACTCGGTGGTCGTGGACCCGCACAAGCACGGACTCCAGCCGTACGGCTGCGGGGCGGTCCTGTTCGCCGACCCCGATGTCGCCCGCTTCTACCGGCACGACTCCCCGCACACGTACTACACCTCCAGCCGGCCCCACCTCGGCGAGATCAGCCTCGAGTGCTCCCGCCCGGGCGCAGCAGCTGCGGCCCTGTGGCTCACCTTGCAGGTCATCCCCCTGACCGCCTCAGGCCTCGGCTCGATCCTGGCAGCTGGTCGCCGGGCTGCCCTGCGGTGGGCCGACCTCCTGGACGCCTCAGCAGAGTTCACCCTCTTCCAGAGGCCCGATCTCGACGTCGTCACCTACTTCCCCAAGACCGCTTCCGTCACGATGAGCGCCGTCGACCGTGCGTCCGAAGCCGTGGCCGAGCGATGCTCGACGGCCCCGGACCCGCTGTTCGTCAGCCTCTCGCGCATCGCGGCGCCGGCGTTCGCCAAGCGCGGTTCCGGACTCGCCGCAGACCGCCCGCAGGCGCGCATCCTGCGTAGTGCCCTGATGAAGCCCGAAAGCGAGACGTACCTCGATCACCTGCACAGCCGTCTAGTGGAGGAGGCGAGAGCCGCGAGAAAAGTGTGACGGCCCATCAGGTGGGCCACTGTGCCCCCGCGTTTGACCCGCTGTTCGCGCTGTCGCACCTGGACGCCCTGGAGGCGGAGTCGGTGCACATCTTCCGCGAGGTGGCGGGCAAGTTCGAGCGGCCGGTGATCCTGTTCTCCGGCGGCAAGGACTCCATCGTCATGCTGCACCTGGCGCTGAAGGCGTTCTGGCCCGCGCCGGTGCCGTTCGCGCTGCTGCACGTGGACACCGGCCACAACTTCCCCGAGGTCATCGAGTACCGGGACCGGGTCGCAGCCAAGCACAACCTGCGGCTGCACGTGGCGAGCGTGCAGGACTTCAGGGACGCAGGGACGCACTGTTCTGCTCGTCGTCGCTCATACGTCTGCCTTTCCGTTGAGTACCTGCCGGGTGAGCCGTTCCATCAGCTCTGGGTCGGTGCCGCTGCCGGGCCCGGTGATTCGGGCGCGGACCGGCCGCCGGGGTCCGATGACCGGTGCTTCGTCGGGGGCGTCGGCCTCCTCAGCTTCGGCGAGGGCCCGGTAGAGGGAGGCGACCGAGGGGTGCTTTCCCACGTTCTTGCCGGTCTTGATGGTGAGCTTCTTCGCGATCTCCGGAACGGGGACGCCCTTGCCCTTGAGCGCGATGGCGAAGGTGAGCGAGTCGTCGTCGATGACCTTGGGGCGTCCGCCGTGGTTGCCCTTGTTCGCTGCGGTGACCTGGCCCTCCAAGGTCTTCTCGCGAATGTAGTTGCGGTCGAGCTGGGCGGCGACGGCGAGGACGGCAAAGAACATGGCGCCCATGCCGTTGGGGTCATAGATGCCGGTGAGGGGGCCGGTGAGGAGTTCGAGCTGGACGCCGGCGGTCTGGAGCTGGGTGGACAGGGTCATCAGCTCGGCCGCGTTGCGCGCGAGGCGCTTGAGCTCGTGGACGGTGAGGATGACCTCTTGGTCGGGGGCGGCCTCCTTGATGTCGTACGCGAGCTTGAGCGCTTCCTCCAGTTCGGGCCGCACCTTGACGCGGGTGCTGATCTTCTCGGAGAAGACGCGCTTGCACTGCGCGAGGGCGAGGGCATCGAGTTGGGACTGGAGTTCCTGCTGGGCGGTCGAGCACCGGGCGTACCCGATCCGGATCGGCTTCGCGGCCGGCGCGAGGGGCGCCGCCTCAATGGGCGGGCCCGGCTTCCACGCCCGGCCGGGTCCGCGGTCCTCGGGGAGGCGGACGTCGAGTTCTTCGCGGAGCGCGGGGACGAGGATGAAGCGCGGGGTGTGGTACTTCGTCGCGGTCTTCCCGCCGCGGGTGCGGCACGGACTCCCGGCCGGGGCTTCACACTTCGGACAGTCGTTTCGTTCTACCGCATTTGCGGCTTGATCGGGCGTCAGTTCCACCCCGGCAGCCTGTCAGAACTGTCTCGCACAATGTGTCAGTTTTGAGAGGACTTCTGCGAACGCCGACCTGCGGAAACGTGATCGCCCAGGGCCGTTCTCAGAACTCTCACATCTGGTCATTTGCGCGAACCGCCATGCTTCCCGTCACCCGCTGCCGGGGAGACGACTCCATGCCCTATCACGTTGTGTAATCATGCGGGCGCGGATCGAAACCTTCGGAGAGCCCGTAGTGATTAAGAGGGAGCTGAATGAGCACGAAGCTGTTTATCAGGGGACTACCCCCGACCCTCCGCCCCGAGGATCTGGAAGAGCTGTTTGCCGAGTTTGGGCAGCGTTCCGAGGCAAAAGTCCAGAACGGCTATGGGTTCGTGACGATGGCCGACGAGGAGGAGGCCCTGGCTGCCGTCGAGGCGTTGCATCGAACCAGGAGATTCCACAATGAGATCAGCGTGGAGTTTGCCCAGGGAGACGCGGAGGCAAGTGACGCCGCAGGCGGGAACTCGTGACCAGTGCCCCGGAGGGCAGCTGGCGCGCCCTACCGCAGCCAGGCGCTGGACGATGCCAGGACGGCCGCGTCTACGGCGAACGGGCAGACCTGCGCCCAGCTGTGCCGAAAGCCTGCGGAGTAGGGGAATCCCGGCAAGATCAATCGCACCGAGATTTCCTGTACGCCAACTACTCGCAGCCGTGCGAGACCCCCAAGCGGAACCATCGCTACCGTTAACCACGGCTCCGCTGTTCCCCGACGCCGTGTCCAGGTCGCGCAGCGCACGCAACCCCTCGCCCGGCTGCGAGGCCGAGAACCGCCCCTTGTGCCGGGTTCACTCGTCCTGGCCGTCGTCATCGTCGTCGAGGTCGACGGCTTCCGGGTCGCGCAGCGGGCGCAGGCCGTCGACCGGCTGGGAGGCGGTGAAGCTGTAGCGGCCCAGGACGTTCAGATTCTTGTGCTTGAGCGGGGACAGCCGGGCCACATCCTCATCCCTGATGTCGTGGCCCTCGGCTCGGAGCCGGGCGACGGCGGCGTCGATGTACCTGGTCGTCCAGAGCACCACGGCGTTCAGAACGAGCCCCAGCGAGCCCAGCTGATCTTCCATCCCGTCCCGGTATGCCTGGTGGATGGTGCCCTTCTTGCCGTGGCAGATCTCGCGGGCCAGCTTGTGGCGGGACTCCTGGACGGTGAGCTGTTTGTGCATCTGGCGCCGGTAGGTGTCGTCCATAGGGTCGACGACGGCGAGCAGGTGCAGGGTCTTGGCGATCCGCCCGTATTCGGCGAACGCCTGCCCGAGCGGGGTCGGGTGGCCCTCGCGGCCGAACATCCGCAGCAGGTCGTATGCCCTGACCTGGTTGGTGACCAGGGAGCCGGCCACCCGCAGCATGTCCGGCCAGTGTGTGATCACCTTCTTCACGTTCACCTTGTTGCGGGCGATGGCCTCCAGCGGCCCGTACCCGCCCGCCGCCTCGGCGCCGGGCATCTGCGCCTTCCAGAACCTTTGGTCCTCCAGGTCCTTGAACCGCGGGGAGAAGCGGTAGCCGAGCATCTTGAAGATGCCGAACACCATGTCGGAGTAAGAAGCGTTGTCGGTGGCGACCATCTCCGGCTTCACCCCGCCGTCCAGGTTCAGCAGCGCGTCCAGGATGAACAGCGAGTCACGCGGGGTGCCGGGCACCACCATCTGCCCGATGCCGATCACCTGGTCATTGATCGCGTTCAGCCAGGTGATGCCCTTCTTCTTCGCGAAGTACTTCGGCGAGGGTGCGGCGTTGATGGTCCGGGTGGGGACGACGAAGCGCAGGCCGTCGACGGAGGCCAGCAGGCCCTTGCCCCAGAACTGCACGATCGGCACCCGGGCCTGGGCTGCGATCAGGGCGGCGTTCGCTGCGGCGATGGTGTCGGCCCGCAGGTAGTACTGGTCGACGTGGACCAGCCGGGAGCGGGTCAGTGCCTCGTAGCCCGGGTTGATGACCGGCGTCATGCCGATGTTGCACGCCTCCGAGACCAGCAGCGCGACCATCGACGTCGTCAGGTCCTTCATGCGGGTCTTGCCGTCGCCCAGGTGCACGAAGGCGTCCAGAAACCCCGTCCGGCCGTGCACCTCGAACAAAAGGTCCGGAAGGTCGATCTTCGGGAGCATCTTCTCGACGCGCTCGCGCAGCCACTTCAGCGACTTCGGCTCACCGAGCGCGTGGAGCTTCTCCACGTTCAGCTTCGCCCGCCCGTTGGGCTGCACCTCGATGCTGATCTTCGCGTCCGGGCTGGCCTCCTCCAGCCGCTCGGCCATCTGCTTCCACGTCGCGTCCAGCACGTCGACCAGTTCCCGAAGGTGCCGCTCCGCGTCCTCGTCCAGGCTCAGGCCCGTCAGGACGTCCTCGCGCACCGCCTCCCACCCCTTGCCCGCCAGCAGGCGGGCCCGCGGGTCGGCCCAGCGGTGCGAGGGAGAGGCGAAGACGTCGCGGCGCTTGAGGGCGCCGAAGAGCTGTTCCAGCACGCACACCACGTACGCGTCGCGGTCCACCACCCCCTGTGGCAGGTCCGCGTTCGCGTACACCGCCTTGCGCCAGTGCAGCGGGACCAGCTTCTCGTCGACCTCCCGCGGCAACAAAGGCTTCTCGCCCACCTTCCGCCGCGACAGCGCCGGGAGCCGCTGCACCCCGGTCAGAATCCGCCTGCCGGCGGGCGCCGCGTCCAGCGCCTTCGACTCACCCAGCAAGGACAGGAACGGCTTGACCGTGTTGTAGCGCAGCGCCAGCGCGCCCCGCAGCGCAGTCTCGGCCGTGTTGTCGTCCTCCGGCACCAGGCTCACCACCGTGACCGCCGCACTCGACAGCGCCGCCCGGGGCGCCACCTCCTCCAGCGCCGCCCACAGCGCGGCCACGTCCACATCGCAGCCGGTCTGCTCGATGAGCTCCAGCTCCTCGATGAACACCGCCGCCGCCCTCGCCACCAGCCGCGACGCCTTCTCCAACTGCGGCAGCGTCGACAGGCGCTCCTTGTCCGTGGACCGCTTCGCCGCGCTGATCAACCGGGTGGCCATCAGGATCTCGAACAGGTCCAGCGCGTCGTCGATCGCCTTCGCCTCCAGGTGACGCATCACCGCGGTGAGCATCGCCGTTCGCTTGGGCTCCGAGGCCCGCTCCAGCTTCGCCGCCTTCGTACCCAGCCCGTAGCGGGCCAGCGCGGACAGGCGGTTCGGCGGGATCTTGTCCAGCTTCACCCGCCCCAGCTGGAAGGCGGCGATGTCCTCGACCCGCTGCAACGCGCCCTTCATCGCCGTGCCCGTGGTCCGCGTCGGCGGCCGGCGCATCCGCTCCAGCTCCGAGTACCGCTTGCCCTCCGGCGTCTTCAGCGTGGCCACCAGGTCCCCCGGCAGGGCCGCGTCCGCCCGACGGACCTCCTTGGCGACCGTGGCGTGCAGCCGTTCCTCCGCGATCCTGCGGACCTCGGCGACCTCCCGGGCCAGCACGCTCACCCCCGGCAGCAGCACCCGGTTGCGGCGCAGCCAGCCCACCGAATGATCGAACAGGGCCTTCGGCCCCTCGGCGTGCGCCGTCCACGCCCGCCCGTGCAGGAACGACCGGAACCTCCGGCCCTGAGCGTGGTCCTCGTACGGGTGGTAGCCGTACGCCTCGCGTATCTCCCACGCGTGCTCGTACGCCGTCATCTGCCGCTCGGTGTACCGCTTGATCTGAGAGGCGTCCTCGATCTCCAGCTGCGCGGCCAGGTGCTCCACCACCGGCCACGGCACGGCCAGGGGGTCCTCCAGGAACAGCCCGATGTACCTCACCGTGGACATCTGAAGGGCGAAGCCGAGGCGACTGTGGTCACCCCGCCGCTTCGCGATCAGCTTCCGGTCCTCGTCATCGAGGAAGAAGAACCGTTCCAGCTCAGGTCTCGTCGGCTCATCCGCGAACGATCCGAACGCGGTGGCTTGCTCATCAGTCAAAAATTCCACGGGCATATCGCGGACGTAACCAGCCGCGGCGAGCGCACGTGGATCTTCCGCCGAACACCCCCGACGAGCCGATCACGTGTGCTAGACGACCAAGATCAAGTGCTTAGCGCTAATGGCTGTTCCGTTGGTCCCCAAGGCCGGGAGCGCCGCGGTCTGCAGCGGCGGTGACCCCCGCGGGTGACGATCAGCATCGTGACCCACTCCACGAGCGCACGCGACAGACCGAGTGCGCAAGGGCACACAACCAACGTGGCCCCCAGGCTGTGGTGCTGAGACGTCAGACATCTCGCACAACAGCCCGAGAGCCGCCTGTTACGAGCCCACCGCCATCACCGATCAGTGGCCGCTCTGCACATCCTTACTGCGGAAGTGCCGACGCACATCAGGTCTTGGCATCCGCTCCCTTCTTTTTCTCGTCTCCGGTCTTCTTCCCGCCACCCGGTTGTTCGACCAGGACATCTAGCGGGCAGACATCGACACCCACCACATCCCAGCTACCCCCTCGGCATTCAAGAATAATCTTCCTGAGGTGCTTGCTTGCAGTAACAGGAAGGTATTCATCCCTGACTTGATCAATACTCGGGTAGCGAAGGTCGTTCAGGGTCAGGACTTTAGGGCTTTCATCAAGCATGTACGCGACTAGACGCGTCCCATCAATGGGGGCGGAGTACTTCATCCGCTGCAGATATCCCTGCTCCGCCACATATTTCCTCTCATTAAGATTCCAAAAATCTTCATTGCGCAGCCGTTTAAACTCACCGAGGATAGAGTTTTGCTTGGCGACCTCGACATCTTTTGGATCGACCTGGCTTTTCCAGTAATCCACGTAGTCCGCTAGCCCTCTGTCCGATTGGCCTTTATAGTCCTTGAGGAAGGCGTCGAAATCCTGTGTTCCTGGCGTCGTTTGCGTGAACATCTCGCTCTTCTTGGCTGCACGTACCGCTAGAGTACCGGCTTTAACTTCCTTGAAGTGGTCCCTGTCCTGCCAGAAGCCGGTAGTTGCCATTTCCTCAGCCGGGATGGTCCCCTCGGAAGGTTTCCACACGGAGGCCTCCGTGTACTTATACTGGAAGCTAGTGTAATACTTTAAGCTGTCCAGGTTAAGCCCGAGCAGAATTGCTGCCGAATGGCGCAATTCATGGAAAAGAGCGGCAGAGGGGTGCATTGCGTAGGTTTTTCCGGCAACTTCCGTGCTGTCAACATCAAGCAGGTGGCCAACATTGAAGTTAACAAAACTCCGACACCCGCTGTCAAGTCCATATCCCACTGCTGAGCTATCCCGGGCGGGATTGATGATTACATTAATGCTCGATGGCTTACTGGAGCCCGGTTCGGTAATGAGAGCAGACCGGTAGGCTTCCTTCAAGGAAGGGTTATTACTCGGAGTAAGGAGAAAGTCACTCGCTGGAGTCACTTTTTGGAAGATGCCCAAAAGGCGCTTTCCCTGACTGCTCCTCTTGATGTCCGCGAGAGTGTCCCAGACTTTTTCCGCATAGGAAATGAAAGGCCTTCCTTCCTCGTTGAGTTCCGACTTGTTGATGGCCTTTTCCCAGGCGTTACCTGTTACGGTATCATCTAATTCGAGAGGGTTCGCGCCAACAAAGACTGCAATTCCGGGGTAATCTCGATGCGTCTGTACGTTGAGTAAATGAGAAGCGCCGCTCACCTTTTCGAACAGCTGAATTTCCGTATCCGTCGTTACATCAGCCTGCGCAGGCTGCGCCAGACAGACAGGCGCGCACATAAGTACGGTGATACTCAAAAGGTAGGCAACACGCTTCCTGGCCTTCGCGATCGGGGCTCGAAGTGTAGATGAATCTTTTAATCGCATCGGATTCCTCTTGTTGTGTTATTGGGCTTTCGAGGGGTGTCATCCAGCAGGTGATTTAAGTGCGTTGGATTCATCAACTGAAAGCAGGTGCGCTCTGGCTTATTTAATCAGCCGGTAGGACACCAGAACGACTACTCAAGCCGTACAAGGGCGTCAGGTCTTGAGTGGAGACGGTCCGCAAGTCCGGTCTGGATCAGGCGATATCGACGGCACTGGCGCCCTGGCGGAAGCCCCGTGCGGTGCACGCTCCGGGCAGGACGGTGCTGGATGTGGC
>NZ_JBVIQR010000085.1:0-11979 GCF_055576875.1 Streptomyces sp. NPDC033229 | reverse complement strand
GTCGGGTGCAGACGTCGCAATCCACACCGAACCCAGAAGGCCCTCACCTGTTCAAGCACCCAGCACGCGTGTCACCAACGTCCCGGGACAACACAGCTAGGGCGAAGGGGTCGGGCCCTGCATGTGCGCGCTGATGTACTGGAGCGGCCCCTTGCCCAGGCTCGGGACGTAGCTGCGGGCGCTGTGCTTGCCGCCCTCGATCACCCGGAGGCTGGTGTGGACCGGGCCCTTGCCGTACCGGGCCTGGAACTTCCTTACGTCCTTCAGGCGCTTGACCGGTTCCTTGGTGCCGACCTGGAAAGCCAGGTAGACGTCCGGGCCCTTCCGGTTGATCAGCTCCTGGGCCAGCTTCTGCGGGTTGTTCTCCTGCTTCTCCTTCTCGTGACCGGCCCACAGCGGGGAGTCCGGCACGATGTCCGGGCCGGAGGCGATGACGGCCTTGAAGCGGTCCGGGTACTTCAGGACCGACTTCAGGCTCGCGAAACCGCCGGAGGAGGAGCCCATGAACGCCCAGCCGTCGCGTGACTTCAGGGTCCGGAAGTTCTGCTTGACCAGATTGGGGACGTCCTCGGTCAGCCAGGTGCCCATCTTCGCCTGGCCGGGGATGTCACTGCCGTCGTAGTAGCGCTTCTCGTCCGGGTTCAGGACCGGCATGACGAGGATGAAGGGCAGGCTCTTGCCTTCCTTCGACCACTTGGCGATGGACGACTGGAGCTTGCGTTTCGTCTCCTTCCAGTAGTTGTGCGGGTAGCCGGGGCCGCCGGGAAGGGCGACCATGACGGGGAAGCCGCTCCGGGCGTACTTCTTGTCGTGCAGGTACTGATCGGGCGCCCACACCCAGACGTCGCCGGTGAATCCGGACTTCTCGCCGTGCAGGGTCGTCCTGGCGATCTTCGTGCCGTCGTCGACGGTGTCGTCGATCGTGAAGGTCCGCTCGGGCCCGGTCGGCATCAGCGTGTCGGCGTTCACCTTCCCCGGATCGCCGTGGGACTGCCCCCGCGCGAAGCTGATCGGGTCGCCCTTGTCGGTGAAGGGAGGGATGTCGAAGTGGTCGAGCACCGGCCAGGCGACCAGCCCGAGGGTGGTGAGGGATGCCACCGTGATGATCCAGCGTCTGGCGCGGAAGCGCGGGCGGCGGCCCTGGGGCGGCTGAGGGCCGTCGGGCGAGTGGGTCATCACATGACTCCGGCTGATGGTGCTGCCCCGAAGGACATGGGCGGGTGTTCCGCCCATGTTGATGATCAAGCCCGCGCCTAGGTTCCGAAAATTCCACGTGGCGATCGCCACTAAATCTTCGAAAACACTCCCCATACCCCGACCATGCCGTCAAAAGCACGGGGAAGCCACCGTATGGTGCCCCACGCCCAGGCCCACACCACGGCCCACCACGACCGGGCCCGGGATCGATCCACGCGTGTCAGGAGCGGCGCCACCCGCGCCGGCGCGCCGTGCTTCTCTCCGCCACGTCGCGCTTTTCTAGCCACGTCCGGGCGCGGCGAAGAGTTCCCCGCGCCACCGAGCGGCCGGGGACGGCACGGGGGAGGGGACGGTATGCATCAGTCGCACGTTCTCTCCGGCCGCGTGGGCGACCCGCACGGTCGCACCCGTCCGGGCCGCCTCGTACACGGCGAGCGCGGTGCGCAGCGCCTCACGACCGGCCGGGCCGTCGACGGCCGGGGGCCGGCCGTCGGCCACCGCGTCGCAGAAGTCCAGCAGTTGCTCCCCGTGCGGGCCGCGCAGCAGACCGCAGCTGTCCCGTTCCCGCCCGGCCGCGGCCGCGGCCGCGGCCGGGCGGCGGAGGTCGGCCTGGTTGCCCGCCCCGTACGCCCCCTCCGCGAGGGCCTCCGTCTCCCCGAGGGGGTCCGTTTCCGGGTCCGCGGCGTGGAAGTAGACGAGCTCGTCGTTGTCGATGACGGCCGAGCCCCGGTCGCCGTGCACCGCCAGCCGCGTCGTACGGCCGGGGAAGGCGGCCGTGGTGGTGAGCAGGGACGTCAGCGCGCCGCTCGCGTGGCGCAGGCTGGCGGTGACCACGTCCTCGACGCCGATGCCGGAGTGGCCGAGCAGCGCGGTGTGAGCCTTGACCTCCACGACCGGGCCGAGCAGCCACTGGACGAGGTCGAGCGAGTGCACCCCCTGGTTGATCAGGGCTCCGCCGCCGTCCAGCGCGAGGGTGCCGCGCCAGCCGTCCGACGCGTAGTAGGACCGGCCGTGCCACAGCGGGACCTCGACCGAGGCCGAGGTCGGGGTGCCGAGCTCACCGGCTTCGAGGGCGTCCCGCACGACGCGCGAGGCGAGGTCGAACCGGCGCTGGCTCATGACGGCGAGCACCCGGTCCGCCTGCCGGGCGGCCTCGATCAGCTGGTCCGCGGCCCGCACCGACACGTCGATGGGCTTCTCCACCATCACGTGCTTGCCCGCGGCCAGGGCCGCCCTGCCCAGCTCTGCGTGCAGTCCGCTGGGGGTGCACACCGACACCGCGTCGATGTCGTCGCGCGCCAGCAGCGACGCCACGTCCGTCGCCTCGCAGCCGGTCTCGGCCGCGGCCTGCCGGGCGCTGTCACTGTCGCGGGACGAAGAGGCCATCGCCACCAGCCGCGCGCGTCCGGCCAGCGGTGGATAGGAGGTCAGGACCCGGGCCTGCAGACGCCCGATGACGCCGCATCCGATGATGCCGAAGCGCAGCTCGCTCACGCGACCTCCCCTGTCATGGGTCCTGTGGTGCGCCGTGGTCCCGCGTCCCCCAGGTCATGGGCGGGATCCGTCGGACGGCTCCCGCCGGGTCCGGACGGGGGGTGTGATGGGGGGTTCCGGAAACCCGGTCCGACAAGCATTGTCGGACCGGCGGTAACCCGGCAGGAGCCGTGCTCGCAGTATCGACGGGCGCGCCGACGGGCCGCATCTGACACATGACCTGCGGCGCACAGGGAACGCGGACCGCTCGATGATCGTCATGACCAGTGACGCGGGCATTGTGCACGAGCGCGGACGCTCGGGCATCAGTCACGCGACTGGTGAACTGACGAAGGGAGCCCCGATCTCATGGTCCTGGGGCGGGAGCGGGAACGGAACGAGCTGGCTGCCCTGCTCGACGACGCACGCGAGGGGCGAAGCCGTGCCCTGGTGGTGCGCGGCCCGGCCGGCATCGGCAAGAGCACGCTTCTCGACGACCTGGTGGGCGCCGCGCAGCCGGATGTCCGGGTGCTGCGCGCGGTCGGCGTCGAGAGCGAGGTCGAACTGCCCTTCGCCGGGCTGCATCAGGTGCTGCGGCCGCTGCTGCCCGGTCTGGAGCGGCTCCCGGCGCCACAGGCCGGGGCGCTGCGCGCGGTGTTCGGCCTGGAGACCACCTCGGCCGACCGGTTCCTGGTGGCCCTGGCCGTGCTGACGCTGCTGTCGGACGCCTGCGAGGAGGCACCGGCCCTGGTGCTCGTCGACGACGCGCACTGGCTGGACCCGGCGTCCGCCGAGGCCCTGGTCTTCGTGGCCCGGCGGCTCGAGGCGGAGGGCCTGGCCATGGTCTTCGCCGTACGCACCGGCGCCGGGCGCTTCGACGCGCCCGGCGTCCCGGACCTGCACATCGGGCCGCTGCCCGCCGAAGTGGCCGAACAGATGCTGGAGCACTCGGCGCCGAAAGCGGTGCGCTCGGTGCGGCTGCGTCTGCTGAGCGAGGCGGGCGGCAACCCCCTCGCCCTGCGCGAACTGCCCGCCGCCCTGGACCCCGACCAGCTCAGCGGCAGCGCCGCGCTCCCCGAGTGCCTCCCGCTCAACGACCGGCTGCAGCAGATCTACCACAGCCGCCGGGCGGAACTCCCGGCCCACTACAGCGATGTGCTCCTGCTCGCGGCGGTCGAGAACGACGGGGACCTCGCCGCGATACTCCGCGCCGGGGGCGACCCGGACGAGGCGATCGCCGGGCTGTCCGCCGCCGCCGCGGCCGGGCTGATCGACCTCGGCGAGCAGCGGGTGCTCTTCACCCACCCGCTGATCCGCTCCGCCACCTACCAGGCGGCCTCCCTCACCGAACGCCGGGCCGCGCACCTCGCGCTGGCCCACGCGATGGACGAGGAGGACGAACGGCGGGTCTGGCACCTGGCGGCCGCCACCATCGGTACGGACGACACGGTCGCCGGCCTCATGGCCACGCTCGCCGACCGTTCCCGCCGGGCCGGCGGCGCGACCACCGCCAGCCGCGCACTGCGCCGCGCCGCCGCGCTCGCCTCCTCCCCCCGGGTCCGGGCCCGCTGGCTGATCGACGCCGCCGAGTGCGCCTGGACCGCCGCGGAACCCTCACAGGCCACGGCGCTGCTCGACGAAGCGGAGTCCCTGACCTCGACCCCGGAGCTGCGGGCCCGCTCCGCCCAGGTGCGCGGTGCCATCACCCATGCCAGCAGCGACCCGGCCATCGCCTGCCGCACGCTGATGGACGGTGCCCGCCTCGTCCTGGAGAGCGACGCGCTGCTCGCCGGGGAAATGCTGGTGATGGCCGCCCGCTCCGCATGGGTGGCGAACACCCCGCGCCAACTGGGCGAGATAGCCGCGCTCCTCGACCTCAGCGACCGCGCCACCAGCGGGGTGAGCGACCACTTCATGGCACAGGTGCGCTGGCTGCGCAGCCTCGCGCCGGAGGAGACACCGACCGCCGTACCGTGGAGCCACACCCCCCAGGCGTCCGCCGCCCGGGTCCCGGCGTGGCTGTCCTCCACGGACCCCAAACCCTGGGTGTGGCCGCCGGTCTTCCTGCCGCACATGACGGGCGACACCGCCACCACGCTCGACGCCTACCAACGCGCCGTCGACACCCTGCGCAGGAACGGCGCGGTGGGCGCCCTGCCGATGTCCGTCGCCCCCCTCGTCGCGCTCCAGCTCATCACCGGCCAGTGGACCGTGGCCGCCGCGAACGGGGCCGAGGCGCTGTTCCTCGCCGACGAGACCGGACAGCTCGGGGCCGCTTCCCATCTGCGCGCCATGCTCGCCTGGATCGCCGCCGCCCGCGGCGACAGCGAGCGCTGCCGGGAGCTCGCCGCGGAATCCCTGGCGATCTCCGTGCCGCGGCGTATCGCCTCCTCGATCGCCGTCTCGCACTGGGCACTCGGGCTCAACGCCCTCGCCGAGCGCAAGGCCCCCACCGCGGCCCGGCTGCTGCGCGAGGTCGTCACCCCCGGCGCCCCCGCCGAACACTTCATGATGGGCTGGCTCGTCCTGCCGGACCTCGTCGAGGCGTCCCTGCGCGCCGGGCAGGTGGAGGAGGCGCGCCGGGTGCTCAAGGATTTCGAGTACCGGGCGATCCCCGCGCGGCTGCCGGAACTCCGGGGGACCTGGTTGCGGTGCCGCGCCCTCCTCGCGGCGGACGACGAGGCGGACGCCCTGTTCGGCGCAGCCCTGGACGCCCCCGCCGCGTCGGCCTTCGATACCGGCCGCACCCACCTGCTGTACGGGGAGTGGCTGCGCCGAGTGCGCCGCATCAAGGACGCCCGGGAGCACCTGCACCAGGCCGTGTCCTCCTTCTCGTTGGTCGGGGCCGAGCCGTGGGCGGACACGGCACGGCACGAACTGCGCGCGGCGGGCGAGCTGTTGGAGGAACCCGGCACCGACTCGGGTGAGGCGTGGAGCGCGCTGACGCCCCGCGAGCGGCAGATCGTCCGCCTCGTCGCCCAAGGCATGAGCAACAGCGACATCGCGGCGCAACTGTTCCTCAGCCCGCGCACCGTGGGGTACCACCTCTACAAGGTGTTCCCCAAGCTCGGTCTGACCTCGCGCAGTCAGCTGCACGGGCGGAGCGTGCCCCCCGGCGGGCGGGCCGTCGGCGGGGCGCTGTGACCAACGCCGCGTTCCCGCTCGCGCACCTGTCCACCCCGGCCGGTGGATCATGTGGGTCGGAGCGCACCAGGGGGGTGCGCTCCGACCGATAGAGGGGACTGCGTACGTTCATGACACGACACCGAATACCCACGCCTGCCCGCGGCGCCCTGTCCGCCGCTCTGGCCGTGGGCGTGCTCGTGCCGCCGGTCGTCGGCGCGGCACCGGCCACCGCCGCGACCCCACAGGTGAGCTGCGTCTCGGACAAGGCCGGGCTCGCCGCCAAGCTCGCCAAGGACATCACCGCGGCACTGAACGGCCGGTCCGCCACCACCGCGGTGTCCCTGCGCGACCAGGGCACGAACACCGTCTGCACCTTGCGCGAGGCCGACCGGTTCGACTCCGCGAGCGCGGTGAAGGTGACCGTCCTCGCCGCCCTGCTGTGGGACGCGAAGAAGACGGAACGACGACTGACCGAGCGCGAGTCCGACCTCGCCACGGCCATGATCACCAAGTCCGACAACGACGCCACGAGCGCGCTGTGGAAGCAGCTCGGCGCGGGCAAGGTCAAGGCGTTCCTCAAGGCCGCGGGGATGAGCCGGACCGTGCCCGGCGACGGCGGCTACTGGGGTCTCACCCAGATCACCGCGGGTGACGAGCAGAAGCTGATGGACCATCTGGTGCCCCGTCCCGGCGGGAAGTCGGTGCTGAGCGAGGCCTCGCGCGCGTACATCCTCAAGCTGATGGGGAAGGTCATACCGTCCCAGCGCTGGGGCACCTCGGCCGGAGCGCCGAGCTCGGTGAAGATCCAGGTGAAGAACGGCTGGCTGTCCCGCTCGACGCACGGCTGGCGTGTCCACAGCCTCGGCGCCTTCACCGGCGGCGGCCGCAACTACACCATGACGGTGCTCACGCACGACAACCGCACCATGGACGACGGCGTCGCCACGATCCAGGCCGTCGCCAGGGCGATCCACAAGAACCTCAACCCGGCCACGCTCACGGCGTCCGGTACCTACACCCCGCCCCGCGACCCGCAGGAGGTCGTGCCCCCGCTGCCGCGGTAGCCGTCCGGCGGATCATGGGGGTACACCACCGCTGCACGGCGGTGTCCTCAATCGCCGGACGGGCTCGATATCAGCCCGTCCGGCGATTGAGGACGCGCCCGCAGGGCGCTCGCCGCCGCAGGCGGCACCGACGGGCCCGCACCGGGAAATTGTGTTGATCACCACCGGCCCCCGGTGGTTGGCTTCGGCATCATGGCGCGGTGGCAGGCCGACGGGCCGTCAGGCCGCCGCCGAGGCACCCGGGAAAGACACCGACCATGACGTTGAAGATCACCACGGCCGCGCAGCACCCCGAGCTCCTGGAGCCGCTCTGGGAGATGCCCGACACCTGGCCCGAGTACGTCCAGAACGACCCCATCGGCTGGGCCCACTTCGCCCGTATCCCCGCTGTCTTCCCCGACTTCGTGCTCATCGCCACCGACGGCGACGGCGAGGTCGTCGCCCGTGCCTTCAGCGTCCCCTTCGCCCTGAACGTGAGCGGCCGCCACGGCCTGCCGGCCGCCGGGTGGGACCAGATATTGCTGTGGGCGTTCTCCGACCACCGCAAGTCCATACGTCCCGACACGGTCAGCGCCATCGACATCACGATCCGGCCCGACCACCACGGCCGGGGACTGTCGGCGACGATGCTCGCCGCGCTCCGCGACAATGCAGGCGCCGCGGGCTTCGCCGAGCTCGTCGCCCCCGTACGGCCCACGGGCAAGAGCGGCCACCCGCGGCTGCCGATGGCCGAGTACGCGGCCCTCACCCGCCCCGACGGGTTGCCCGTCGACCCGTGGCTGCGCACCCATGTCCGCGCCGGTGGTGTCATCGACTCCATCGCCCCCACCTCGATGACCGTCCCCGGCACCCTCGCCCAGTGGCGCACCTGGACGGGGCTGCCGTTCGACACCCAGGGTCCCGTCGACGTCCCCGGCGCCCTCACGCCCGTGCACTGCGAACCCGACCACGACTACGCCGTGAGCGTCGAACCCAACGTGTGGGTACGGCACAGCCTGGTCTGACCCGGGCCGTCGGCCATCAGACCCGGGCCGTCCGCCATCAGCCGCCGCCCGCCGCCCGGTCGACGTCCTCGGCCGCCCGCGCGAGGGCCGCGCGGGCGGCCCGCACGGCCGGATGCCGGCTGCCGCCGCCGCGCACGACCGTGAACAGTCTGCGCGAGCGGCGGCCGCCGGGGAGCTCCAGCAGGGGCACGGTCGGCTTCCGTCCGCACCACAGGAGGTCGGGGAGGAGGGCCGCGGCGTGCCCCTGCTCGACGAGCCGCAGATGCAGCAGCATGTCCGTGGACTCGTAGCGCACGTCGGGTTCCCAACCGGCGTCGCGGCACAGGGCCATCGCCCACCGGCGGGCCGGTGTGCCCTCCGGTTCCATGACCCAGGGGTGGCCGGCCGGCGCGCCGGCGGAACCCTCCCCGGCCTCGACGGGAAGCGCCAGGCGCAGGGTGTCCTGGCACAGGTCCACCTCCTCCAGCTCGGGGTGGCGCGGGTGCGGGTGCCCCGGGTACTCCTCCGCGACCACCAGATCGAAGTCCCGCGCGCGCAGCGCCGGCAGCGCCGCCTCCGGCTCGGCCTCGGTGACGTGCACCCGCAGGGCGGGGTGCGCGGCACGCAGCAGGGCCAGCGCGGGCGGGATCAGGGTCAGCGCCGCGGTCTGGAACGTTGCCAGGCGCAGCGTGCCGGTGAGGCCGGTCAGCGATTCGGCCACCTCGGCCCGGGCCTGTTCGAGCTGCTCCAGCACGGCCTCGGTGTGGGCGACGAGGATCTCGCCCTGCTCGGTGAGCCGTACCCGGCGGCCGACGGGCTCCAGGAGCGGCACGCCGACCTCCTTCTCCAGGACCGACAGCTGCTGGGAGACCGACGACGGGCTGTAGGAGAGCGCCGTGGCGACGGCGGCGAGGGTGCCCCGGTGCTTGAGCTCACGCAGCAGCCGGAGCCGGTGGAGGTCGAACATGGCTGATCGGAACCCTCTCGCTATCGTTCGGCTTTTCCGATGATTATTGATCGAAAAGCTTCGCTCGACCGAGGGTCGGTGGTCGGGGGAACGTAGTGATCATGCACAGCGACACCTCTCACCGCCCAGCCCTCCACCCGGCCGACCAGCGGGACACCCGCCCCGGCCCCCAGCCCGGCGCCGCGTGGTACGCGCGCCCCGCCGCCCGCTCGTGGACGTGCCCGCCCGTCCCGCACACCGGTCCCGTCGGCGCCGCCGACGCCGTCCAAGGCTTCCACGCCTCCCTCCCCGGCTACGCCCCGACCCCGCTGACCGAAGTCCCCGCCCTCGCGGCGGAACTCGGCGTGGGCCGGCTCTTCGTCAAGGACGAGTCGGCGCGCCTGGGCCTGCCCGCCTTCAAGGTGCTGGGCGCCTCCTGGGCGGTCCACCGGGCGGTGTCCGAACACCTCGGCCACCCGCCTCCCGCGACATTCGACGCGCTGCGGGCCCACCTCGTGGGCGGATCCCCGGTACGGCTGCTGACCGCGACCGACGGAAACCACGGCCGCGCCGTGGCACATCTCGCGCGGCAACTCGGGCTGTCGGCCCGGATCTTCGTCCCCGACGGGGTGCACGCCACCGCCGTGGCCGCCATCGCCGCCGAGGGCGCCGAGGTGGTCCGGGTGCCCGGCGGCTACGACGCCGCCGTGCTGCGGGCCCGCGAGCACGCGACCGGCCCGGCGGACATCGTCGTCCAGGACACCGCGTGGCCGGGCTACGAACGGATCCCCGGCTGGGTGGTCGAGGGGTACGCCACCTTGTTCGCCGAGGTGGACGAGCAGGTGCGCGCGGCGTCCGCCAGCCCGCTCGGCGTGCTCGCGATCCCCGTCGGGGTGGGCTCGCTCGCCCAGGCCGCCGTGGTCCACCACCGGTCCGGGGCCCGCGGCCGGGCACCGGCCCTGCTGACGGTCGAACCCGACACCGCCGCCGGACTGCTGGAAAGCCTCACCGCGGGGGCCCTGCGCACGGTGCCGACCGGCACCACGATCATGGCGGGGCTCAACTGCGGTACGCCGTCCTCCCTCGCCTGGCCGTATCTGCTCCGCGGCGTGGACGCGGCGATCGCTGTCGACGACACCGCCACCGCCCGCGCCGCCTCGGACCTCGGCGGTCTGGGCGTCCCGGCCGGTCCCTGCGGGGCGGCCTCCCTGGCCGGGCTGCGCGCCGCCCTCACCGGCGACGGCGCGGGCGCCCGCCGGGCGGCCCTGGCCGCCGACCGCGACAGCACGGTCGTCCTGCTGAGCACCGAGGGCAGGGCCGCCAACCAGCACTGAGAGCGAAAGGCCCGCCCCCCGACCGTCCCGCGGCGCCTACGCCCCCTCGGCGGGCAGGGGAGCGCCGTGCCACTGCCAGGGCGGGGTGACGCGCGGCAGACCCGGCAGCTCCGCCCGGCCGGTCGCCCACAGCAGGGTGCGCCAACGGTCGGTGTCCACCGGAGCGTCGGGGAACAGCCGGGCCAGCACCCGGCCGCACAGATCGGTCGGCGGGTTCCAGTCGACGCCCAGCCCCTCGGCGACGTCGTGCGTGTGCACCAAGGTCTCCACGACGCCCATGGCGGCGAAGCCCTCCGGATCCGAGGTCCCGAAGGCGTGGTACGCGCGGACCTCGGGGGACGCCGTCCGCACCATGGCCACCAGCAGGGCGCCGGTGGCCTCCAGCACCCGCAGCAGCCCGGCGGGCCCGGCGGCGGGATCGGCGACGATCACATTGGCCGGGGCGCCCGGCCGCTGCCGGGTCCACAGGAACGGCACCTCACCGTCCAACGGCGGCTCCTCGGGCCCCAACTGGGCCGCATAGGCGAACAGATCGTCGCTGAGGTGCTCGACCGTCTCCCAGCATTCCCAGTCCAGGGAGCCGGCCTTGGCCTTCCACGCCGTGGCGGGCGCGCCGCTCAACGCGGTCACCGCCAACCGGACGGCCCGGCGCACATCGTCCGCGGTGACGGGCTCTCTTGACTGACCATGCGTTTCGGATGAGTGACCATGCGTTTCAGACATGCCGCGACCGTACCAACAGCCACTGACAACCCTTCGGCGACCGTTTGTCCGAGCCGGGGGAGCCGGGGTGCCGGTGGCTCCTCAGGGGGCGAACGGCCCGTTCGAGCAGCGGCGTTCCGCCGACTGCACCTCCCGGCGCGCGCCGCCGCCACCCTTGCCGGAACGTGGCGACCATGCGGTCAGCGCGCCTCACCACCGGCCCGCGGGCCACGGCAGCGCGGGAGCACCGCGCGCCCGGCGCGAAACCCCTGCCGTGGCTCGCGGGACTCGCCGCCGTGTACACCCTCGCCCAGCTGGTCCTCGTCACGCCCGGCCTCGGCCTCGGGTGGGACGAGACGGTGTACCTCAGCCAGGTCAGCCCGCAGGCTCCCGCCGCCTTCTTCAGCGCGCCCCGCGCCCGGGGCATCACCTTCCTCGTCGCGCCCGTGGCCGCCCTGACGACCCTCGTCGGCCTGGCCCTCGCCGTCCCGTACCTGTTCATCGGCTACGCCGCGCCCCGGTTCTGGCTCCCGGCCCACGCGCTGCTGTCCCTGCCCGTCGCCCTGGGGCTGCTCGGTGTGGTGACCGCCGCGCGACCGCGCGCTCGCCGCCGCGGCGCTCGCCCTCGTCCTGTCCGCGCACTTCGCGGTCCAGTACGTCGTCCTGCACCGGGCCGTCTCCCGCGGCCACGCCGTCCGCGAGGCCGTGGACGGCGTCGCGGCGCAGTTGCGTCGCCAGGGCGTACGCGCGCCGTGCGTCGTCACCGGGGCGGAGGCGGTACGGATCGCCTTCCGGGCCGGGTGCGCGTCCCGCCGGATCGGGGGCCACGACGGCAGCATCACCCTGCCCGGACTCCTGGCCGCGGCCGAGCGTCGGCCGGTGGTGCTGCTGCTGGAAGGCAGCCATGCGGTGCCCGCGTACGCCCGTGACTGGCGGGTCCAGCCCCTGTCGGGGCTGTCCGGGGCGGCCGGCTACCGCGCCTACCTGTCGCCCACGCCCGTGGGACCCCGGCGCGCGTCGCGATGACGCGGCGGGGGGACCGCCCGGACAGGCCCTAGATGTGTTGTTCGGACAGGTTGGTGACGCGGCTGGCTGGTGGGTGGCCGTCGATGCCGGTGTGGGGTCGGTGGTAGTTGTACCAGTCCAGCCAGTCG
>NZ_JBVIQR010000084.1:0-12260 GCF_055576875.1 Streptomyces sp. NPDC033229 | reverse complement strand
CGAGTTCGTGGCCTGGCTCGCCCGGCGCGGACGCCGGCTGTCCTACTCCGTCGGCACGGTGATCACCGGGGCCATCCACCAGCACGTCCTGAAAAACCCGGCATCGGCCTGGACCCCGGTCCTCGAGACCGGCGGCGAGGTCCGGGACGGAGCATGGGTCGCCGAACTCGCCGGCGACATCCTTCAGGGCTGGCCCGACGACACTGGCAGAAGAGGAAGTGCGCTCGTGCTCAGAGCTGTATGTGGTCGTGAGCACGTATGGGGATTTGGTGGCGCGCCTCATTGGGCAGATCCTGCCGCACCAGGCTTTCCGAGTCCTTGCCCGCGAGAGGGATACGCACACCCTCGCCGGCTCCGTCGAGTGGATCCGCTCCGCTGAAACCGGACTCTGGCACCAGTGGGACGAGCCATGGACCGCCTGCCAGCACGGGCAGCACACACCGAGCATTCGGCTCGCCGCGTAGCTCCGCACCTACCCGCCCGCGGAAGGGGACCGCGGGATCGAGCTACTCAACCAGAGCGGCGGGGTCACAAAGGGCGGCAACGGCAGGGATCAGACTGCGTCGAGTGTGCACGATGGGCACGCGACTCGGCACCACTCTGTGGGGCCAGTTGGGTGACCTGTGCGCGGAGTGGCCCGAACGGCTCCACGCCCGGCAGGCGTGACAGCCCCCCGCTTTCGACGGAAGTAGCGGGCCTGGGAGGGATGGGGGGGGAGTCCGGGATCAGGCTTTGAGGAGAGCAACGTCGGCTACGCGGTGGGAGAGCTGCCGCACAGCTTGAGCTTTCCTGAATGGCTTCAGACGGAGCCGCATCGTGTCAAAGTGTTCGTCACCGCGGGCTGACGAAATGTGTTCGTAGTCTTCCAGGAAGCGGGCCCAGGATTCGCAGGCAGCATCCAAGTGCCCGTACTCAAGCTGGCGTTGCGCGAGCACAGCGTAGAAGTGCACCCTCCCTTGTCGCTCGTTGGAGGGCATCACCCTAAGTGCCTGTTGGAGTGCGCTGATTGAGCCCGGCAGGTCCTTCCCCTCGTACAGCACGTGGGAGACGTGAAAGGCGAAAGCGGACTGGTTGTATCCACCGATCGACTCACGCCGATTGTCGGCCTTCATCAGGGCGGCTTCTGTCACAGCTAGCAGGCTCCGCGCGCGGCGGTGATCCCCCACCATCGAATTAGCGTGTGCCTGTTGCCCCGTGAGGAACGCCTGAAGTCGGGGACCAGCCTTCGGCGCCGCTTCGGCTGCCGAGTCCGCCAGTTTGAGCGCCAACGGCCCGTACCCGAGGTTGGACGCCTGAAGACTCATACCACGAAGGGTGCGGCAATAGGTCACGTGATCTTCCGCCCGGCTGGCCAGCTTCAGCGCCTTAACGTAGTAGTCCTGAGCGGTGCCGTGGTCCCGCTCGTACATCGCCATCCAACCCGTCAGGTAGACCAGGTCCGAAGCCGTCGCCCACATGTCCTTCTTCACTGTGCCGCTGGCCTCGGCGCGGAGCCACGGCACCACCGTGTTGACCAGGAACGCCGCCGCCATCGGCCTTGCATGCGCCCCGCCGAGTTCGTCAAGAATATCGGCGATCTTGTCGGTCATCTTGCGAACCGCCTCGACCTGTCCGGCACCGATTCGTACGGTCTGTTTCCCTGGTGTCACCGGGGACGCCTCGGTCGCATGTGCGGAGGCGGAGAATACTGGCACTGCTAAGGCTGCCGAGAACAGGCCGGCTGCGGCCATGACGCCGCGACGCGATGGGTCCATATCGGCCCTTCCGAGGTCGACGATTCCTTCCACGGTGTCGACACCGGGCGGAGCCTGATCGGATGCGGCGAGCGGTAGCCCGGCCTCCGCGTGCGTCACAGTACGGTGCAGCTTGCGCGAGAACGCCTCAACGATCAGGCGCCTGACCGGCGGGTTCGGCACGGTGCCGCCAACCCAGTGCGAAACGGCCGATTGGTCGTAGCGAAGCCCTAGCCCGACCTCGGCCCCCATGCGGTTGATGATGAGCGCGAACTGAGAGCGCGACCATTTGGCCTGCTTAAGCAAGCGAGCCAAGCCCTCATTCGGGGTGCGCGTGCCGTTGGCCATATCTTCAACTCCCCACAAACTGCCCGGCTTTCATGGCTTTCATGCTCCGACCGTCACCTAACGGTACCGCTGCGCGTGTTCGACCGGTTGCGTAGTGCGCAGCCCGAACAACCCACGGGAGCTCACGATGGGAGCGGTACAGATGATGGACGCACTGGGGCGGCACCCAGGGGACCGTGTCACCCGGAGCGGGACCGCTGAGGATGCTGGCAGGGCAAGGGCGCTACCTAAGCGTGCACGACGGCGCCGACCGGTGCGGCCGGAGGTGCTGATCACTCGAAGGGGCTTCCTGCGGGGGGCGTCGCCCGGCGGTGTGCGGTTCCCGTGTTGGGTACCGCGCGGCGGCTTCGCGGCACCGACTCCGGCAACCTTGCGAGCCGTCGCAGCGGGACTCAGGCGGTGGTCGGCATGACCCGTGCGGTACTGCTGATCTCCTCATCGGTGACCGACGGGGAAGACCTCTTGCCCGGAAGCATGAAGTACCCCGCCTGTACCTGCCCGCAACACCAGGCCGGGAAGGGGAAGCCTGATACTTCCGTGCGGCTGACCTCCCCGCCGGCCAGTACCCCTCAGCGGGGCGGTGATCCCCAGTGAGACGACTGTGGCGGCGCATCTGCTGGGCGCCCGCGGACTTTCACAGGTGGTGGTGTCTGCAAGGGCAGTTCTCCCGTCCTGTCCGGGCGGTCTGGCCCAACCGGCGACGCATCCACGCAGAAGTGCGCGCAGCGATGGCCGTACCCGGCTATCACGAAGAAGCGTTGCAGCGAATCGAGCTGTCCGTGAGGCTGCACCACGCCCACGAGTTCATGATGACCCCCGCCGGACAAGACCACCTGCTGCGCGCGATCTTCGGCGCGGAAGCCGAACAGATGATCAGGGGGCGTAAATGAGGCGGCCCCTTCCCCCGCACGAAGCAAGGCGTACCGACGGGCGCCGCGCGTTTGCTGAAAATGCGGTCGAGACAGCCCACACCACACCTGAGCTTCCTACAGACGGTCAGGACACACGCGGCCTACAACAGATCGTCGTGCCGTGCGATATCGGCTACCGCTCGGGGACGCTGGTGGCTGACATGGACACCGGACGGGTGGGTGTCCTGCTTGTCGGCGGGGATTACTCGCTCACGGTGAAGACTGACGCGGAGACATGGGTGCCCAGCCCTGACCGACTGCGTCTCGCGAACGACGAAGAGCGTGCGGCGTTGCGCCTGGCACCCCTGGAGCGGCCGTGAGCGGTGGACTGCCATACCTGTTGCCGCACTCCAGCGGGCCGACATCCAGCACATCACGGATCTGTGAACGGTGCGTCCGCGACGAGCGAGCGGTAAAGGCAGCCGACGAAGCCGGAGACGACATGGCTGCCCTAATTGCCCACCGCCGGCAACGGCAGCACTGGCGCAGCGCTCACCCGGATAGCCCGGTGAACGCCCGGTGACCCGGCGCTAGGCGAGCTCACCGAGGTGCGTGAAGCCGTCAAGGGTTGAACCTCTCGCCCCTGATCCCCCGTTCCCTGCCGGTCCGCCATGGCTCCCCCGCCTGGAAATCCCCGGCAGGGAACGGGCCCCTAAACACCGTCCTGGTCGACACGATCCCGGACCAGGACGGGCAAGACGCCCGTCCGGTCGCTTCGTGTCAGAGCTGTGCGGCCGGACGGGTGCACCACCGCACGACGACGCAGGGGTGGTCCCTGCGTCGGCACAGTGCCGGTCCGGAAGGAGCGCGCGAAAATGGGCAAGAAGAGTGACGACGACTGGGACCCGAACGAGAACAGGGACCAGGTAACCGACCCCGACACGGGGGTCTCCCAGAACGGTAACGTTCATACGAGCATGGCCGATGACGAGGAGCGCGAAGGGAAGTAGCGCATGATCCACGGCGAGAATCTGGTGAAAGATCTGCGGCGCGACCATGGCTTCATACACATCGGGCGCACTAAGGACGGCAACGCTGTGATCATGCGCAAGGGCGACCGTTGGACGGTCGTGCCCCTTCGGTTGCTCACCAATGAGGCCGTGGACACGATCAAGGCTCAGGCCGGAATCAGCCTCGTCTGAGCAGACCACCAGAGCCCCGTCCGTGTCCTCTTCCGAGGAGCGCGGGCGGGGCTCCGCCATTTAGCGGGCCCCCGGCTCGTCCCATTCCCCCCGCTGACCCGCACCCCGGCGGACCATGGGGAGACCAAACCAGGGACCCACCATGATCGTAAACGCGGCAGGGCTACTGCTCGCCTCCGGCGGACTCGTCCTGGTGCTGCTGTGCGGCACCTGTTACGCGACTGCCCTTGCCCCACTCAGTTTCCACGAGTCCACGTTCCCGGAGTACCCGCACCGCTCGGCGGGCGGTTTCCCGAGCTACGCCGTGCGTCTTGCACAACTCCGCTTCTGACGGAATCGGATCACCGGGGCCGTACGTGCCCGCCTTGATAGAGGCAGTGAGCGCCTCCAGCACCCGCATATACGGGGCGCGTGGGGCGTTCGGATCGGTCGGGCTCTCAGGCATGGGGGAAGCGTAGACAAGTGGCCAACGATCAGCTACTTAGACAGGCGGACAAGTTAGACAGGTAGACAGGTTAGACGTGTGGGTCTACCGTCGTTCGCGCAACAAAAACGCCCCGGAAGACCGCTTAGGACCGGTCAACCGGGGCTCCGCCGAACAGCTTGTTAGGAGCTGAACGACTCATGCGCGATGTTATCGCCCTCGCCCTGGTGGCGGTGCTGGCACCCGTTGCGGTTCTGCTGTTCCGCCTACTCGTACCCGCCGGCGGGCACCACGCGGCCGACCCCGCCTGTCGGCCCTTACCGGCCGCCGGGCCCGCACCGACCCTGCACCCCGCCGCACGCCGACCGAAGCCGTGGTCTACGCCCAGTAGCGCGCAAGTCCGAGCGATCTTCCACGCCGAAGAGGTGCAGGGGCTTACGCCGGAACAGCGTGAACGCTGGTGGGCCACGGCGTTCGCCGAGATCGGCGTTGAGTACACGTACCGCTACGACGGCGACCACTTCGCAGCTCTGGCCGTGGTCGCATGACCATCGCAAGACGGTTCCCGCCCGTCCACCCCGCCCCGCTCGTCAAATGCTGCGAGTGCGACATCGCTACCACTGCCCCCGTGGAAGTCCGCTACATAGAGCGCCAGAGCGGACCCGGTTTCCCTCTCTACGCCTGCCCGCGCTGCGCACCGCGTCTCGTCCCCGGCCCGCACCACAACGACGTCATCCGCAACCGCTGACACGCTCGGGACCCTGCCCCGTTCGGCCACTGGGCCGGACGGGGCTTTCGTGTTTCCGCGGCCTTACTGCGCCATGCGTGGAAGCATGCGGTGATCTTTCATGTACTCCAGGGGAGGGACCGCGAAGCAGCGGAAAACGTGGGTGGTCATCGGTGCGGGCGTCTTAGTCGTCGCAGGTATCGGAGCACTGACCGGGGGCGAGGACTCCGAAAAGGAGAAGGAGGACACCGCGAAGCCGGCAGCCACCGCACCAGCAAAGCCCGCCGACAAGCCGAGCAAGGAAGCGCCCAAGTCCTCGGGCGTTCCCTCGCCCGACCCTGAACAGACTGCCGCACTGATACGCGCGCTCGGAGCAATCGAGCCCGGTTTGGTCGTCAAGGAAGCCCGAGCCGTAGACCGTGCGCGGAACGTCTGCTCAGACATCAAGGCAGAAAAGCCCGCCGCGACAGTTCAGGGGAACGCCAAGACTCGATACGAGGGGGGCACGGTGCCGAGCCTCACCGACAAGCAAGCGGCAGACATCGTGACCGCCGTGAAGTCGTCGTTCTGCGGCTGACCCGCCCCAGACAGCAAAACGCCCCGTTCGGCCCAAGTGCCGTGCGGGGCTTCTGCGTTCTCTGACGTGCGCGTATGCTCAGAACTGGTAGTCAGGAGTGTTGGGGTCCTGCATCACGATGCACGAATCGTGGTCGTCAGCCAGCAGCCGCACGCGTACCGCGCCCAGCGCGACCAGTCGTGTGTATTCGGCCTCCAGCGCGGCCAGGCGTTCTTCGCCTACGAGTCCAGTGCCGACCCGCACGTCGAGATGCACCCGGTTCTTGGCGGTCTTCCTTTCGGGAACGCGCTGGAAGAACAGCCGCGGGCCCGCGCCCGAGGGATCGCTGCAGGCGAACCACGAACCCCTGTCCTCAGGCGGCCGCGAGCGATCGAAATCGACCCACGTGGCGAACCCCTCCGGCGGCGGCGGTACGACGTACCCCAACACCTCGCACCAGAAACGAGCGACGCGCTCAGGTTCCGCGCAGTCGAAGGTGACCTGGAACTGCTTGATAGATGACGTCGGCGCACCATAACAGAGGGCTCTGTGGCTCAACTCCCCGCAGCCTGAGGCGTCGTGTTCCCCGGAGAGAGCTCACCCCGAGCCGACCCGGCCACCCACCCCAAGGCCCCGGCCACCAAATCCAGCGCCCTGCTCGACCCACCGACCTACCAAGCGGTCGTTCGTGTGGAATTAGATGTGCATAACCATCACGCCGCGATTCACGCCAATTCCCACGGAATGCTGTCTTCACGGTATGCGGAAGGCCACGATCTCAACGCATTCTCCGGCCGGCTCGGACAGATGATGGAGCGCTCATGACGCGACCCGATTCGCATGCGCCCGGCATAGAAAGCCCCTCCGTAAAGTTCTCCAGTGCTCCACAGCGCGCGCCGCTGCGACACCATCGGTTCAGTGGTGCGTGAGGCGCTGCGGCATGAGGCGGCACGCCTAGGCCCTCTCTTTCGGATCACGTCGGACCAGCGGGCGGCGTCGAGGCGCGGGACAATGTGGCGACCGGTCGGCCGTTCGCGGAGGGGCAGAGAGTGGCACTGACGAAGAAGGGTTCCCGCCGCATCGTCATCGACGGTGTCGAGTACCGCTGGCGGGTGAGCAGGAACCGCCGGTGCTGCGAATACCACCTCGGCACCCTGGGCTACGTGATGGAGGACGCGGCCGCCCCGGGACGACACTCGTCGTGGAGACCGGTCGACCGGCCGTCATGGAACCGGACCTGGTGCCGGCCGAGCTCGTCCTGCCGCGCGAGGTCGCCGCGGGAATCCGGGCCGCGCGGTCGAGCGGCTGGGCGCCCCGCTCCGACGGCTCGCCGTTCGAGCCGCGCCTTTCCGCCGCCGGCTGACCGGGACGGAGCGCCGGAGGGTCCAAGAAATGGTTTGCCGACCCGGTGGCTGTGTGTCACCGTTCGGCCTGGACCGGCAGTTGATCATCGGCGGCCGGTCGATGTCGACATGTCGGCGGCCTCTCGGGGATCCACCGGAGAGGTGACGAAACGATGGGAACCGGTGCCGTGGGGAACAGTTACGAGGACGAGTGTCGCCGGGCGTTGGCCGAGGAGCAGGCGAAGAGCCTTGCCGGGACGAACAACTGGGAGCATGTGGACAGGGAGCGGGTCCACCAGGACTGGGACGTCCTGTACCAGGAGATCACGGCTTTCCTGGACGGTGGCTCCCTGCCAGGGGACCAGCAGATCCAGGAGCTCGTCCGCAGGCACTTCGACATCGTCTGCCGGTTCTACACCCCCTCCAGGGAGGCTTACGTCGGCATGTCGCTCTTCTACGCCGAGGACGAGGCCATGAGGGCGTTCCACGATTCCTACCACCCCGGGATGGTGGAGTTCCTGGGCGCCGCGATCAAGGTGTTCGCCGAGCAGGGGAGCGGGTTCGCCCCCAGCGCAGGGGCCGAGGCTTCGGCGTAGTCGGGCGACACGGGCCAGGGCGGAACGGCCCGGCTACGAAGTGGCCGCAGCCGCGCAAGAAGACCTCCCGGCCGAAGCCGGGGGGCCTTGCCTCCTGTGCGGGTCAGCTGGGCATCACCCCATCTTCCCTGCTCCCGCGCAGCACCACCGCGGACGCGGCGACAGCGGCGACCGTCTGAGCACATGCGCTCACGTGATCCGGCGGGAGGGCCGCCGTGAGCCCCACCACGACCATGCCGACGAGGATGACCTTGAGACGAGGCTTGCAGTGAAGGGGGTGGCGGGGTACATCATGTGAAGAGGCCGTCAGCACTGTTGCCGTCCTGTCTGCCGCGAGAGCGGCGGTCCGGTCGCCGGGCGTCCTCACGATGCTTGCGAGGCAGAGGCGCCTGGCGGCCGCTGAGTTGGTGCTCCGAGTCTCGCGACGTCCTTGCGGCTTCGTAAGGGGGTCGAGAGAATACACGGAGAAACTGCGCTTTTCGCGAGACAACAGGTGTAGACCACATGCCACGTCGCGCAACGCCGCTTGATCCCGACGACGGCCCGCAAGCTCGATTCGCCCTCGCTCTCCGCCGGTTACGTGACCGAGCCGGCTTCGACGCCAAGACGATCGCAGTCATCGGAGCGGAGAACCACATCCCGAAGTCGACGCTGTACGCCGCAATGCGCGGCAACACCCTCGCCAACAACATCGCTGACCAATCCAATATCGCTCTCGTCAACACTGCGAAGGTGGCGGAATACGCACTCGTGACCGCCTGACCCCCCAGTCGCCCAAGGCGCGGACGCGGTCGGCCTCAGCCCTGTCCCCCGGCAGGACCAGGCGCAGATTCAGCTACGCCGTCGACAGGTGGACGCCGGGCAGCACGTTGAGGATCAGCCGCGCGACGGCGGTGTACGCCGGCACGATGCGGGTGTCCTCCAGATCGGCCTGGGAAGGCACAGCGCCGAACGGACGCAGTCCGCCGGGTTCCGTGATCCAGCCGAGCAGGGGACACCGCTGTCATGCATGTCCTGGGCTACGGCATCGTAGAAGGCCGGGATCGATCAACATACTGAACCGGTGACTACTGAAGACTTCTTGAAACGGCAGGGATCGCTCCAGGCGGAGGCCGACCAGGTCGCGGCCGACCTCGGGCTGGCGGCGCTGCTGGCGGACCGCGGCGAAGCCGTCCGCGTCGGCAGCGCGGCGCTCGGCCTGATGGTGCGCCGGGACCTCGACATCACCGTGATCTGCCCGGAGCTCGACGCCGCCACCGTGAAGGCCGTCGCCGGGATCGGCGCCGAACTGGCGGTGCACGACCGGGTGCGGCAGGTCCGCTTCCGGGACGACACCGGGCACTGGAACACCGACCCCCTGTACCCGGACGGCCTCTACCTGGGCGTCGAGTACCGCTCCGGCACCGGAGCGGAGTGGACCCTCGACATCTGGTTCGTGGACGAGCCCGACCGCCAGCCCGACCTCGCCCACGTCCACACGCTGCCGCCCCGGCTGACCGACACGCACCGGTGCACGATCCTACGGATCAAGGAAGTGCTGGCCGGACGGCCGGAGAACGGATCCACGGTGCCCAGTTGCCACGTCTACCGGGCGGTCCTGGACCACGGGGTCACCACGGTCGAGGAGTTCGATGCGTGGCGCGCCCGGAGCGAGGGCTGAGACCCGGAGCGGACGAGGGGCGTACACGTGCTCGTACGCCCCTTGCCGGTCAGCCGATCGGTGTGTAGTCGAGGTCCGGGAAGGACGACCGGGCGCTGGCCACCATTTACTGGGGCGCGGCCGAGCGCTACCTCGACGACGAGGACCCCGGGCCGCTCCACCCGTCGGCGGCCGTGGCCGACAGGGCCGGCCGGGCCCTGGCCGCCCGTCTCTCGGTCCCGTTCCGCTTCGCGAGCCCGCACACCCCGGACGACGAGGCCCCCCGCTGGCGTCCGTGACACCGCCTCGGGCGGGGGGGGTGGAACACTCGGTCAGTTGAAGTTGGGCCAGTCCCAAGGCGTCCAGCCCGACCCGAGGGCGAGGCGCGTCCTGCTGACGACGGGGCCGTTGCTGTTGTTGAGGTAGATGGTCGTCCGGAAGTCGCCCCCCACCTGCTGATCCTCCACCTTGACAGCGTTCGTGGCGCGGGCAGAACCGACGGGATCGGGCTTGCCCAAGGACACCCATCCGGTCCACTGATTGCTGATGGTCCAGCGCGTCCACACCGCATAGTCGAGGCCGACCAGGAACTGTTCCTTCTGGCCGTTCGGAAGCGCGTGGTTCGTTACGCCGTAATCACATATGTACTTGCCGCCGCCCCCCGCGGTGCAGGTGTCGGTTGCCTGAGCCGGCGTGACGGCCACGGCCAGTCCTGCGATGGCGGTGATGGCGACAACCGTAGCCTTGAACTTCTTCAACCTGAGCACCTTGTTCTCTCGATGTGATCCATGCGACTCGGGCCTTCAGGCCCGGCCATGACACACCGTCACCCTACTGGTCGAATCGGCGAACCGCGCTCACGTACCGCCGTCGGCGCCCTCACCGCCGCCTCCGGCCTCCCAGCGCAGCAGGTCCCCCGGCTGGCACTCCAGCACCTCGCAGAGCGCCGCGAGCGCCGCGAAGCGCACCGCCTTGGCCCGGCCGTTCTTGGGCACCGCCAGGTTGGCGGGAGTGATCCCGCCGCGTTCGGCGAGTTCGCCCACGGACATCTTCCGCTTGGCCAGCATCGCGTCGATGTCGACGGCGATCGGCATCAGAGCACCTCGTCCAGCTCGGCCTGCATCCTGGCCGCCTCGACGTCGCGCGCGACGGCCTGGGCGAGCAGCAAGACAAGCTCAGCTCTGATGGACAGCGGCCCCGCCGGTCAGGCGGTGGGGCCGTGGTCTCCTTCGAGGAGCGTCTGTACGATCTGGGGCCGGTCCCAGAGGGCCAGGATCTCGTTGGCGATGGCCGCCACCGACAGCCGGGGCCGCCGTCAGACGTCCGGCCGGTGCTACGACGGCGCTCCCCCGCCCGCCGCGTTCCATCCCTCCAGGAAGGCGGCGAGGGCGCGGCGTTGCTCTTCCTCACGGGCGACCTGCCGGGCGAGGACGTCACGGTCGGCGTACGGGGCGACGGCGGCGAGGACCAGACGCTGGAGCTCGGCCGGCTCCAGGCCTCCACCTCCCACTGCACCGGGCGGCGGGGGTCTAAGCCGTAGCGGCGGGCGAAGGCCGACCACCTCGGATCGCCGCGCTTGCCCTCGGTCGCGGGCAGCTCGTAGGCGCGAACCTGGTCGTAGGTCAGCAGGACACGCTCCGTCCGGCTCCAGCAGCCCGTACGCGCTACCCGGTCCCGTTCGATGTCCTCACCCGAGCAGTCGAAATCACCGACCACGACAAGAACCCCGTCGCGCGGGTCGGCGGTGACGCGGTCGTGGACGACGTCGGCGTACGACTGCGAGCCGAAGCCGCGGGCCACCAGGACCGGGATGCCCGCGTACGCGAGACAGCCGGTCAGCTGCTGCCGAAGGGTGTCCTTCTCGGCGGCGACGTACAGCGCATGCTCCTGCCCTTCGGTGCGGTCCAGCCGGAACCAGTCGGGCATCTCCGCGACGAACGCGTCCGCGTCCGGCCAGGCCGACGGCACGTGGACCTCCCGGACGGTGTCGATCAGGTCGGGGAAGCGGCCCTCGCGGCGGGCCTTGGCCAGCTGCGCGGACAGCCGCCGGTACATCGGCGCCGTGTGCGGCAGCACCCCTTCGGAGACCAGGCAGTACAGCACCTGCCGCAGCGTGACCTTGAGCGGCGCGTACCCGTCCACGATCTCCCGTGCCCGGTCCACCACGAAGGCCACCGCACCCGCTCTGTCATACCGGTACTTGTACCCCTCCCGCCGACCGGACAGGGGGAGGCAGTCGAGGGTGTCCGGGCACGAGCCGGGGCGTTGAACGGGCATGGACCTTCACGCTCTCGGCCGGGTCAGCACACTGCTGTACCGTGCCCACGCCGCGCTCAGCGCCACGGGCGCCGTGCTGGAGCCGGGCAGCGCCAGGGCGCACGCCGAGGCGGGCGACGGGCTCGGCGAGGGAGGCGAACTTGCTCACGCAGATCACGATCCGGGTCCCGCAGACCGTCGCGTCCGCAGGCACGTGGACGCGCCCGTACTCGCTGGAGTCCTGGGTGTCCCGCTCACACTCGCACAAGGCACCGAAGTCCGCTTCGAGCCGGCGCACCAGCTCGCCGAACTTGAGGCCGGTCGCCGCGCGGTCGTAGTGCAGCGGCCGTTCCAGCCGCTCCGGGTCATCAAGTTCGCGCAGCAGGGCCAGCAGTTCTGTCTCACTCTTCGCCATCCGCACATCCTGCCGCCGCCTGACCATGATGGCGCCGTCGGCCTCGGTGAGCGCGTCGCTTTGTTGTGCGCGGCCGTTAAGCGACCAGCCGATGGCGGTGTCACGCCGTTGCACGGTGGCGGCCCGGGGCGCGTCGGCGGCATCCCGCGCCTCTGGTGGACGTCGTGCTG
>NZ_JBVIQR010000083.1:0-12463 GCF_055576875.1 Streptomyces sp. NPDC033229 | reverse complement strand
CAGCAGGGCGTCCAGGTTGTTCGTCACACAACGATCTTGGACGCCCTGTCTGCGTTCCCGGACACACCGTCAGCATTCGGAATGACTCGTCTAGCGGTCCGAGCCCACCTCCAGCTCGGTGGGTCCATCACCCTGATCTGGGACGGCCTCAACGTCCACCGAGCCGTCGGCCTCCGCGAGTACGCGGCCGGCCACGACTGGCTCACCATTATCCAACTGCCCGGTTGTGCACCGGATCCGGTGGAGGGCATCTGGTCGCTACTGGATGCACGGCGACCGCCAACATTGCCTTCACCGACTTCGATCACCACATCCAGACCGTCCGCAGAGGCCTGCGGAAGATCCAGTACCGTCCGCATCTCATTGCCGGATGCCTCGCCGAGACCGTCCTCGCCATCCGCCAACCGGCCGCGACAACCACGAAGGAAAGTCAGTAACGCCGCGGCTTTTGATCTCGGTGAGGATGTGCATCCAGTGCTTGGCGCCTTCGCTGCCGTCGTCGGCTCATAGCCCGGGAATGGCTCGCCGGCCCTCGGCCGTGACAGCCAGGGCCACGTAGAACGGCCGGTTTGCCACGGCGCCGTCGCGGATCTTCACGTGGATCGCGCGTTAATGAAGATCACCGAACAGATGGAGTCGAGGGGCCGGTTCTGCCATCCGGTCAGGGCCGGAAATCGTACATCGAGATGCGCGCGCAATAACAGGCCCTACGCGCGCGCTTTCCTCCGGAAACATGATGCTTCGTCACTTCGTGACGAGGGCATGGTGCTCCGTCACTTCGCGACGGGCTGCTGCGGCGTTGCTCCGCAACGCACATGACTCCATCATGGTGTTGTCTTTATTCAGGAAGAGAGGCTTTGTTTCCACATGGCACTCCATGACCCATCCTTAGTCTTTAAGCTCCCTCTGTACCCGGCCCACATTGGATACGGAGAGCCGCCCTGTGCGTCAAGCCGATACAGAATCCTGTGGAAGCTCTCGAGAAGCTCTCGACCGGGGGCAGCCTGGCAAGACCTGCCCGAGCGGTCGGCGAAGTCGACTGGCCCATCGTCTGTGCCGACTAAACGATCATGCGGGCCCACCAGCGCGCCGCCGAAAGCCCGAAAAGGTGCCTCTATGGCCTTCGTCGAGCCGTAGCCGGTGTGGGCGGCTGGTAGAAGGTGCCGTCTCGGAGCATGGCGAAGAGGAGGTCGATGTCGCCGGTGTCAAATCACGTGCAGGCCCCTCCATCACGCTTTCGTCCGGCCTGCCAGGGCACCGAGCTGCCACACCCACGTTACGGAGAGCTCTTCCGGCTCGGTAAAACCGGTGCTCAAGCCCCTCATCAGCGACTGAGGAGCCCTTCGCCTCAATCGCCGCCGACCACCCGCGCATCCGCAAGGCCTGGGTAGACGCCGACTACCACACCACGGCCATCGATCACGGCGCCCGCCTGGGCATCGACGTCCACCCCGTCCAACGCCCGCCCGGCGTCAAGGGCTTCACGATTATTCCGCGCCGGTGGACCATCGAGCGCAGCATCGGCTGGCTCATGCACCACCGCAGACTCGCCCGTGACTACGAGACCCACCCGCACCGCTCCGAAGCCATGATTCACCTCGCGATGATCGACCTCATGAGCCGCCGCCTCACCAACGAATCCACCCCAAACTGGCGCGACACCTGAGTCAGGAACCCAACACGAACCACAGGACCAAACGCTCAGCCAGAGGACGTGTCCCAACAGGGGCGCTACACAAGGCACCATCACAGTTCTGACCGCCCACCGACCGGCGTCGGCCACCAGCCCCAGGCCGAGGAGCCTTGTGACCGTCACCAGCTTCCCCAGCTCACACTCGCCACGCAGCTCGTTCCGCCCCTGGCCGAGGATGTGATCCTGGGGATCGACACCCACAAGGACGCCCACGTCGCCGCTGCGATCACCACCCTGGGAGCCTCTCTCACGCATCAGGAGTTCCCAACCACGGCTGTCGGATATCGCCAACTGATCTCCTGGAAACGGTCGTTCGGCGTCATTCGACGCGCCGGTGCTGAGTGCACCGGCTCCTACGGAGCCGCGCTGATCAGAGCCCTGCGCCGGGAGAACATCGAGGTCTTCGAGGTCAACCAGCCCGACCGCGCCACCCGGCGCAAGTACGGCAAGACGGACGTCATCGATGCGGACGCGGCAGCACGGGCCGTGCTATCGGCACGCGCCACCCCTGGCCCGGGCCCCCGCGAGGCGGGGGCGGGCGGGACGGAGTAGAACTCAGGACTTCGGAGTGCCGCTGGGGGTGCCGCTCGGGGTGGTGGACGGCTGCTGCGTGGGCTTCGGCGCCAGCACGGTCAGGTGCACGAGGAGGATCTGACCGTCGGTGCTGACGATGCGGAGGGTGTAGGCGCCGGGCTTGCCGGCGGCGAAGAACTCCAGCAGTTCGAGCTGACCGTTCTCGTCGGTCTTGTCGAGGTCGATCTCGCGGATCGGCTTGCCGTTCTTGTCCTTGAAGTACGGGCCGGTCTTGGCGGTGCCCTCGCCGTTGGCGGGGGCCACGGTGGCGGTCATGCCGATGCCGGGCACGGCCTTGCCGTCCTCGGAGGCCTGGACCACGATCTTGCTGGTGAAGGCACTGTTCGGCTCGGCCGTGAGGGTCCCGTTGCCGACGCGCTCGATCTTGTCGGCGTGTGGTGCCGGGGCGGGCTTGACGGTCGCGTTGAAGTCGACAGGCGTGACGGCGCCCTTGCCATCGACGGTGGCGCGCAGGGGGAACTGGCCGGCCTTGGTGCCCGCGAGGATGGTCGGCGCCTCGGCGATGCCGTCCTTGAGCGTCGGGGCGGTGACCTTCTTGGCGCCGCCCAGGAAGTGGCCCTTGGTGCTCTCGCCGATGATCTCGAAGACCACCCGGGCGTCGACGACCGGCTTACCCGCTTTGTCGAGGGCCAGGACGCTCGCGGGCTTGTTGAAGGTGTCGCCCGCCGTGGTTTCCATGTTCGCCGCGCTCGTCCGCTTCAGGCGTGTGTCGGGCGAGGGCGTGGGCGTGGGCTTGTTCGGGCTGGGCTTCTGGGGCGTGGGGGTCTGCCTGCCCGGGCTGGGCTTGTTGCTCGGCGGTGTCGTCGTCGGGCCGGTCCCGGGCGTGGTGCCGGGAGAGGGCGTGTTGGGGCTCCTGCCCGGGGTGTCGCCTGACGGGTTGTGCGGGGTGGCCGGGGTGTCGTCGGGCACCGTGCCCACGTTGCCGCTCTGGTACGTGCGCATCCAGGCCAGGACGGCGTTGACGTACTCGCGGGACTGGTTGTAGCTCAGCACGGCCTTGTCGAGGTCGGCGCTGCTGTTCAGATCCCGGTTGTTCGCGCAGAGGTAGTGGGCGGTGCCCAGCGCGGCGTCGAAGATGTTGTTGGGGTCCTTGATGCCGTCGCCGTTGCCGTCGGCGCCCGACATCTCCCAGGTGGAGGGGATGAACTGGGTCGGGCCGACGGCCCGGTCGTACTCGGTGTCGCCGTCCCAGCGGCCCTTGTCGGTGTCCCGGATCTCCGCGAACTGACCACCGGTCAGCCGCGGTCCGCGGATCGGCGTCTCCGTCGAGCCGTCGCTGCGCAGCCCGTAACCGCTGGCGTGCACCGACTCCACGCGGCCGATGCCCGCGATCAGCTCCCACGGGATGTGGCACCCCGGCAGCTGGGTCGCGGCGAGGCGCGCGGCGTTCTGATAAGCGGCCAGAAGAGCCCCGGGAATGCCAGCATTGTCGCCCGCAAAACCACGGCGCACGTCCCCAGTGTCGCCGCCTAGACTCCGGTCGCTACCCCGTCTGCCACGGGCTGCACCGCTCAGGACAAGGTTGGGCAGGGCGAGGTTGGGCACGCCGCGCGGCTTGCCCTGCGGGTCGTAAAGCCTGGGTGAGGAATCGTCGGCACCGGCGGTGTTGTGCGGCGGGCTGACGCCGACAGCCGCCGTGAGGCTGGCGACGAGCAGAGCAGTGCACAGTCCCCGCCGGAAAAAACTGGCAGCATGCGCACGATAAACCCACACCAGAAATCGCCTCCCTCGCCCAACAACCGACGCCCCCGGGGCCGACGGAAGCCGCCCCTACCGGGTGACGCAGCTCCGCCGGTGTCAGGGGATTGTGGCGTGGCCAACTTGAGGGTGTGACAGCGCGGTTCTTTAGCGGGGCCCGAGGACCCAGAAGTCCCGGTAGTCCTTCCCGGACACAGCTGGGGACGCGGGGGCGAATGTGCCGCCGGGGCCTTTCGCGGCGGGCACAGGTGTGGTGGCCGGCTTCGATTTCGTGGTGCTCTCGGTGCCGTCAGGTGCAGCGGGCCTTGTGAGCCGTGCGTCCGTTTGGGGTGCACTTGTGTTGCGGGAACTTGGGAGGGCGGGGCTCACGGTGGTGGGAGAGGAGGTTGGGGCTGGCTTGGGGGTGTTGGCGTGAGCCGGGGCGGGCTGGGTGTGTTGTAGTGCGTCCGCTCCTGGGTCCAGCGCCGCCCACGCGCTAGCCGTCCCCGCCGCTGCCGCCATCACCAGGCCAGCTGCCAGCGCTGTTCCCACGTGCCGTAGACGTAACACCACACCACTTCCTTCACGATTCATCAGGTCGCAACGCGCGCGGTGAGCGCGCATCACCCGACATTGTAGAACCGGACGCACACTATTACCGGGATTTTGGCACTGTTTGAGTCCGAATTTCCTACTCTGTTTTAGCGCCCAACCGGAGACGACGAGCAGCGCCCCCGAGGCCGCGTGACCTGGGATCGGTGGTGTATTTTTCAGACTGTTTGGCTCGTGGTGGTCTCGCCGACGGAGGCTGGGCGGGTCCACGAAGTAAGGAAATTGCACCCGCCGGGACCAGGCCTGTGCTTTAGGCAAACGCGGCTCTGCCTCGGCTCGCTGACGAAAGACCGGAACGCGGGGGGCCTCTATGTCCTTCGTGAAGGGTGTGGTGCCGGGTATGAGGCTGTTTGGGGTGGTCGTGCGGCGAGGGTGACGTGGGGGTTCTGGATTCGTAGAAGGTGCCGTCGCGGAGCATGGCGAAGAGCACGTCGGCTCGTCGTCTGGCGAGGCAGAGGAGGGCTGAGCTTGTTCCTTAACATCGCTGATTACGTTCGGTGACGGTCTCGGGGCGTTTGACGGTCTTGCCGACGTCGTAGCGGGTGACGGAGTGTCGGTTCCTGGAGCCGAGCGGGCGTCCTGGCCCCGGCTGGGTGGGTTTGGGTGCACGGGCCGGACTGCCCAGGTGAGGGCGGATGTGTCTGAACCCCCGGCCGGACGCGGGTCGGTGTGAGCGCGATGCCGGGGCGGGTGGTCTTCTCCCAGGGCTTGCGCCGGTCAGCCGTGAGCGGAAGCGCGAGACGGAGCTGGGTGTGCGCGGCGATCACGAGCCACGTCCAGCGGTCCGCCGCCCGCGGGTCGCGAAGCCGTGGCTGGGCCCAGCCGAGGGACTGCTTGAACAGGCGGAACGTGTGTTCAAGGTCGAATCTGCGCAGGTAGCACGACCAGACGAAGTCGACGTCGTCCGGGGTCGCACCGGTGGCGGAGGACCACAGCCAGACCGGCGGCGCGTCGCGGTCGCCGGGCAGATGATCGACGTTGAGCCGGATCAACGTGCCCTCGACGAGGGGCAGTTCGCCATCGTGGTCGATCCACGCGGATCGCTGCTGCAGCTTGGGATGAAGCCGGTCCCAGGCGCAGGCTTCGGCCTTGCCGTAACGAGGCGTGTCGTTCACCGTGGCCACGGAGGGCTCCGGCCACGACTCGGGCCTGGCCAGGCTGAACTCCTTGCCGTGCTTGGGCGGGTGGCCCCCTCGGGGGTGGGCCCGGTAGTACTTCCTCGCGGGAGGGCGCCGGACGGCGCAGGACGCGGTCCGAACGCAGACGCCCGACCAGTTCGACGGGCAGGTCGCGCAGCACCCAGGCCAGGCGCATCACGTCATAGCCCGCGTCCATCACGACCAGGATGTCCCGGTCGTCGACCACCTGATCATCGCCTCGGCGCTGTCGGTGCGGGTTTCGTAGTCGCGGGCCAGGCGGCGTGAGTGCATCAGCCATGCGAACGTGCGCTCGACAAGCCATCTTTTCGGCAGGACGACGAAGCCTGTGGTGTCGTCGCTGCGTTTGGCTACCGTCAGCGCGATCCGCAGCACGTTGCGGGCGAAGCCGACGAGTTGGCCGGTACAGCCGCCATCCGCCCAGACCAGGGTGATGCGCCAGCGCCGCTCGCGCAGCCGGGCCAGCAGTTTGGCTGGCGGAGTACCGATAGCTCCTGGACTGCCCGACTCGGAGATCCCGGACAGCGGGACAGGCCGCCGCTGTGTCGGCTTCATGCGCCACAACGCCGCGACCAGCAGCACCCGGCCCTCCAGCGGCAGACTCCATGGTGACTCCGCCGTGCCCCGTAGGCTCTCGTGCCGCGGCGCGGTCACCAGCCCGCCGAAGTACCGAAGGCTGAATCCGTGAACGGGGTTGTCCAGAACGGCTCCCACACGGTGATCACATCACCCGTGACCTACAGTTAGCGCATAACCCTAAAGTAAGGCCAGGCCAGCCTGATGCAGATTTCTCTCAACAAGGTCGCTAATGCCATTGTTTGCGCAATTATCGTCGTTGTCTTATGTCCTGATCCTGCCGAAGAGTTGGCCGGACGGTTCTATGCAGAAATTGCCTTTGGTAAGGAGAAGTACCGCCCCTGCGGGGAGACGGGAAGCTTCAAGACTGAGGACTGGAGGAAGACGAATGCAAAAGAGGGGAGCCCTGCTCTCGAGGGGAATGTCACCACGAGGAACGGGAAGGAGAAATGGCGCTGGCGAAAGGGTTTAAATACGTTATGGAGGGGGGATTCGAGAGGGCCGGACGATCCCTATGCGAGTGAAGACAATCCTAGTATTAGTTGGACAATCTCTGCTAACGGATTCGTTCCTAAAGGCGGAGACCTCGAACCTCTCGACAGCTACCTGAGGGAACCAGGGAAGAATAGTGCACACTTGAGCACAACTTGCTGGAGTTCTGTAGCCAGGGGGTTCGCCCTGTCTAACCCAGAGGGGGAGGGATGGGTTTACGAGATTTCCGCTGCACCCGGCGGGATTGACGTAAACGCAACCGCAAATAAAAACAAAGCAATCATCTCTAGGCATCCGCAAGAGATGGAGATTGATTTCCCTGGCGGGCTAAAAAAGGAATATATTCGCAGTGCCTGTAAATGGAAATTAGGCGCCCACCCGGAAACGGACCCACCGGAACTGGTTAAATGTGAGAATATTTCCACAAAAAGCGTTCCGGGGTGACGCCGGGAAGGGATAATTCTGGCCATGGCCACGGCGTCGATCGCGTCGGTTTTGCCGTGAGAGCGGACAGTCCAGGATGCCTCTGTCGCGAGTTTGGTGAAAGACCCCGTATCGATGTTGGTTAGGTGAGGGCGGGGTTGCCGCAGCATTTCTTGTACTTGCGTGTGGAACCGCACCAGCAGGGGTTGTTGCGAGGTGGGGGCCATGGGGTGGCCTGGCCGCGGGCTGCGAGGTCGGCGGCGTAGTGGGCCCGAGCGTCTCCGTCCTGCGAGGACAGGTTCTCCTCGTGGGTGAAGGACTCGAAGTCCGTCACGGTGCCGTGTGCGATCCCAAGATGGGGTTCGCCTTCGCTGGACAGGCGTTGGAGCATCTGTTCGACGTGGCGGATGTGTTCGTGGTGCTCGGTGCCGTAGTGATCGGCCAGCTGGGGCCATGTGTCCAGGAGCTCGAAGAACTCGCTGGAATTCCAGAAGAGCGCGCAGGTCATGCGGGGGCGTGACAGGGCAGCTCGTCGGGCTTCGACTTCGCGGGAGAGTTTCTCGACCGAGGAGATCAGAGTCTGGGCGTCACCGCCTGCGGCGGCCCGGAGCTCGGGGTCTGGAGATCGTCGAGGGTGCTGGTGGTGCTGAGCGATGCCGGGCTGTCCTGGTAGAGGTCGTGAGCGAGTTGGTCCAGGTCGTCGTGGGGCTGGTAGAGATGACGCCGGACGCGGTGACGGCCGATGGTGAGCATCTCGATGCCGGTGGCGTCCGGTGCATCACGGACGGCTTCGAGGGTGAGAGGAGTGGTGGGACCGAGGAGATGGGTCACACCTGCGGTGAACCAGTCCGCGGCGTCATGGAGTTCGTCTGCGGCCTCGAAGGTCTCGGCGGCGATGTTCCACGGCCCGGCATCGACTGGGTGCTGGCGGCGCAGGTCCGTGGCCGCTGCGCGGGCCTCGTCGGTGCGGCCAGCATCCCAGAGTATGTCGACGCGGAAAGCCTGGACCAGGTGGGGTTCTTGGCAGTCGGCGGCCAGGACCTGCTGGTAGAGAGCGAGTGCTTTCTCGTGCTGGCCTGCGCGGCCGTGGAACTCGGGGGCTTCGGTGAGGAGTTCCTCTGGTCCTGGGGGTACCTGCAGGCCAGGGCTTCCAGCTCCTCGGCCTGCAGGGCGTCGGTCCGCTCGATGGGGACGGGCTGACGGCGTGCGGGGCGGCGCTTGCGGGACATACGAGAACACTATCGGCGAAGAGGTGTCGGCGTGGTGTACCGACCGAGGCTCGGAACGGGTTCTCGCCGGCCTGTCGCCAGAGCGAGCAGCGCAAGAACAGCGGTTCTCCATCGACGAATTCGCTGCGGTCGCGGTCAAATACGCGGGGCGTCGACGCGATCGTGAAACCTGCTACTGGGATACCAGAGTTGGTGTGCCGCAGCTCCGGGTCGGCGGTCAGGTTGCCGACCACGGTCACCAATGTCTCGCCCACCACGTGCTCCACCCCTCGTTGCTCCTGTCGGCCCCACGATATCGGGCCCGGCCGGGCGGGTGGCACGATAACCCCATGAGCCAGGATCAGGACGATGCTCCGGGAACGCTGGAGGAGGCGGCCGAGGGCCTGCGTGCGGCGGAACGCTCGGTGCGTGAGGCCCGCCGGCGGCTGAGTGCGGCCATCGTGGCCGCCTACCGCTCGGGCGAATCCGTCCCCGTGATCGCCTCCCGTGCAGGTGAAGAGCCCTACCACGTCCGGAACCTGCTGGCTGCTGCCGGCATACCGGGCCGTTCCTGAACCCCGGCGCGTTCGAGTACCACGGCCGTCGGTCAAGTGCGGGTATCTCGGTATCCTTCTTCTCCGGCGCGGAGGGAATCCATTGTGTGCGCAGACGGGCCACGAGCCGTTCTGCGGCCATGCCCAGGTTGTGCCACAAATGCCACCTGTCGGCCACTTGCTCGGCGGGCGGCGGGAGCGCCACGGTCGGCACCCTGGCGTAGCAGCTGGCACGGTCACGGCAGATCACCTCGACACCGGGATGGGCCAGCAGCCACTGGGCCAGAGCCTCGGCGGAGCGTTCGGGCGGCACCTCGACGGGACGGTGGCTCTCCATGTCGATCAAGACCGTGCCGTAGTTGTGCCCGCGCTTGAGAGCGAAATCATCAACACCAAGAACACGCACGGCCTTCGGCTCGGGGTCCGGAAGAGCGCGGACGAGACGCAGCAGGGCATCCTTGCCGATACCGATGGCCTGCACCTCCGCCAGCCGGGCACCGGCCCGGCCGCCCAGAGCGAGAGCGATCGCCTCGCGGACCCTGCGCAGCAGCAGGGTGCAGCGGCCGTGGCGGAAGGTCAGCCCGTCGATCTGCTCGGCGAAGGTCCGCTTGCCGCAGTCGGCACTGCCTCAGAAGAACCGGCGAACTTGCAGGTGCAGCAGAGCCTGCTGGCCGGCGACCGCCGTATCGGAGATCTTCCGCTCGTAGCGGCTGTGCACGCGCCCGGACTCCATGCCGCAGCCGGGACACTCCGCCACCGCTTTTCGCCCCCGTGCGTGTATTCGGACCGTACGTCCCGTCACCCGGACTCGCTCAACGCGCAGGTGGACGAAGTGCGGGAACAAAACAGAGATCAGCTCATCGATCGACACACAGCATGATCACGAAGCGCCAAGATCGATACGGGGTCTTTCACTAAACTCGCGACAGAGCCACGCGGCGATGTCCGTGGACAGTTCACGGCGAGCAATCCGCCGGGCCCTGCCCGTTGCGGTGCAGGTCACCTCTTCGAGCGGGAACCGGCCACGGTCCGCTCGAAACCCGCTCGGTCCGGGTGCTGACGACCTCGATCTGCGGATTGCCTTCTACACGTGGTGCGCCACTGCTCTTGCTCTACAACCCCTATCGGGAGCTTCACCCACTCAAATCATAGCCAACGCCACAGCCCAGCACACGTTGGAATGGGCTCATCGTCATGATGTATCTCAGTCCCTCTCTATTGGTGAGACAGCCATCTTGGCAGTCGCAGGCACATCGTATGAAGAATCGCGTCGCGAGGACGTCAGAGAGAGGATTTAGTGAGAATTCATGAAGATTCTACCTGCACGCAAGGGATTCATGAGGCTGATGGTCTCTGTTCCAGCGGCACTGGCTTTCCTTACTGGGACTGGTCCGGCTTTCGCTGTCCCTGACCCGGCGATGCCTGCCCGGGGCGACTGGGGCTACGGCCCGGATACCACCATGGGCTCCACATCACCTGCTGGACGTAAATGGGTGGGATTTCACAGCGTACAGTGCGACCCGCCCACTAAAATTACCCCAACCAATACCTTGCCGTGTCAGTACAGCAAGGATTTCGTGCTAATCCTTCAACTTCTCAATGATGCGCGCTTTTCTGAACCTCCAGCGACCATTCCTTTCATGGATGATGCCGTATGGACCGCCTCTCAGGGGGCAGCCGGAGAAATTGGAACGTGCACGTTATCGGAAAGTAAAACCGAATATAGGTGCAAACCTGCGATGCCCGGCTCAATTGCAGCTGGCACCTATTTAGCAATGAAGATCCCGCCCATCATCGAGTCGGCAATGACTAACTGTGTGGCCTCTTACCAGCTTCACTGGGAGGATCCAGTCGGCGAATGGCAGAGACTAGGCAACAAAAACAAGGACGGCTATAACAGCATCTATGGATATAACGACTACTACACTGGGGCGACAGGAGGAAACTGCGGCTCCATCCACTAACCCTGGGCACCCGAGTGCTTTATTGATTTCGGTTGACGAATCGCCCACCCCCCGCTCTCTTTATTTTCGCCTCAACGGCAGGAAAGGGTCTGTGATTATTTTGAAGCACCGTTCCAGAAAATGGATCATCACTAGCATGGCGATCCCGCTGGCTGCGACGATCATTCTACCTTCCAAGGCATTCGCCGACCAGGTAAGCGGAGACTTTGGATTTCCACGCGGAATTCTCCTGACTCTGGAACCCGGAGAAGACTACGATCTGCTTCCAGAAGTCATCTGCAATCCTCTTCCTAGTGATCTAGAGCAACCCGACACCACCCCGTGTACTTTCACAAGAGATCTCCACCTCGCGATTAAGCCCGGTAGATCTGATGGGGAGTTTACCAATACCAACTACTCGGAAAATTCCACTACTTCTACCACGCATCATTTCGGATGGAGGATCAAGAGTAGCTATAAGCAAATTGGCACGTGTGAGGCAGAGGATGATAACCTAATCCTCTGCCATGCCAATGAAACAGGGCAACTGAATTCTGGAGATAGCCTCATCGTCGGCGACCCCGACTTCGCCCCGCATCTTGCTACTGCTACGAGTTCATGCAAGAGCACTCTTGAGGCACGAATTTACGTCGCAAATGGCAGGCATGCAAAGCTTGCCAACTTCGACGAAAAGGGCAAAGATGATCGATTCACCTGGAACAACCATCTCTTTGGAATTACGAGCGGGAGGTGCTGAGTCTTATTCCCTTTCGTGAGGTGATTTACCGGAAACAGTAGAAGCTTTCCAATCGAACGCACGCGAAGACCAGGTAAACTGCCACAGAAGCGCAACTTCGGCCTGATGCTTCACGCCGGAAATCGTGTCGGTTCGCCGGCCGGATCGCGCTGATCTTAGAAGTGCTTCAACCTGCCGCTTATTCGCAATTGAACTATTTCACTCTGTTCCTAAGGCGTGAAATCACTGTTCAGATGGAGTGCGGGTAGCGTGGCGAGGCTCCTGCTCACCGCACTGGCGTGTTCGCTCGCACCGCGCATAGCTCAAGGAGCCTCGCCCTTTATACTCCAGTTGCAGTTCGCTATTCCCGCTGGTCAGGGGACTGTTTCTGAGTGTGGCGAGCTGATTGTCCGTCATGTGGGTGTTGTTCGTGGCCGGCGGTGCGGCGCTTGTAGTGGCAGAGCATGGCGGTGGCCTGGTGGCGGCGGCGCCAGTGGGGCCATCGCAGTGCCTGGTCGGTGTGAGAGAGCCGGTGGGTGTCCCGCCCGCGGGCCGGCAAGCTGCCAGAGCCGTCTGTTTTCTGCCAGGCTGGGCGGGGCGAGGGGGGATCTGTTTCTGCGGTCCCCCTTTCCCTCGAGGCTGCTATGTCTTGTCAAGCGGCTTGAGCGAGGTCCTCCGCGTTCGGCTGGTTGCTCCGTTCTAGCCTCGCTGTTTCGGTTGGGGTGCGGCTGAGGGTTGGGTAGAAACGCAAAAGTGCCTTCCTGAGCTGGGACGATGGACCTTGTCTAGGGGCTCTGT